>NZ_CP147846.1:3910036-4210808 GCF_037327425.1 Rhodococcus sovatensis | reverse complement strand
GAGACCGCGTTCCATCGCCGCAGCGGTGGTGAACACCTTGAAGATCGATCCGGCGCCGTGTCCGACGAGCGAGTAAGGCTGCGGTTGGACCGTCTGATCGGCGTCTGCGTCGAGGCCGTACGTACGGCTGCTTCCCATCGCGAGGATGCGGTGGGAGTCTTGACCGGGCGCGATGACGTTCATGACGGTGGCGACGCCGTCGAGACTTGGGTTCGTGTTCGACACGAGCGCAGCCTTGGTCGAATTCTGGACGGCGGGATCGAGCGTTGTGCGAATCAGGTAGCCGCCCTTGTCGATCTGCTCGCGGCTGATACCGGCATCGGCCAGGTACTGCAACGCGTAGTCACAGAAGAACCCGCGGTCTCCTGCCGCAATACAACCGCGGGGGAGAGTCTGTGGCACCGGGAGAACGCCGAGTGGTTCGGTCTTGGCCTGACGGAATTCGTCGGCGCGGTCGGGGATGTTCTGGATCATCGTGTCCAGCACGATGTTGCGGCGTTCCGTGACGCCCTCTTCGTTGGTGTACGGATTCAGGGCAGAGCTGGACTGCACCATGCCCGCAAGCATCGCTGCCTGCTTGGCGTCCAGCTGACTCGCGTCGATTCCGAAGTAGGTCTGCGCGGCGTCCTGGATGCCGAACGAGGAATTTCCGAACGGAACCAGGTTGAGGTACCGGGTGAGGATTTCGTCCTTGGTCAGTTCCTTGTCGAGCGTCAACGCCATCCGGATCTCGCGGATCTTACGGGCGGGCGTCGTCTCGATGGCGGCGCGGCGTTCGGCGTCCGTCTTGGCGACCACGAGGAGCTGGTAGTTCTTGACGTACTGCTGATCGAGCGTCGACGCACCCTGTTCGACCTGGCCGCTGGTGGTGTTCGTCAGGAAGGCACGAAGCGTGCCCTGCCAGTCGACGCCCTGGTGCTCGGCGAAGCGCTTGTCCTCGATGGAGACGATGGCGAGCTTCATCTCGTTGGAGATCTGGTCGCTCGGCACCTCGAAGCGACGCTGCTCGTACAGCCACGCGATGGGGTTGCCCGCGGAGTCGACCATCGTGGAGACAGCGGGAACCGCGCCCTCGACGAGTTCGGCCGAGACATTGTCGACGGTGTCGGCTGCGCGGTTCGAGGCGTAGCCGAACCCACCTGCCAACGGGAACATCACTCCGGCCAACAGCGCACCTGCAAGTGCGGAACATCCGGCGAGCTTCGCCACGGTTTTTCCAACGGACACGAAGCACAGCGTACGTGGACGACGGCGGCAGTCCCAGCAGTCGTGAGCGGAAGTGCCGACTTCGAACCGGCCCGAGCGGTGTAGGCGATATGCGGAACCGCAGGTCGGGACGTCCGTACCAGAAAGTTGTCCCGCTCGTCTTGCGTTCGACGCCGGATTTACCTAAATTATGAGCACGGTGTGATTCACATAACACTTGTATATGAATGTGGGGCAGCTCCTAGATCCGTGTGCTTCGAGCAGTGGAGATAAAGGTCGAAGAGCTTCTGGAGCGTTCAGCGAGGACGTTCGTACTGCGAAGGGGTATCCGGAATGCATATGACAGCAGCGCCGACGCGGCTAGATGTAGAAGAAGCAGAAGCACGTATCGCTTGGGTTGCGCAGGCGAGGTGCAAGGGGGCGGATCCAGACCAACTCTTCGTTCGAGGTGCGGCGCAGCGCAAAGCGGCGACCATCTGCCGGCACTGCCCGGTACTCATGCAGTGCGGAGCGGACGCACTCGACAACCGTGTCGAGTTCGGGGTCTGGGGCGGAATGACCGAGCGTCAGCGGCGTGCGCTGCTCAAGCAGCACCCGGAGGTCGACTCCTGGTCGGAGTTCTTCGAGTCGCAGCGTCAGCAGCAGGCTGCGATCTGAGCCGACGTCGACCGGCCGACCAGGGCTCCACGCCCTAGGTCGACCGGCGGCGCTCGAGGCCCCAACGTCGACCTGGCTCTAGGTCGACCGGGCTTTAGGCCGACCTGGTGAGCTGATCCGCCACGGCACGTAGCGCGTGCAGATCCGACACTTCGAACGGCAGCGACGGAACGCCCACAATCGGGACCCGGGGGTGCGCCGAGGTGAAGCGTCGGAGCAATCGAAGCTCCCGCGCCGCTGTCACAGCGCGAGCAGCATGAATTCGTAGCACCGCAGCGGTGAGTACCGCAGCGTCGTCCTCCGATCCGCCGAGTTGATCGGCTGCAGTAGCCGCGTGATCGGCAGGCAACGAGGACAGCGTCGGATGGGTTCGGTTGAGAACCAGACCTGCCAACGGCATCCCTTCGCCGCTCAGCCGGTCCACGAAGAATGCTGCCTCGCGTAGGGCATCAGGTTCGGCAGCGGCTACGACGATGAAGCTTGTGCCGCTCTCCCTCAGCAGTTGGTAGGTACGCGTCGCGCGTTCTCTGAATCCGCCGAACATCGAATCGAGAGACTGGACGAACGCCGAGGCGTCGTTGAGCATTTGGCTGCCGATCACCGTCGAGACGCCGCGCAGCGCAAGTCCCATCGCGCTCGTCACCATGCGGGTGAGGCCGCGGCCGGGTGCCATCAGCAGTCGAATGAAGCGGCCGTCGAGGAACGACCCGAGCCGCTGCGGGGCGTCGAGGAAATCGAGTGCATTACGCGACGGTGGGGTGTCGACGACGATCAGATCCCACGTCGAGTCCGCCGCCAACTGCCCGAGCTTCTCCATCGCCATGTACTCCTGTGTGCCGGAGAACGACGACGCGACGGTTTGGTAGAAGGGGTTGGACAGGACCTGTTCGGCCTTCTCCGGAGTCGAATGCTCGATGACCATCTCGTCGAACGTCCGGCGCATGTTCAGCATCATTGCGTGCAGTTCACCGGTCGCCCCGGCCGGTAGCTTCACCGGTTGCGGCGAATTGTCGAGCTCGTCGACGCCGAGGGCCTGCGCAAGCCGTCGAGCCGGATCGATGGTCAGAACGACGACCTTTCGGCCCTGTTCGGCCGCGCGCAGTGCCATGGATGCCGCAGTGGTCGTCTTTCCGACGCCGCCGGCTCCGCACACCACGACGATGCGCGACGACGCGTCGAGCAAGATCTTTTCGATGTCGAGGATCGGGGCTGCCTTCGGCGTCATTTCACACCCTGTTCTCTGAGTTCTGCAGCAAGTTCGTAGAGGCCGCCGAGGTCGACGCCGTCGGCAAGCATCGGCAAGTGCATTCGCGCGGTATCGAGTTCGTCCAGTTGAGTGCCGCTCTCTACCTGCGCGGCCAGCGTCGACGCATGTTCGATCGTCTCGGTGAGCAGTCCCGCGAAATCACTGTCCGACAACGTGATTCCAGCCTTGTCCAGCCCGGACCTCAGCGCGTTCGCGTCGATGTTTCCCTGCGCTGCATCCTGCAGCGACTCGGGCGTGAGGTAGGTCGGTTCGGTTCGGTTGACGATGACGGTGCCCAGGTTGAGATCGGCTGCCTCCAGTTCGCGCACTGCGTCTGCGGTTTCCTGCACCGGCAGTGCTTCGAGCAACGTCACCAGATGCACGACGGTGTCCGCCGAATGCAGGAGTCGTACGACCCCTTCGCTCTGGGAGCGCACCGGACCACCCTTGGCGAGATCGGCCATTGCCTTGGTGACGTCGAGGAAATTTCCGATTCGGCCGGTCGGCGGTGAGTCGACGACGATCTCGTCGTACACGCGTTTCCCGTTCTTGTCGGCGCGCACGACGCACTCTTTGACCTTGCCGGTCAACAGCACGTCACGCAGGCCCGGGGCGATAGTGGTCGCAAACTCGATGGCGCCGATCTTGCGCATTGCGCGGCCGGCGAACCCGAGGTTGTAGAACATGTCGAGGTATTCGAGGAACGCTGTTTCGATGTCGATCGCGAGCGCGTACACCTCGCCACCGCCGTCTGCGCTTGCGACGCGTGTCTCCACCGGTGGCAACGGAGGGACGTCGAACAGCTGCGCGATGCCCTGCCTGCCCTCGACTTCGACCAACAGCACTCGTCTGCCGTCCGAGGCGAGAGCGAGTGCCAGTGCGGCAGCGACCGTCGACTTGCCGGTCCCACCCTTACCGGAGACGAAGTGCAGTCGCGCCCTGTCCGCCTTGCTCGGCCAGCCCTCAAAACTCGATGTGCCCACAACACGACCATATAGACGAATCGTGCACGACCTCCGAGGAACCATCGATCGCGCACGCTCGCGTCGTGTCCGACTAGGCTCACGCCCATGAGCGAAAAGATCACCTGGGAGTACTTCACCGCGCCTGTCCTGATCCATGCAACCAAGCAGATCCTCGACAACTACGGCGCCGAGGGCTGGGAACTCGTCACAATCATGTCCGGCCCCAACGGCGGCGACACACTCGTGGCCTACTTCAAGCGTCCGAAGGGCTGAGCGGAGTGGCTGCATGGAGTGAGCGCCTCGCCGAGCTCGGCATCGAGCTGCCTCCCGTCGTTCCACCGCTTGCGGCGTACGTTCCCGCGGTGCAGACGGGAAACCTGGTCTACACCGCTGGCCAGCTGCCGCTCGTGTCCGGTGAGCTGACGGCGACCGGCAAAGTCGGCGCCGAGGTAACGCCGGAACACGCGAACGAGGCCGCGAGAGTGTGTGCGTTGAACGCTTTGGCTGCCATCAATTCACTCGTCGGAGTGGACGCGATCAAACGCGTGGTCAAGGTCGTCGGGTTCGTGGCGTCGGCGCCCGGTTTCACCGGTCAGCCCGTCGTGATCAACGGAGCTTCGAATGTCCTGGGCGAGATCTTCGGTGACGCGGGCGTGCACGCACGCTCGGCCGTCGGGGTGTCCGAGCTGCCGCTCGGCGCGCCAGTCGAGGTCGAGCTGATCGTCGAGGTCTAGAGCAGAAGAAGGCGGCTCCGCCCCCAGTGGCACGGTTGAGTGCACCCCCACGCACTTAACCGCGCCACTGGGCGCGGAGCGCCCTCGAACAGCAGAGCGCTACCGGGCCGCCCGAGCGCCCTCGAGCACCTTCTGCAGGTGTAGGCCCCGATTTACCGAGCACGGATGCTCGGTGCCGGCCGCCACGGATTCGACAAACTCGTCGAGTAGGACTCGAAAGCACTCGGTCGCACTCGTGGACCTGTCCGCCAGCGACGCCACCCCGTCGATGCCGCTGAGTTCGACCCGAAACACCGAAGGCCGGACCGGCGTCGCCAACGACAGCTGCGAGGTGCTCAGCGTGCCACTGTTGTGCTCGAGCACCACCGTCCACGTGTCCGAGGCGTCGTCACGACGACACAGAACGACGTCGACGATCTCTCCGAGCGTGATGTCGAGCAGATCGAATACGTGTGGACCGACATCGAACAGAGCGCCCTCGCGGTGACGCCAAGCCGAGTTCGAGTACTCCCCACCGAGTACGGCACCCGACAGCCACGTGCCCGCCCCCGCGCTCCACTGCTTCGCGGCGGCTTCGCCCAGGAACGCCCGTGTTTCCGGTGCGAACCGGCGAGTCAACGCAACGATCGATCCGACACCGGCATGACCGATCGCCTCGGCCAGTTCGGTGGCGTCGTCGAGTGTCCCGGCGATCGGCTTGTCCAGGAGCACATGCTTTCCTGCGCGTGCCGCAGCAACAGCCATTCCCGATTGCACTTCGGGTGGTACGGCGAACGCCACTGCGTCCACATTCGCCAGAAGCTCGTCGTAGTTTTCGAAGACCGCGGCGCCCATGTCGGCGGCCGCGTCGGGTCGCCGAGCCCACACTCCCGCGAACTCGACGCCGGGATGAGCTGCCAACGACGGCGCATGTGTGGCACGTGCCCATGGACCCGCGCCTACCAGACCGATTCTCATGCTCCTAAGGTACGACTATGACTCTCGCGCATCCGGCTTACGGTCAGCTTCGACAGGTCACGCCGACGGCGGCGGTTCTGCTCGCGAACAACCCGGGCAAGATGACGCTCGACGGTACGAACACGTGGATTCTGCGAGCACCGGGCAGCGACGATCTTGTGGTCGTCGACCCGGGCCCCAAGGATTCCGAGCATCTCGATGCGGTGGCTGAGATCGGCAACGTCGTTCTGGCGTTGGTGACGCACCGCCACCGCGACCACACAGCGGGGCTGAAGAGGTTCCACAAGAAGACGGGTGCACCGATTCGGGCAATGTCGGACGAGTACGTGTACGGCAGTACGACTCTCACCGACGGCGAGGTGATCGAGGCCGCGGGACTGAAGGTCACCGTGCTGGCGACGCCCGGGCATACGGCGGATTCGCTGAGTTTCGTGCTCGACGACGCGATACTGACGGGCGACACGATCCTCGGGCGCGGCACGACCGTGCTCGATCCCACGGACGGCACATTGGCCGATTACCTGACGACGTTGGACCGCCTCGAAGCCGTCGGCGCCGGCAAGATCGCGCTACCCGGGCACGGAGCCGAAGTCGCCGACACCGCCGAGGTGGCCAGGTTCTACCGTCAGCATCGGCACGAGCGGTTGGCGCAGGTGAAAGCAGCGCTCGACGAGATCGGGCACGATGCCAAGCCGAGGCATGTTGTCAAGCATGTCTACTCGGACGTGGACAAGAAGTTGTGGCCAGCTGCGCGTATGTCCGTCAAGGCGCAGCTGGCCTACCTTCGAGAGAACTAACGAGCCCGTCGAGCCAAGCGCTCGGAGTCGGAGATCAGCACACTCTTGCCTTCGAGCCGCAGCCATCCGCGGTGCGCGAAGTCGGCAAGCGCCTTGTTGACCGTCTCACGGGAGGCGCCGACGAGCTGGGCGATCTCTTCCTGAGTCAGGTCGTGGGTGACGCGGAGTGATCCTGCTTCCTGAGTGCCGAAGCGCTGAGCGAGCTGCAGCAGAGCCTTCGCGACACGCCCGGGAACGTCGGTGAAGATGAGGTCCGCGAGGTTGTTGTTGGTGCGGCGCAAACGGCGGGCCAACACACGAAGCAACTGCTCGGCGATCTCCGGCCGCTGATCGATCCAGGCCTTGAGCGCGTCGCGGTCCATGCTGACCGCGCGGACCTCGGTGACCGTCGTGGCCGTGGACGTACGCGGGCCGGGGTCGAAGATGGAAAGCTCACCGAACATGTCCGACGGACCCATGATGGTCAGCAGGTTCTCACGTCCGTCCGGGGAGCGACGGCCGAGCTTGATCTTTCCGGAGACGATGATGTAGAGCCGATCACCTGGCTCGCCCTCATTGAAGACCACGTGTCCCCGAGGGAAATCGACCGGTTGCAGCTGCTTGGTCAGCGCTGCTACCGCAGAGGGTTCGACTCCTTGGAAGATGCCGGCCCGTGCCAGGACGTCGTCCACTTGCGCTCCTTTTGGGATGTCGCCGATACGGTCACCCGCGTCGACGAAAGGCGTTTCTCGCTTCCGTGCCTCGTGGGGCCTCGCGGCCCACCGACTCACGTAAGTAATCAAACATGACAATTATCTCGGTGAAGTCTACTTCGCCGAGATCCAAACCGAGTGATCGACGCCACCGCAACGCCGTGAAGGAATCGTACGTAAGTCGCTGTTCACCGGATATTCACGTTGAATGGGACATTTCGGTCCGCGGTGGTGTCAGCTCGCGCGTTGGTCGGCCATCTCCTCGGCGAGAGGAGTGCGACGCCTCCGACTGTTGAAACGGGCCAGTGCGTGCGGCATGCCCTCGTTGGCTAGCGTCGCGACCTCGGACGTACTGGCTTGATCCAGAAACTCCTGCACCTCTTGTTCGCGGACGCCCAGCTTGCTCAGACGGAACTCCACGCGCTCCATGGCAAGCGCGAACAGCATCAGGAGCACAGGAAAGAGCACTACGGCGAGTCCTTGCATACCGAGCAGTAAACACCGGAAAGGTCTCGATAAGAACACAGGACTGATTCGTTGCTGATTCTTGTCCGTACAGTTGTGGAGTGAAATCGACAGCCTCTCCCGCGCTCGACGTGCGCAAACGCGAAGAGACGAAATTAGGGCTCACGCGGCGAGCGCGACGCATGAATCGGGAGCTGGCCGTGGCGTTTCCGCACGTCTACTGCGAACTCGACTTCACGAATCCGCTGGAGCTCGCCGTCGCGACCATCCTGTCAGCGCAATGCACCGACAAGCGCGTCAATATCGTCACGCCCGGTCTGTTCGTGAGATATCGCACTGCGCGGGACTACGCCGAAGCCGACCGGACGGAGCTCGAGGAATACATCCGAACGACGGGCTTCTACCGGAACAAGGCGAACTCGCTCATCGGACTCGGCTCTGCACTTCTCGAGAGGTTCGACGGGGAGGTGCCCGCGAATCTGAAGGATCTCGTCACGCTGCCCGGAATCGGTCGCAAAACCGCCAACGTCGTCCTCGGCAACGCGTTCGACGTGCCCGGCATCACCGTCGACACGCACTTCGGCCGGTTGGTACGGCGCTGGCAGTGGACCGAGGAGGAAGACCCGGTCAAGGTCGAACACGCAGTAGGTGCACTCATCGAGCGCAAGGAGTGGACCTTGCTGTCCCATCGGGTGATCTTTCACGGCAGGCGTGTCTGTCACGCGCGCAAACCGGCCTGCGGTGTCTGCATCCTCGCCAAGGACTGCCCGTCGTACGGCCTCGGTCCGACCGACAAGGCCGCGGCAGCAGCGTTGGTGAAGGGTCCTGAAACCGAGCACTTGCTGTCCATTGCCGGAATCGACTCGTGACCGGATCGGCAGCTCGGTGGTCGTTGGCGGCTCTTCTCGTCGTCGTCGCCTTGGTATTTGCGATCTGGCCGCGCGGGGAGGATCCAAGTCCGTCGGCCGACCGGCCCGGCCAGGGTGCACCGATCGCCGAGGAGCGTCGGTCGGCCGACACAGACGAAGCGTTGGCCCCACTCCGCGCGCGCGCCGGGCTCGACGGATGTCCGACGCCTGAGCCGGCTCCTGAATCTTCCGGTCCCCTGAGTGGCCTCGTTCTCGAGTGCATCGGTGACGGCAGCCGGGTCGACGTGGGGCAGGCGCTCGCGGGCACACCCACGCTGATCAATCTGTGGGCGTACTGGTGCGGACCGTGTGCACAAGAACTTCCGCACTTGCAGGACTACGCCACTGCGATGGAAGGCCGAATCGGCGTCCTGACAGTGCACCAGGACCGCAACGAAGCGAACGGGTTGACCAAACTGGCCGACTACGGCGTCACATTGCCCGGTGTCCAGGACGGGGCAGGACGTATAGCAGCCGCCGTCGGCGCGCCGAGTGTCCTCCCGGTCTCGATTCTGATCGACGCGGATGGCAATGTCGCCAGGGTGCTGCCACAACCCTTCAGCAGTGTCGACGAGATCGACGACGCAGTCCGTTCGACACTCGGCATTGCCCGATGACTTCCGCGCCTGTGCCTCCTCCGTGGCTGAGCCGTGTCGTCGATGCTGCCGGCGGTAGGGGCCTGACCGAGTCGGCGGGCACCAACCCGGTACTGGAACGAACCTCGCCCGACGGGGTGATCACCCGACAGGCGTCGGTGCTCGTTCTGTTCGGTGGACCCGAGGAATCCGATCCGACCAGTCGTGGCGGCCTGCCGGCCGCCGCGGACGTCCTGCTCACGCAGCGGGCCGCGACGTTGCGTCAACACAGCGGGCAGGTCGCGTTTCCGGGCGGGGCAACAGACCCTGGCGACGAGTCGCCCATCGCCACTGCGCTTCGCGAAGCCGAGGAGGAGACCGGCTTGGATCCGGCTGGCGTACAGCCGCTCGCGACGCTCCCCGGGATCTACGTTCCACCGTCGAAGTTCGACGTCGTACCGGTGCTCGCCTATTGGCGCGCACCCAGTGTCGTCGGTGTGGTCGACACCGCCGAGGCTGCGCGTGTGGTGCGCGTTCCTCTTCGCTCCTTGCTCGATCCGGACAACCGCTTCCAGGTCAGACACCCCGCGGGCTACCAGGGCCCTGCCTTCGCCGTCGACGGAATGCTGGTGTGGGGCTTCACCGGCGGTATTCTGGCAGGCCTGCTCGCGGTTTCCGGCTGGGAAACCGAATGGGACACGAGCGACATCCGCGATCTGGAGGCGAGCTTGGCTGCTGTGGGCGCGAGTACCGACGGTCATTCCGCAGGCTCCACTCCTGCGCGCACCGACGGTCATTCCGCAGGCTCCACTCCTGCGCGCACCGACGGTCATTCCGCAGGCTCCACTCCTGTGAGGATGGATCGGTGAGCGGCTCGACTTGGGTCGACATCGTCGTCGTCGGCGTCGCTCTTCTGGCGGCGACCTCGGGATGGCGGCAGGGCGCGGTGGCGTCGGCGATGGCGTTTCTCGGTGTGGTGCTCGGCGCGGTGGCCGGAATTCTCATCGCCCCACACGTCCTCGAACATGTCGACGGAGCACGCCTGCGGGTGTTCGTCGGAATCGCTCTTATCGTGGTGCTGGTCATTGTCGGTGAAGTGTCCGGCATGGTTCTCGGCCGAGCGCTGCGCAGCGGAATGCACTCGCGCGGAGCACGATCGGTCGACAGTGTCATCGGCGCCGCCCTGCAGGCCGCCGCAGTACTCGCGGCGGCTTGGTTGCTCGCCATCCCGCTGACCTCGTCCTCGCAGCCAGAGGTCGCCAGCGCGGTCCGTGGGTCGCAGGTGCTGGGCAAAGTCGACGAGGTTGCCCCGCAGTGGCTTCGCGAGGTGCCGAAGGAATTCTCTGCACTCCTGGACACGTCGGGTCTTCCGGATGTCATCGGGCCCTTCGGCCGGACCCCGGTGGCCACCGTCGAGGTGCCAGACCCAGCGCTGCAGGCCAGCCCGGTCGTCGAACAGCTGCACCAGAGCGTCCTCAAGATCAGCGGCGTCGCACCGAGCTGCCAGAAGGCGCTCGAAGGATCCGGCTTCGTGGTCGCCCCCGAGATGGTGATGACCAACGCTCACGTCGTCGCAGGCACCGACGGTGTCACGGTCGATTCGCTGGGAACCGTGCTCGACGCAGATGTCGTCCTCTTCGATCCCGAGGAAGACGTTGCGATACTGCGTGTTCCGGGTCTGCAGGCACCAGTTCTGAACTTCGCCGGGTCTCCAGCAGTCTCCGGCGAGAGCGCGATCGTTCTGGGCTACCCAGGCGGCGGACCGTACACCGCAAGCCCGGCGAGGGTTCGTGAGACCCTCAACCTCAGCGGGCCGGACATCTACCGCACCGGCACCGTCGAGCGTGAGGTGTACACAGTCCGGGGCACTGTGCGGCAAGGTAATTCGGGTGGCCCACTGGTCGCCAAGGATGGCCAAGTACTCGGACTCGTGTTCGGTGCAGCCGTCGACGATCCGGACACCGGCTTCGTCCTCACCGCCAGCGAGGTCGCCGACGAGTTGCAGCAGAGCACGGGCACCGCCGTCGCCGTCGGGACCGGTGCCTGCATCGTCTAGTCGGTCGTGTCCGCCAGCGCTTTCAGCTGTTCGGTGACCTCGTCGGGGGCTTCCTGATGTGCGTAGTGTCCTGCGCCGAGCACAGTGTGCAGGCGTCGCTCGGGCGCCCAGCGGACATCGCCGTCGACGGTGCGGGGCAGGACGTACGGGTCCAGTTCTCCGCGAATCTGCACGACGGGGATCGTCAGACGAACGTCCATCGCCTGCATGAACCGTCGACCGTCCGAGCGGAACTGACTCCGGAACGCCCAGCGCTGGTATTCCAGCGCGCTGTGCGCGGCACCCTTGATGCGAATCGCCGACCGCATCTGCTTGGCCGCGTCGGCAAAATCTTCGGTCCCCTGCCACGCCGGACCTGAACGCATCCGCAGGATCTGCTCGGCGGCGGATCCACCGTTCTTGGTGAGAGCCCGCTCGGGAAAGAGTGGGACCTGGTACCGCAGAAAGTACGGAAGAAGAGCCTGCCGCTGGGCCTTGTTTCGAAGAACCGCCTGCCGCAGTGCAATCGGATGCGGCGAGCCGACCAGCGCTATGGACCCGACCATGCGCGGGTGTAGCGCCGCCGTTGCCCAGCACACCAGACCACCGTCGGCGTGCCCCACCAACGTGGCCTGGGCGTACCCGAGCGCGCGAATCAGGCCGACGACGTCGCCGGCCAGAGTCCACCCGTCGTAACCGCGTGGGGGTTTGTCGGAGTCGCCGTAACCGCGTAGATCGACGGCGACTGCCCGATATCCCGCAGCTGTCAGTGCAGTCAGTTGATGCCGCCACGACCACCAGAAGTCGGCGAAGCCGTGCAGGAGTACGACGAGCGGACCGTCGCTGGGAGCGTTGTCCGCCTCGACGACGTGGAACCGAATTCCGTTCGCGTGAATGTCCCGATGTGTCCACGGACCAGCGAAACGCACGGTGGACGGGTCTGGCTGGCTCATCTCTTCGGTCCGCGGGTGGCGCGGTTACTTCTTGTAGCCGGGGAGGCCCGGGGTGGAATCGTGCTGGTTCGGAAACACCGTCGATGCCTGCTTGAGCGAGTCGATGGTCTTCTCCGGCTTCCGCAGCTTCTTCACGCGCAGATAGCCGAGCAGGGCGAGCAGCCCGGCCATGAGCAGCATGAACACGAAGACGATGAGGAACGACGCCCAGCGGGGCAGCCAGATATCGAGCGTCTCGGCCGCGAAGAAGAAGAAGAAGAAGGCGCTGAAGATGAGCACGGCAAGCGCGAGCACGAAGAAAAGACTGCCCTGCAAACCCTTCTTGATTTCACCGGTGACTTCGGCCTTCGCCAGCTCGACCTCGGCACGAACCAGCGTGGAGACCTGCGTCGTCGCGTCCTTGACGAGATTGCCTATGCTCCCGGTTCCCGGCGCGCGGTAGTCGACATCCGACAGCGGGATCGACGAGATGGTGTTCGGTACTCCGTCCGAGTAGCCGGTACCGCTCCTACCATTGCCGCGATTGGTCTCGCTCAACTTCTCGACCCCTCCACTTGCTGGTTCTCCATTGCACTTCGTCCGATCTTCGCAGTAACACTAGTGCCGATCGACGGCGCCATGCTCGATGGCCGTCCGATCGGTGACTTCCGGCGTGGGGACACGGCACGCGAACGGCCCATCCCTCGGAACTTCTTAGCTGTCCTCAGGTAACTTTCCCTGCGCGTACATACCCCTTTTCCCCAAGTGCAATCGCCAGGAGCACCACCGTGAGTACTACCTCGGCCGTCCCCGGAGACGGCTCGACTGCAGCGGCCCCGGAGGTGCCACGATCTCGTATCGTCGTTGCTTCCATGGTCGGCACATCGATCGAGTTCTTCGACTTCTACATCTACGCGACGGCAGCCGTTCTCGTTTTCCCCAAGCTGTTCTTCCCTGCGGGCAACGACACGACTGCGCTGCTGGCGTCGTTCGCGACGTTTGGGCTTGCGTTCGTCGCACGGCCCATCGGTTCGATCCTGTTCGGCCACTTCGGCGACCGGATCGGACGCAAGGCAACTCTCGTCGGCTCCCTGCTGACGATGGGCGTCGCGACGTTCCTGATCGGTCTGCTGCCGACCTACGACTCGGTCGGCCTGCTGGCGCCGGCGCTGTTGGCGGTCATGCGCTTCACCCAGGGTGTCGGCCTGGGCGGCGAGTGGAGCGGCGCCGCATTGTTGGCCACCGAGACCGCCAAGCCGGGCAAGCGCGCCTGGGCCGCGATGTATCCGCAGCTGGGTGCTCCGATCGGCTTCTTCTTCGCCAACGGGATCTTTCTTCTCATCGTCGTGATCACCGGCTACGACGCGGCAACATCCGGTACCGACCATGCGTTCCTCACGTGGGGTTGGCGTGTTCCGTTCCTGCTCAGTGCCGTCATGGTTCTCATCGGCCTGTATGTGCGTCTCAAGCTGGAGGAGACGCCGGTGTTCAAGCTCGCCGTCGAGCGCGGCCAGAAGGTCAAGACGCCGCTCGCCGAGGTCTTCAAGACCAGCTGGCGTCAGCTGATCATCGGCACGTTCGTCATGCTCGCGACGTACACGCTCTTCTACATCATGACGACATGGGTGGTCAGCTACGGAACGGGCAAGGTCGCCGACGTGGGCGGCCCGAAGATCACCATCGCCTACACGGACTTCCTGGAGCTGCAGCTGATCGCGGTGCTCTTCTTCGCCGTGCTCATTCCGGTTGCCGGTCTGCTTGCCGACAAATACGGGCGACGTCCGACGCTGATCGTCATCACGAGCGCGATCGTGCTGTTCGGACTCTCGTTCCACTGGTTCGCGGCTCCCGAGAACGCGAGCGCGGGACGCATGCTGGTCTTCATGTGCGTCGGGCTCGGGCTGATGGGTCTGACGTTCGGTCCGATGAGTGCGGTTCTGCCGGAACTGTTCCCGACGAATGTGCGCTACACCGGCTCCGGAATCTCGTACAACACGTCGTCGATCCTCGGTGCAGCGGTTGCACCGTTCATCGCGACGTGGCTCGTCAGCTCCTACGGCGTCGGGTGGGTGGGCGTGTATCTCGCCATCGTCGCCGCCCTGACGCTGATCGCGTTGCTCGTCATGAAGGAAACGCGGGATCAGCAGCTCGAGGACGTCTGAGGGCCTCCGGCCCCAGTGGCACGGTTAAGTGTGTTGGAGTGCACTTAACCGCGCCACTGGGCGCGGAGCGCCCCTATTGCCTGGAGCGTCAGCGACCCTTCTTTATCGACTCGAAGACCTTCGGGTCGACAAGGGTGGAGACGTCGCCCAGTTCGCGGCCTTCGGCGACGTCACGGAGCAGGCGTCGCATGATCTTTCCGGAGCGGGTCTTCGGGAGTTCGGGGACGATGGAGATTTCGCGGGGGCGAGCGATCGGTGAGATCTCCTTGGATACTTGAGCTTTGAGCTCCTTGATGAGGTCGTCGCCGGTGTTCTCGACGCCTGCGCGCAGGATGACGAATGCGACGATGCCCTGTCCGGTGGTCTCGTCCGCAGCGCCGACGACTGCTGCTTCGGCGACACCGTGGTGGCTGACGAGCGCCGACTCGACCTCGGAGGTGGAGATGCGGTGGCCGGAGACGTTCATGACGTCGTCGACGCGTCCGAGAACCCACAGTGCGCCGTCGTCGTCGTACTTGGCGCCGTCACCGGCGAAGTACCAGCCCTCTTCGGCGTACCGCGACCAGTAGGTGTCCTTGTAGCGGTCCATGTCGCCCCAGATGCCGCGGAGCATCGACGGCCACGGCTTGTCGAGGACGAGATATCCGTTGCCGCCGTTGCCGAGTGGCTTGGCGTCGTCGTCGACGATCTTCGCCGAGATTCCGGGAAGCGGAGTCATCGCAGAGCCGGGCTTGGTGGCGGTGACGCCGGGGAGCGGGGAGATCATGATCGCGCCGGTCTCGGTCTGCCACCAGGTGTCGACGATCGGTGCGCTGCCGCCGCCGACGACGTCACGGAACCAGCGCCACGCCTCGGGGTTGATCGGCTCGCCGACGGATCCAAGCAGGCGGATCGAGCTGAGGTCGTGCGCCTCGGGAATCTCTTTGCCCCACTTCATGAACGTGCGCACCAGAGTGGGGGAGGTGTAGTAGATCGAGACCTTGTACTTTTCGATGACGTTCCAATGCCGGTGCTCGTCAGGCGAATTGGGGGTGCCTTCGTATACGACCTGCGTCGCCCGGTTGGAAAGGGGGCCGTAGACGATGTAGGAGTGTCCGGTGACCCAGCCGATGTCGGCGGTGCACCAGTAGACGTCCTTGCCTGCCTTGTGGTCGAAGACGTTGTGGTGGGTGTACGAGGTCTGGGTCAGGTAGCCACCGGAGGTATGGATGATGCCCTTGGGCTTGCCCGTGGTGCCGGAGGTGTAGAGGATGAACAGTGGATGTTCGGCCGGGAACGGCTGGGCCTCATGGTTTTTCGACGCCTGCGCGACGGTCTCGTGCCACCACAGGTCGCGTCCTTCGGTCCAGGAGACCTCGGAGTCGGTGCGCTTGACCACCAGGACGTTCTGGATGGATGCGGCTCCGTCGACTGCTTCGTCGACGGTGGCCTTGATGGGAGCGGGCTTGCCGCGTCGCCATTGTCCGTCGGTGGTGATGACGAGTTTGGCTTCGGCGTCGTCGATGCGCGAGCGCAGTGCGGTTGCGGAGAATCCGGCGAAGACAACCGAGTGGGTCAGGCCGAGGCGGGCGCACGCGAGGATGGAGACGATGGCCTCGGGGATCATCGGCATGTAGATGGCGACGCGGTCGCCGGCGACGAGCCCGAGATCGGTGAGGGTGTTCGCCGCCTGGGAAACTTCGGCGAGTAGGTCGGCGTAGGTGACGTCGCGGCTGTCGCCGGGTTCGCCTTCCCAGTGGATGGCGACCTGGTCGCCGTAGCCGTCGAGGACGTGGCGGTCGACGCAGTTGTAGGCGACGTTGAGTTCACCGTCGCCGAACCATTTCGCGACGGGGGCGTCGGACCAGTCGAGTACCTCGGTGAACGGGGTGTGCCAGTGGAGCCGGCGGGCCTGTTCGGCCCAGAACGCGAGAAAGTCCTTCTCGGCTTCGTCGTAGAGATCCGCCTGCGCGTTCGCTTGCGCCGCGAATTCGGCCGAGGGCGGGTACGCGTCTTCCGTGATCTCGGGGGCTCCAGAGGTACTGGTCGTCATCTCGAATAGCTCGCTTTCGTCCGTCAAATACCGTGCTGTTGCGGCCCTAGTGAGGGTAGTCACATGTGAGCGCGGTCGCACCGTTGCAGCGCTGTGCAACCCGCTGATCTGCGGTGATCGGTTGGTTTGGCGCGGTGGGCGGTACCACGGTAGGTCGCCGCTGACAGGTATGACCGAGGTGGGTCTCACACTCCGGGAAATGACTTGCCGAAAAGTTTCGAGCATGTTTCGTGCTTACTCGGCAGTCAGCTCAATTCCGGGGGAGTGCGCATGTTCCTTTGCGGATGTGTCTAAAGTCCTCGTTATTGAGATCGTTGCCACCTCCCGACAACCTCGGGTAGTGGCCGGCGGTCGCCCCACATGAACCCCGTGGGCGTGACGCCCGCGGGTCGACCACGGCAAACCCGTGGTCACACTAGGAGAGGATTTGTTTTGCGTAGAACACGCATTGCGGCAGCTGCGGTAGCGGTTGTCGTAGGAGCGGCGCTGGTCACAGCGTGCTCATCGAGCGACTCGTCCAGCGGCGGAGGATCCGGCGACGGTTCGGCCATCATCAACGCGTGGAGCGGCGAGCCCCAGAATCCGCTTGTTCCTACGAACACCAGCGAGAACACCGGTGGACGAGTCGTCGACTCGATCTTTGCCGGTCTGGTCTCGTACACGCCGGAAGGCGGGGTGGAGAACGAGGTCGCCGAGTCCATCGACACCACCGACGGCCAGAACTACACCGTCACGTTGAAGGACGGCTGGACGTTCACCGACGGCACTCCCGTCACCGCAAAGTCGTTCGTCGACGCCTGGAACTACGGCGCACTCTCGACCAACGCGCAGCTCCAGGGCTCGTTCTTCGATCCCATCCAGGGCTACGACGAGGTCGCTGCCGAGACGCCGACCGCTCAGACAATGTCCGGCCTGAAGGTCGTCGACGACAAGACGTTCACCATCGAGCTCAAGCAGCCCGAGGCAGCATTCCCCGATCGTCTCGGCTACGCCGCGTACTATCCGCTGCCCGAGGTCGCGTACGCCGACATCGCAGCATTCGGTGAGAACCCGATCGGAAACGGACCGTACAAGTTCGCGTCCGAAGGTGCGTGGCAGCACAACGTGCGCATCGACTTGATCACCAACCCGGACTACGACGGAAACCGTAAGCCGGCCAACGGTGGCGTCAGCTTCATCCTGTACAGCAACCTCGACACCGCGTACACGGACTTGCTCTCGAACAACGTCGACGTCCTCGACAACGTTCCGTCGTCGGCCGTCACGACGTTCGAGACGGATCTGCCGGGCCGCACCGTCAACCAGCCGTCCGCGACCATCGAGACTTTCACCATTCCGGGGCGCCTTGCGCACTTCAGCGGTGAAGAGGGCGTTCTGCGTCGCCAGGCGATCTCCAACGCGATCAACCGCGACCAGATCACCGAGCAGATCTTCAACAACACTCGTACACCGGCAAAGGACTTCACCAGCCCGGCCATCGACGGCTGGACCGGCGACCTCAGCGACGTTGCCAACGTCGAGTACGACCCGGAAAGGGCCAAGGAACTGTGGGCTCAGGCCGACGCCATCGCGCCGTGGACCGGGACCTTCGCCATCGCGTACAACTCCGATGGTGGACACCAGGAATGGGTCGACGCGGTAGCAAACAGCATCCGCAACACCCTCGGCATCGAGGCACAGGGCGCTCCTTACCCGACGTTCGCGCAGCTGCGCACCGAAGCCACCGACCGCACCATCCCGACGGCATTCCGCTCGGGTTGGCAGGGTGACTACCCGCAGCTCTACGGCTTCCTGGCGCAGAACTACCAGACTGGCGGCAGCTCCAACGACGGGGACTACTCGAACCCCGAGTTCGACCGTCTGCTCCGCGAGTCGGCCGGCGAGACCGACTCCGCAGCAGCACAGGAACTGATCAACCAGGCGCAGGAAATCCTGCTGAACGACCTGCCTGCAGTGCCCACCTGGTACCGCAACGCAGCGAGCGGCTGGTCCGAGAACGTGACCAACGTGAAGATCGGTTGGGACGGTATCCCGATCTACAACGAGATCGAGAAGAACTGATCCCTCTCTTCACATCTTCACGAGACCGAGCAGGGCGGTAGGTCTTCACACCTACCGCCCTGCTCGTGTCCTCTTCCTTCGTGTCTCGTACGACGCCACACTGCGCTCGAGTTCGACGCGGCGATGATGTCCACCTTCCTCCAAAGGAGGTGATCCGATGCTCTGGTACATCGGACGCCGAATACTTCAGATGATCCCCGTTTTCATCGGGGCGACATTCTTGATCTACGCCATGGTCTTTCTGCTTCCCGGCGACCCGATCGCCGCGCTCGCCGGAGACAAAGCCATCAGCCCGGCCGTCGCAGATCAGCTGCGCGCCCGCTACAACCTCGACCAACCGTTCATCGTGCAGTACTTGCTGTACATGAAGGGCATCTTCACTCTCGACTTCGGAATGTCGTTCTCCGGCAGGCCGGTCAGTGAAGTTCTTGCACAAGCCTTTCCGATCACGATCAAGCTCGCCGCCATGGCACTCGTGATCGAGGGGATCCTCGGCATCGGCTTCGGCCTCATCGCCGGCCTGCGCAAGGGCAAGCTGTTCGACAGCACAGTACTCGTGTTCAGTCTCGTGCTGATCGCAGTGCCGATCTTCGTCATCGGCTTCCTCGCGCAGTTCTTCATCGGAATCAAATGGGGCATCGTGCCGCCGACGGTGGGCGGTAATACGAGCTTCGTGAACCTACTGCTGCCGGCTTTCGTTCTGGCGTCGACATCGTTCGCGTATATCGTTCGCCTCACCCGCACGTCCGTGGCCGAGAATCTCAGCGCCGACTTCGTCAGAACCGCGACGGCGAAAGGTCTCTCGCGTCAGCGCGTGGTCAACACGCACGTACTCCGCAACTCGTTGATCCCGGTCGTGACGTTCCTCGGCACCGATCTCGCAGGTCTGATGGCCGGCGCAATCATCACCGAGGGCATCTTCAACATCAACGGCGTCGGTGGAACGATCTACCAGGCCGTCATCCGAGGCGAGGCACCGACGGTCGTATCGTTCGTGACCGTTCTGATCGTGGTGTATCTCGTCGCCAACCTCGTCGTCGACCTCCTCTACGCAGCGCTCGACCCAAGGATCCGCTATGCCTGAGCCCACCACACCCG
The DNA here is from genome assembly GCF_037327425.1 of Rhodococcus sovatensis. Lineage (NCBI taxonomy): Bacteria > Bacillati > Actinomycetota > Actinomycetes > Mycobacteriales > Nocardiaceae > Rhodococcus > Rhodococcus sovatensis. The sequence continues at coordinate 4,191,286 of NZ_CP147846.1, read as the reverse complement.
TTACCGGACGCACGGTTCGGCAAGCGCGCTTCGTCGAACAGGACGAGGTCATCGATGTCAGTCAGACCGACGCCGTCAACATCGACGAAGCACCAGCCAGTATCTGGAAGGACGCCTGGCACAGTCTCCGCAAGCGTCCGATTTTCATCATCTCGGCTCTGATCATCCTCGCGGTCATCGTCGTCGCGGCGGTGCCGAGCTTGTTCACGAGCGCCGATCCTCGGTACTGCAACCTCGACTTCAGCATGCAGGGACCGCAGCCCGGTCACATCTTCGGATTCGACCGTCAGGGCTGCGACATCTACGCCCGTACGATCTACGGCGCCAGGGCGTCCGTGGTGACCGGTGTCGGAACAACGTTTCTCGTGCTCGTCATCGGAGTGTTGTTCGGTGCATTCGCTGGGTTCTACGGTGGATGGGCCGACTCGTTGCTCTCGAGGCTGACGGACATCTTCTTCGGTGTTCCGCTGATCCTGGCCGCGATCGTGCTGATGCAGCTGTTCACCGACCGCACCATCTGGACGGTCATTCTCGTGCTCGCACTGTTCGGCTGGCCACAGATGGCCCGCATCTCGCGTGGTGCAGTGTTGTCGGCGAAGAACAACGACTACGTCATGGCGTCGCGCGCACTGGGAGTGTCCAAGGTGCGCACGCTGATTCGACATGTCCTTCCCAACTCGATGGCACCGATCATCGTCGTCACGACCATCTCGCTCGGAACGTTCATCGTCGTCGAGGCGACGCTGTCGTTCCTCGGTATCGGACTCCCGCCGACCGAGGTCTCGTGGGGCGGCGACATCAGTGCCGCTCAGGTCACGCTGCGCCAAGGATCGACCATCCTGTTCTATCCCGCTGCGGCACTGGCGATCACGGTGTTGGGATTCATCATGATGGGCGACGCGCTACGTGACGCTCTCGACCCGAAAGCGAGAAAGCGATGAGCATCGAGCACGACGAGCACGAGCTGCCGCTCCTCGACATCAAGAATCTCGAGGTGTCGTTCCAGTCCAACTCCGGACCTGTGCCTGCTGTTCGAGGTGTGAGCCTGACGGTGTATCCGGGCCAGACCGTCGCTATCGTCGGCGAGTCAGGTTCCGGCAAGTCGACGACGGCACATGCCATCATCAATCTGCTTCCCGGTACCGGCACTGTGACGGCGGGCGAGATCTGGTTCGATGGCAAGGATCTGGCCAACGCCAAGGAGAAGGAGTTCGTCGACGTCCGTGGAAGCCAGATCGGTCTGGTCCCGCAGGATCCGATGTCCAATCTGAACCCGGTCTGGAAGATCGGATATCAGATCGAGGAAGCGTTGGCAGCCAACGGCATCGCCAAGGGCAAGGCCGCAAAGGCACGGGCGATCGAACTCCTCGACGAGGCGGGTCTGACGGACTCGGAGAAGCGCGTCAACCAGTACCCGCACGAGTTCTCGGGCGGTATGCGCCAGCGCGCACTCATCGCGATCGGGCTTGCAGCACGCCCGAAGCTGCTGATCGCCGACGAGCCGACCTCGGCTCTCGACGTGACGGTCCAGCGTCAGATCCTCGATCATCTCGAGGGTTTGACGAAGGAACTCGGCACCGCCGTTCTCCTCATCACTCACGATCTCGGTCTCGCCGCCGAGCGCGCCGAGCATCTGGCGGTCATGAGCAAGGGCAGGATCGTCGAATCCGGTCCGGCACTGGAGATTCTGCAGGACCCACAGCATCCCTACACCAGGAAGCTGGTATCCGCGGCGCCGTCGCTGGCCTCGCAGCGGTTGAAATCTTCGGTTGTGCGCAAGGATATCGTCGCGCATGCCAAGGAAGTGGCCGAGGAGGCAATCCCCGCGGAGACTTCCGACGGTTTCGAACCGAAAGACACCGTCCTCGTGGTCGACAAGCTTACGAAGCAGTTCACACTTCGTGGCTCGAGCCCGTTCAAGTCGACGGTGTTCACCGCCGTCAAGGACGTGTCGTTCGAAGTCGAACGCGGAACGACGACGGCGATCGTCGGTGAATCGGGGTCAGGTAAATCGACAGTGGCTCAGATGGTGCTGGGTCTGTTGGAGCCGACGGCAGGCTCGGTTCTGTTCGACGGCCGCGATGTCGTCGGTCTGAACCGCAAGGAAGCGTTCGCGTTTCGGCGTCGGGTGCAGCCGATCTTCCAGAACCCGTACGGTTCGCTCGATCCGATGTACTCGATCTATCGGACCATCGAGGAGCCTCTGCGGACCCATGGGGTCGGGACCAAAGCCGAACGCGAAGCTCGCGTCAGGGATCTGCTGGACAAGGTGTCGTTGCCGGCGTCGGTCATGCGGCGATTCCCAAACGAGTTGTCGGGCGGCCAGCGCCAGCGTGTTGCGATTGCTCGCGCGCTTGCATTGCAGCCGGAGGTCGTCATCTGCGACGAGGCCGTGTCCGCGCTCGACGTGCTCGTGCAGGCTCAGATCCTCTCGTTGCTGAACGATCTGCAGGCCGAGTTGGGACTGACGTACCTGTTCATCACGCACGACCTCGCCGTCGTACGGCAGATCGCCGACGACGTCCTCGTCATGCGCTCCGGTGAGATCGTCGAGGCTGCGAAGACCGACGAGGTCTTCGACAACCCGAAAGAGGAGTACACGCAGCGGTTGCTGTCGGCCATCCCAGGTGGATCCATTCCGCTGGGTGCCTGAGCGGGGCGAGGGGGTAGCGTCGACGTCCGTGACGGACCCCCTCGCACCGCTTCTGGAATTGCCCGGCATCCTCGACGCTGCTGAGCGCGCACGTGACGCTCTCGGCGGCGTTCACCGTCACAAAGCAAACCGCCGCGGATGGCCTGCCACTGCCGCGGAAGCCGCCGTTCGTGCGGCGAGGTCGTCGTCGGTGCTCGAGGGCGGTTCGATGGATTTCCCTCGCGAAGGTGAGGACGGCGATCCCATTCTGGCGGGATGCCTCCGTGTCGGTGCCGCACTGGACGGTGACGCGTTGCAGAACATGTTGCCGGTGTGGAAGCGTGCTCCGCTGCAGGCGCTCGCCCGGCTACATTTGCTTGCCGCGGCAGACCTGGTCGAGGATCACACGCTTCTCGGCCGCCCACGCGAGGCCGACGGCGTCGGCGAACGTCTCGACCTTCTGGCGCAGCTCGTCACCGGGGGAACATCCGCCCCGGCTCCAGTGATCGCGGCCATCGTCCACGGTGAGTTGTTGACCTTGAAGCCATTCGGCAGTGCTGACGGAGTCGTCGCGCGCGCCGCATCGCGGTTGGTGGCAACCTCGTCGGGACTCGATCCGCACAACCTCGGTGTCCCCGAGGTCAGCTGGATGCGCCGTCCGCAGATCTACCGCAGCGGTGCGGAGGGCTTCGCATCCGGGACCGCATCCGGGGTCGGCAGCTGGATCATGTACTGCTGCGGCGCGATCGAGGCCGGTGCAGTGGAAGCCACCTCGATTGCCGAAGCTGCAGGCGCTGACAAGTAAAAGTGTGACAAGTAAAAGGGCGGCGCCGCCGACCTGAGTCGACTTCGCCGCCCGTTAGCACGGACTATCCGGTTACCAAGCGTGCAAAGGTGGGCTGTGGCGATCTTACGATCGCGAGGCCTCGGCGTAGGTCCGGTGGAGTGGGAGGTCATCCCTGCAACCGGTGCAGGGTTCTTGCTGCCACTTCCCGGAACTCGCAGGCCCACAGCGCTTCTGCCCTGTCAGCGGCGCGCTCCGCGTGGGTGCCTGATGTCCGTGCTGGGAATCCTGGTCGGGAGAAACGAACCTTCTCTTCCGGTTCGAACTTGGCCTTCCGTTCTTCCGTACGTCCTTTGTACCCCGTGACGCCGCTCACATCAAGGGGGTGGGGGTCAGTGTTTTCTACGGAGTAGTCCGTAGGTGACCGCACCTGCGACCAGAGCGCTGAAACCGACTGCGGCACTAGCGGCTACGGTCGTACCGGACGGTGCCTGAATTCGTGAACGTAACGACACCGGGTTGGAGAACGTCAGAATCGGCCACCCGGCCGACGCTGCTTCCTTGCGTAGCGCTCGGTCGGGATTGACCGCGGTGGGGTGGCCGACCGCACCTAACATGGGTAGATCGGTGATGGAGTCCGAGTACGCAAAGCACTGCGTGAGGTCGTAATTACGGGCCTCGGCGAGGATGTTCATCGCCTCGACCTTTCCTTCGGCGTAACAGTAGAACTCGACGTTCCCGTTGTATCGACCGTTCTCGACTTCCATCCGGGTCGCCGTACTGATGTCGGCACCGAGGGCATCGGCAATGGGCCCGACGATCTCCTCGCCGGACGCCGACACGACGACTACGTCGTGGCCTCGAAGCTTGTGGTCTGCGATGAGGTCCGCAGCCTCGGCGAATACGAGTGGATCGACTATGTCGTGCAACGTTTCTGCAACGATCGAACGGACTTGTTCGACGTCCCATCCCGCGCACATGTTTGCGATGTGCGCGCGCATTCGCTCCATCTGATCGTGATCGGCACCGGAGAGCAGGAAAAGAAACTGTGCGTAGCTGCTCTTCAGGACGGCCCGACGGTTTATGAGGCCTTGATCAAAAAACGGCTTGCTGAAAGCGAGTGTGCTCGACTTGGCGATAATTGTCTTGTCCAAGTCGAAGAACGCTGCAATTCTTCCGGCCGGACGGGCGGATTCTCCGTCATCGATGCTGGCGCTGGTGGTCACGGTCTACAGGATAGAGGCCCGAGATGTCGCCCCGGGGCCGTGGCATGCAGAACAATGCGTGAATTGCCGAAAGTTGAACTTGCAAACGGTGCGTGCAGCGGGTGTAGTATCGATGCAGTCCGATTCGTTCGGACGTGTTCAGCCCGACCCCCCGGGGCTGAACCAGACGACCCTCGCCTCCTCCCCCCCTGGCGAGGGTCGTCCTCTTTTCTGGGTAAGCAATCTGGTACGCCCGTCCAGTAATTCATCCACATCCCTTCGGTTCATCCACATTTCGCAAATGCGTCTCGCATCGAGGCGAGGGCACGCCGAAGCTCTTGTGCATGGACATCGACCGAACCGAGCCGGGCAACGACCGACCATGCCTACTACTGACTGGTGACGCGCAGCTGCGGGCCGAGGTCTTCAGGGTGGCCGCAGCTGCGGATTGTGTTGTGCAAGAGCAGAACCTACCAGTCGGTAACCTCGATCGCGTAGACGCGACGTTGCGTCTGGACTGGGAGGATGCACGAATCGTCCTGCTCGACGCCGGTGCTGCCCGACATATAGAGACTCTCGGGCTGCCGCGCCGCAGCGGCGTCGTCGTGCTGGCCTCCGAGGACGCGACCGTCGATCACTGGCGCTCGGCCACTGCCGTCGGCGCGTCGCACGTCCTCGAACTGCCGGGTGACGAAGAGGCCCTGATTCGCCTTCTCGGAACCGACCTCGACGATGCTGCCACGGGCGGAGGTGTCATCGCGGTGGTCGGGGCGAAGGGTGGTGCCGGAGCATCGACCCTCGCCGCCGCCCTTGCATTGTCGGCGGCCTCGGCATCGGTCCGAACGCTGCTCGTCGACGGTGATTACTACGGTGGGGGCCTCGATCTGCTACTCGGATGGGAAGACACTCCTGGGTTGAGGTGGCCCGGACTCATCGTCGAAGCCGGCCGAATTTCAGGTGATGCTCTGCATCGGGCGCTGCCATCGCACGGCGACGCGGCGGTGTTGTCGGCTGGACGGGCCGCGGCGGGGCCATTCGCGGGCGGTTCGCGCGTCGTGTCGAGTGCTGCAGTCGTCGACGCAGGCCGCAGAGCCGGTGATCTGGTGGTCTGCGACGTTCCGCGGACACCTGGTCCCGAAACCGACGTCTTCCACGACGCTGCCGATCTCATTGTGCTCGTCGTGCCCGCGGATCTCGGCTCCGTGGCGGCTGGAGAGAACATCGCCGGGTATCTGACGTCCAGGAACTCGAACGTGGGTCTCGTCGTCAGGGGGCCCGCACCGGGAGGACTGAAGGTGGACGACATCGTCGAGGCACTGCAACTGCCGCTACTGGCAAGTATGCGGCCCGAACCCGGCCTTGCACGACGAGTGGAGAAGAGCGGCCTTCGGCTGGGTCGGCGTTCGCCACTGAAGTCGGCGGCCTCGGCCGTCCTCGACACATTCGCTCGCAAACCGCAGGTCGGACGGTGGGCAGCATGAGTGCGGTTGTCACCGGAGAACTCCTGGATCGGGTCCGAGATCGGCTTGCGGGTTCGATCGACGATCCGACGCCGAACATGGTTGCCGCCGCCATCCGCATCGAAGCAGGCGGAGTGCTCAGCGATTCGGACCTGCTCGGCGCACTACGGGTGCTTCAGACGGAACTGACCGGTGCCGGCCCGCTCGAACCGTTGCTCAGCGATCCCTCGGTCGCTGACGTTCTGGTCACCGCACCCGACGAAGTCTGGGTCGATCGGGGTGTCGGTCTGGAACGCACCGGAATACGGTTCGCCGACGAATCGTCGGTACGCAGACTGTGTCAGAGGCTAGCGCTCTCTGCCGGTCGTCGACTCGACGACGCGCAACCCTGGGTCGACGGGCAGCTGCCGGGCGTCGGGGACGGCACGTTCGGTGTCCGGTTGCACGCAGTCCTCGCCCCGGTCTCCCGAGGGGGCACCTGTCTGTCACTGCGTGTCCTCCGGCCGACAACGCAGGGTCTCGACGCACTTGCCCGTCGGGGAGCGATCGAACCGGAGGCGTTGGACCTGCTTCGTCGAATCATCGACGCGCGACTTGCCTTCCTCGTCGTCGGCGGGACGGGGGCGGGGAAGACGACGCTCCTCGCGGCGCTTCTGGGAGAGGTTCGCCCCACCGAACGAATCGTTTGCGTCGAGGACGCTGCCGAGTTGGCGCCGTCGCATCCACACGTCGTACGGATGGTTGCGCGCGCTCCCAACGTCGAAGGGGTGGGCGAGGTGACCGTTCGACAACTCGTCCGTCAGGCTCTTCGAATGCGGCCTGACCGGTTGGTCGTCGGTGAGGTGCGCGGCGCGGAAGTAGTAGACCTGTTGACCGCCCTCAACACCGGGCATGATGGCGGTGCCGGTACCATCCATGCCAATTCGCCCGCCGAAGTGCCTGCTCGCCTCGAAGCCCTTGCGGCACTCGGCGGAATGAGCCGAGAGGCTCTGCACAGTCAGCTCGGTGCAGCCGTGCAAGTCGTGCTTCACGTACACCGGGGCACCGACGGCCAGCGGCGACTCCGTGAGATCGCGGTCGTCGTTCCGGACGAGTCGGGCAGGGTTCGAGTCGCACCTGCGTGGACGTCGAGCGGCGTCACGCACTCGGAGAGAAAGCGGCTCGATGAACTGCTCGACCGTCGTACGGAGAACATATGACGGCGCTCGGGGTGCTTCTGTGGGCGACTGCGTTGCTGGCGTTGCCGGGGCGGAAGGTGCGGCTGTCGAGTCTGCGCAAGAAAAGGGTTGCACTTCGTATGGGAAAGCGCTCTCACACAGCGGTTCTTCTCCTGGGTGCGGCCGCGATCGCAATTGTTTTCGCGTCGATTTCAGGTGTGTACCTGATGTCGGCTGCGGGCATCGTGGCGGCAACGGTTTCTTTCAGGCGCCGTGCAGTCCGCCACCGCCGCGCACACGACACGGAAGTGGACTCGCTCGTCGCCGGGTTGGAGACAGTGGTCGGTGAGCTCGGCGCGGGGGCGCATCCGGCCGTCGCTGCGGGTGTCGCCGCGTCCGAGTGCTCGGGAACGGTAGCGACCGCTTTCGGAAGAGCCTGCGGCCGAGCACGTCTCGGCGGGACAGCGCACGACGGTTTGCGCGTTGCCGATTCGCCGGTGTCCGGAGAGCTCATGATCGTCGCTGCCGCCTGGCGTATCGCCGACGACCATGGGCTCGGCCTCATGGGTCTGCTCTCCGCAGCGCGAAGCGACATGCTTGCGCGCAGGCGATTCCGCACTCGAACACAGGCATCGCTGGCGGGCGCACGGGCGACGGGAACAGTCCTGGCGTGTCTGCCCGTCGTGGGCGTCGGACTGGGCCAGGCAATGGGGGCGTCGCCCGTACGGGTGCTGCTCGGTGGCGGCCTCGGCGGTGTTCTCCTCGTGATCGGAACCGCACTCGTCTGTGCAGGACTGCTGTGGACGGATGCAATCACCGACAGAGTGTGTCGATGATCGGGGTCGCGCTGATGTGTGTGGCAGCGGCGCTCGTTCTCGTCCCGCTCGGGACCGGTCCGCTCGACCGGGTGTTCGGTGCACGTCTGGCAGGGCCACGAGCCGAAGATCAGATACAGGTGAACGCCGATCCGCACGCCACCGCAACCACATTCGACATGATGGCCGCATGCCTGCGCGGCGGGCTTCCTGCCGGTGCGGCCGCGAGTGCGGTGTCCGCCATCGCCACTGGAACGGCGTCGATCGCCCTGCGCACAACAGCTGACCTACTGACTCTCGGTGCAACCCCGGACGCGGCGTGGGCGCCTGTAGCAGCGACGCCTGAGATCGAGTCACTTGCGCGTATGGCAGCCCGTTCGGCCCGATCGGGAGCGTCGTTCGCCGACGCGGTAGCCGAACTCGCCGAAGCCGAAAGGGCGCGGGCCGAGGACTCGGCAGCTGCAGCGGCCGAACGGGCAGGAGTGCTCATCAGCGGGCCGCTGGGACTGTGCTTTCTGCCGGCATTCATCTGCCTCGGAATCGTGCCGGTGGTAGTGGGATTGGCGGGGAACGTCCTGGGTGGGGGACTGCTGTGACGGTTCGACGATGCTTCCGGGGCGGGGCCGCCGTCTCGGAGAACGAGGAGGGGAAAAACAATGAGCACTGCGATTTCTCGGGTGAAGACTCGACTTCTGCTGGCAGTAGTGGAGGACGACGGGATGTCGACTGCCGAGTACGCGATCGGCACCATCGCCGCCGCCGCGTTCGGGGCGATTCTATACACCGTCGTGACCGGGAGTTCGATTGTCGATGCGTTGACGGGCATCATCGATCGAGCGCTCGCCACGTCTGTATAGCGGACGACGGTTCGGTGACGGTGGAGGCCGCGATCGCCTTGGCGTCCATCGTCACCGTCGTTGTCACGTGTATCGGGGCGATCTTGGCAGTGACGCAACATGTTCGGTGTGTCGACGCTGCGCGTGAGGCTGCCCGGTTGGTGGCTCGCGGGGGAGAGGTATCGGAGTTCTTGATGCCTGAAGGGGCTGTTGTCAGTGTCTCGGAGCGAGACGGTTTCGTGCTGGCGAGAGTGGAAGTGGGCACGGCGCTGCCGGGACTGACGGTGAGTGCGGAAGCGGTGGCGGCGGTCGAACCCGAGGCCGTGGAGTGAGCGCGAACGACGACGGAAGTGTGAGTGTCCTTGCAGCGTGCGCGTTGACGGCGCTGCTCGTCGTTGTGATCGCGGTGTTGCAGGTCGGTTCGGCGGTGAGCGGACGGCATCGGGCGCAGTCCACTGCGGATCTGGCCGCACTGGCCGCGGCGGGTGCGTTGGACCGAGGGGTGCCTGACGCGTGTGCCACTGCCGATACGATCGCCGAGCGGATGGGCGCTGCCATCACCTCGTGTGCGGTCGAGGACTGGGACGTTGTCGTCGAGGTGTCGATCACGCTGCCGCTCGGTCGATTCGGTGTCCGTGATGCAGTGGCGTCGGCGAGGGCGGGGCCGTAGTGGTTGCTGGTCGCCGGGAGCCGGTTTTCTGGAGCTAGGACCGTTTCTGCAAAGCTTGGACACCGGCTCGCGTCATAGCCGGTGTGCTAGCTCGGCAAAAGTGGTGCTAGCTCCCCCGCTGGCCGAACCTACTCGGTCATGAAGCGGCAGATCGAGACGACGCCGCATCGAGCACTATCTGCAGGACGATCACAGCCCCTCCCTTGTCCAGAGGGTCGTTGCCGTTCCCGCATTTGGGGGACTGCACACACGAGGGGCACCCGGTCGGACACTCGCACGAGGTGATCGCGTCCCTCGTGGCCTCCAACCACTCCACGATCGCTCGGTGGCCCCGGTCCGCGAAGCCCGCACCGCCGTCGTAACCGTCGTAGACGAACACCGTCGGGAGTCCTGTGTCTGGGTGCAGGGCGGTCGAGACGCCGCCGATGTCCCAGCGGTCGCATGTGGCGACGAGCGGAAGCAGGCCGATCGCAGCATGTTCGGCAGCATGCAGGGACCCCGGAAACCGCTCGGTGGGGATTCCGCGGTCGAGGAGCGTCTCCGGCGTGATCGTGTACATGACGGCGCGTGTGTCCAATGTCTGCTCCGGCATGTCGAGCTCGATCGAATCGAGAACTTCACCCGAATGCAGACGACGAAGGTACCCGACGACCTGGTGCGTGACGTTCACCTGCACAAGAGCGACCGTGACGTCGCCGAGAACTCGACTGGAATGAACTTCGGTGATCGCAATGTCGGTGGTCTCGCGTGCGGATGTGTGCCAGTCGGGGTGTTCGGCGTGAACGAGCGCAAGACCGGATTCCAGGTCCAGTTCGTCGACGACGAAGCTCTCGCCTTGATGAATGTGGACCGCGCCCGGATGGACTGTGGCCGGTGCCTTTCCAGAGTCGACTGTTCCGAGCATGCGTCCGGATTCACCGTCGACGATGGCGACCTGCGTGCCTGTTCCGCCGCGAATGTTCACCGATGCGTGCGGAGCATACTTCTGTCCCTCCGGCGTGATGAACCAGCCGTGCGGTCGCTTGCGTACGAGGCCGTCGGCTGCCAAGTTCTCGAGCACGACCTGTGCTTCGAGTTCCCCGGCCTCGTCATTGGTGATCGGTAGTTCCGCAGCAGCGCAGAGTAATTGGGGACCGAGCAGATACGGATTTTTCGGGTCGGTAACTGTCGCCTCGATCGGTTTGTCGAGCAGCGCCGACGGATGATGGACGAGGTAGGTATCGAGTGGATCGTCCCTCGCGACTAGCGTCACCAGCGAGCCTTCGCCGCGCCTACCCGAACGGCCGGCCTGCTGCCAGAAGGATGAAACCGTGCCGGGAAATCCTGCGACGACGACGGCGTCGAGACCCGCGATGTCGACCCCGAGTTCGAGTGCGTTGGTCGTCGCGACGCCGAGGAGCGTGCCGTCGGACAGGTTTCTTTCCAAGGTTCTTCGGTCCTCGGCCAGATATCCGGCGCGGTAGGCGGCAACTCGTGTCGCCAGATCACGATCGACGTCCGCGAGCAGTCGTTGCGTGCCGAGGGCGGTCACCTCCGCGCCGCGCCTCGAACGCACGAATGTCAGTGTGCGAGCGCCCTCGATCATCAGATCGGCCATGATGCGCGAGGCTTCCGCGCCCGCCGAGCGTCGCACCGGAGCACCGTTCTCGCCGGTGATCTCCTTCAGTAGCGGCGGTTCCCAGAGCGCGACGGTTCGCGGCCCGTGGGGCGAACCGTCGTCGGTGACCTCCTCGCACGGAGCTCCGACGAGTCGGGACGCGGCGAGGCCCGGGTTCGACGTCGTCGCACTTGCGAGGACGAACGTCGGATTCGCACCGTAGCGAGCGCAGATGCGACGCAGGCGCCGAAGTATCAGCGCGACATTGGAGCCGAAGACACCGCGGTAGTAGTGGCACTCGTCGACGACGACGAATCTCAGATTGCGCAGGAATCGTGCCCATCTCTCGTGCGCACCCAGAATTCCGATGTGAATCATGTCGGGGTTGGTGAATATCCATCGTGCATTCGCGCGCGCCCATTGACGAATCTCGGTCGGGGTGTCTCCGTCGTAGGCGCTCGGAAACACCTCGGCCAGTTCCGGTGCATCGCCGCGCAACTCGTCGGTGATCGAGATCGTACTGCGGAGTTGATCGGCGCCGAGCGCTTTGGTCGGGGCGAGATAGAGAGCGGTTGCGCGGGCGTCACCGAGCAAGCTGGAGAGGATCGGCATCTGGTATGCCAGAGACTTTCCCGACGCCGTTCCTGTTGACAGGACAACGTGATGACCGTCGTTGGCGAGAGTGGCTGCTTGGGCCTGGTGGCTCCACGGCACCGAAATTCCGCGAGACTGAAGTACGGCTCGTACTTCCGGCTTCAACCATGTTGGCCAGTCGGTGAATTGGGCCATGCGCGCCGGCAGCTCTGCAACGTGGGTGAGTGGGTGTTCACCGGAAGGGGTGCCAGCGAGTACACGGCCCAGAAGCGATCGTCCGTAGCTGGTGACGTGACCCTCGCTCGACGGATCCGGTTGGGTCACTGCTGCTCTCCATGATTCTGCTGACGTTGCCACGTGCTCTGGCGGGGGCCGCGACCTGCAGTTTTCATGCTATCGGTCCACCGGGTGCGCGGGCACAGCGGCCGGGTATCGACGCTGGCGGGGACGGGTGAACGATGCAACAGTCGTTGTCGCGATGTTTCAAGATCAACCGAATGTGCCGAAAACTCACTTTTCGACTGTTGGAAACGCCCAAGTCGTGGTTGACTTGAACTGGTCGCAGCTTCTGTGTTCGTTCTCACGCTCGCAGGATCTATTGTTGCGAGCGGTGTGCTTTTGGAGCGTTTCCTGAAGGGGTCTTGCTTTCCGGCGGTTCAGTCGGAGTGGGGTTCCGCCTGAGGGGGAATTCAGGAAGTACAACGGTCGGAACCGGCCCGGTGGACTGTAAGTGCTGCCCACCGCATCCGGTGTTAGAAAGAGAAGGAAAAGCATGGCACAGGGAACTGTGAAGTGGTTCAACGCCGAAAAGGGCTTTGGATTCATCGCACCAGAAGACGGCTCCGCTGACGTTTTCGTTCACTACTCCGAGATTCAGGGCAGCGGTTTCCGCACCCTCGAGGAGAACCAGCGCGTCGAGTTCGAGGTTGGCCAGGGAACCAAGGGGCCCCAGGCGACCGGAGTTCGCGCAGTCTGATCCACGCAGTCTGATCAAGTTTCCTCCCATTTGTGTGTGAGGAACCGACAACCTCATCCCCCTCTGTATCCGGGCTTGCCCGGTTTGCGGAGGGGGATGAGTCGTTTCCGGGTATCCGTCGCAGACACAGGACTCGGACGGGGGACGTTTGCCACAAGATGTCCTACTGTCCACCTTGTGAACCAGTTGTCCTTTTTCTCTGCCGAGTCGTTGCCGCCGTCGGTGACGGACTTGAGTGGGCTGCTGGCGTCCACCGGCCAGGTAGTTCTGTCGGCGTCCGGCGCTCGTATCTCGGTCGTCGTCGAACAGCTCTGGCGTGCCGAGGCGATCTCGGATCTGATCGCCGAGTGCGGTTTGGTCTCCGAGCTCGGTCGGTCGGAAGAAAATCGACCACTCGTACGAACCGCTTCCGTGCCCGAACTGTCCGCTTTGGCATCCCAGTGGACCAAGGGCGCAGTCAAGGCGATGCCGCCTGGGTGGGTGCCCGGTCCGCGCGAGTTGCGCGCGTGGGTACTCGCAGCCGGGCGGCCGGAAGCAGAGGGTGAACGGTATGTTCTCGGTCTGGACCCGCATGCACCGGAAACCCACGCGCCCCTCGCTCAAGCTCTGATGCGCGCGGGAATCGCCCCGACGTTGATCGGTACGAGGGGGTCGATGCCGGGACTGCGGATCACAGGTCGCAGACGGATGTTGCGGCTGGTGGAGAACGTCGGCCCCGCTCCGCAGAATCCGGACGCGCGTACCAGTTGGCCGACTGCCGAGTAGGGAGGTAAGCAGCTGATCTGCGAGTATTTTGGCGGCGTATGCCACTCTGTTACCAGGCAGATCGGCAAAAATGTCGGTTTCGGCGGGTAGGAAGTACCTGCGAAGGGCCTGTCGAGAGCAGTAGACGGCTATCGGGAACGCAACGAGGGAAGGTTCGGCAGCAAGGTGGCAGCACGCAATAACGGCACGGGGGACACCACCACCGGCGGATCTGTCGAGCCGCGGCGCCTTGTCATCGTCGAGTCCCCGACCAAAGCCAAGAAGATCGCCCCGTACCTGGGCAAGAACTACGTCGTCGAGGCGTCGGTGGGTCACATCCGCGACTTGCCTCGCGGCGCCGCGGACGTACCGGCCAAGTACAAAGGTGAGGCCTGGGCGCGGCTCGGCGTGGACGTCGATCACGACTTCGAGGCGCTCTATGTCGTCTCACCGGAGAAGAAGAGCAAGGTCGCCGAGCTCAAGAGTCTGCTCAAGGACGCCGACGAACTCTTCCTCGCCACTGACCCTGACCGCGAGGGCGAGGCCATCGCATGGCATCTCCTCGAGACCCTGAACCCCAAGATTCCCGTCCGACGGATGGTCTTCCACGAGATCACCAAGCCAGCGATCCTCGCTGCTGCTGCGGACACCCGCGAGCTCGACCAGGATCTCGTCGACGCACAGGAAACACGTCGCATCCTCGACCGCCTCTACGGCTACGAGGTCAGTCCCGTGCTGTGGAAAAAGGTCATGCCGAAGCTGTCGGCGGGACGCGTCCAATCCGTCGCCACCAGGATCGTCGTTCAGCGTGAACGCGACCGCATGGCCTTCCGCAGCGCCGAGTACTGGGACATTTCCGCCACCCTCGACGCCGGTGCCGACGCCTCACCGCGCAGTTTCGGAGCGCGTCTGGTCAACGTCGACGGTTCCCGAGTCGCCTCGGGTCGTGACTTCGGGGCCGACGGCAAATTGAAGTCCGACGGCGTCACCGTCATCGACGAGCCACGTGCCAGGCGCCTTGCCGAGGCGCTCGAAGGCGTCGACCTCACTGTTGCGTCCGCCGAGGACAAGCCGTACACACGCAAGCCGTACCCGCCGTTCATGACGTCTACGCTGCAGCAGGAAGCCGGACGCAAGCTGCGGTTTTCCTCGGAGCGGACCATGCGCGTCGCGCAGCGTCTGTACGAGAACGGTTACATCACCTACATGCGTACCGACTCGACGACGCTGTCGGAGTCGGCCATCGCTGCTGCCCGCGCGCAGGCAACGGAGCTGTACGGTCCCGAGTACGTGCATCCGTCACCGCGGCAGTACACGCGCAAGGTGAAGAACGCACAGGAGGCGCACGAGGCGATCAGGCCTTCCGGTGACGTCTTCCAGACCCCGGGGCAGCTGCATTCGGCATTGCAGACCGACGAGTTCCGGTTGTACGAGCTCATCTGGCAGCGGACCGTCGCCTCGCAGATGGCAGATCTCCGCGGAACGACGCTGACGCTGCGCATCACCGGCACGGCCGGTACCGGCGAAGAGTGCACCTTCTCCGCCTCGGGCCGGACGATTACCTTCGCAGGCTTCCTCAAGGCGTATGTGGAAAGCGTCGACGACGAAGCGGGCGGGCAGTCCGACGACGCCGAGTCGCGCCTTCCAGCATTGAAGGCCGGCGCCGCGGTTGTCGCCACCAAGCTCGATCCCGACGGCCACACGACCAATCCACCTGCGCGCTACACCGAAGCGTCGCTGATCAAGACGCTCGAAGAACTCGGCATCGGCCGCCCGTCGACGTACGCCTCGATCATCAAGACGATTCTCGATCGCGGATATGTCTACAAACGTGGCAGTGCCCTCGTGCCGTCGTGGGTCGCGTTCTCGGTCATCGCTCTCCTCGAGGCTCACTTCGGTCGACTCGTGGACTTCGACTTCACCGCAGGCATGGAAGACGATCTCGACGCCATCGCCGGAGGCCGTGAGCGACGAGGCAACTGGCTGCAGAACTTCTACTTCGGTGGGGACACCGGCGCCGAGGGGTCCGTGGCACGCTCGGGTGGCCTGAAGAAGATGGTCGGCACCAACCTCGAGGACATCGACGCTCGTGTCATCAACTCGATCAGGCTGTTCGACGACGATCAGGGCCGCGAGATCCACGTCCGTGTCGGTCGCTACGGTCCATACCTCGAACGGATGGTCAAGAACGACGATGATCCCGACGGGGATCCGATCTCACAGCGTGCCAATCTGCCCGACGATCTCCCACCGGACGAGCTCACCATCGAGTTCGCCGAGAAGCTGTTCGCCACCCCGCAGGAGGGCCGCAAGCTCGGCGCCGACCCGCTGACCGGCAACGAGATCGTCGCCAAGGAAGGGCGATTCGGGCCGTACGTCACCGAGATCCTGCCCGAACCGGAGCCGGAACCGACTCCGCCCGAGCCGGACATCGTCCCCATCCCCACCGGCGACAGTGGTGATGGCGGCGGTGGTACCAAAACGGCGGTCAAGAAGGCTGCGGCGAAGAAGGCCCCTGCCAAGAAGGCCGCGAAGAAGGCCACCGGCCCCAAGCCGCGTACCGGTTCGCTGCTCAAGTCGATGGACCTCGCGACCATCACGCTCGAGGATGCCCTCAAGCTGCTGTCGCTGCCACGTGTCGTCGGCATCGATCCCGAATCCAAGGAAGAGATCACGGCGCAGAACGGCCGCTACGGTCCATACCTGAAGAAGGGCACCGACTCTCGCTCGCTGGCAGACGAAGAGCAGCTCTTCACCGTCACTCTCGAAGAGGCGTTGAAGATCTACTCCGAACCGAAGCGACGTGGACGACAAGGTGAGGCGAAGCCGCCGCTGCGCGAACTGGGCACCGACCCGATCAGCGAGCAGCCGATGGTGATCAAGGACGGTCGCTTCGGTCCGTACGTCACCGACGGTGAAACCAACGCCAGCTTGCGCAAGGACGACGACGTCGCAACCATCACCGACGACCGTGCGTCGGAGCTGTTGGCAGACCGGCGTGCACGCGGGCCGGTGAAGAAGAAGGCCACCAAGAAGGCAGCCACGAAGAAGGCGACGGCTAGCAAGACGGCGACCAAGAAGGCGCCGGCGAAGAAGGCTGCGGCGAAGAAGACCGCCGCCAAGAAGGCGCCGGCGAAAAAGGCTCCCGCCAAGAAGGCTGCGGCGAAGAAGGCTCCGCCGGCCGAGTAGGTTCGCGTGAGTAGGCCTGGGTGGGTTGGCCCGGGTGGGTTGGCCCGCCCCCTTATCGCTTGAATGGTCCATCCATGCTGTCTGGCAGCATGAATGAACCTTTCAAGCGGTCGGAAATAGGGCGGCGGGAACCGATGGCGGCTCCGGCGCGTCCAAGTCCATGTGGGAAAGAAACTGACGATAGCCCTGTGTGTACTGGCGCTGACGGGGTGCGCCCAGACGGTCGAGGGCAAGGCCGTCGTCGAGGACTCGTGGCAGGGCCTAGGGGTGAGCGAGAGTCAGTCGAGTGCACCCACTTCGAGCACGCGTCCGCGCGCTACGGCCCCGTCACCGTCCGCGTCGAATGCAGCGTCGTTCGATCCGTGCGAATTGGACGACATCTCGCTGAGAGTATTCGTGGGCGTCGACCCGGAGACGAGATCGGATATCCCGGGAGGAGGTGGATGTACGTGGACCGGTGATGGCCTGCGGTTCACCGCGGGAATCAACGGCGAGGTGAATCGGGAGTCGATCGCGACTACCCCTGGCGTCACCGACTTGGTTGAATTCGAGGCCTACGGTCAGATGGTCCAGCTGTTCGTGTTCAAGGGAGACCAGTGCATCTCGCTGTCCGAGATCGACAATCGGACGGTGCAATTCACGATGTCCGAAGTGCAGTTCGACTCCTACTGCTTCAATTTGAGAATCACCACCAGACTGCTCCTAGGTGACGCGTAGATGCGCGCCTCGACCGCACTTCTAGGCGGTATCATCGTCGCATTCTCGGTGGCCGTTCTCGGCTGCTCGACGGATGTTCAGGGGAACGCTATTGCCGCAAAACCGGATTCGGCCTTGTCGAGATCGACGCCGGTGAAGTTCGATCCCTGTGACCTTCCCGCGGACTTGTTGGAGGATCTCGACCTGCCCGGTGTTGGGGCTACCGAGTTGTCGGGGACCCCTGGATGCTTGTGGGCAAACGATTCCTTCGCGATCGGGATCCTTCTCATCGAGGACACCACGTTCATCGAGAACCCGTATGCGAACCCCGAGGTGTCTGATGTCGAGATGCTGCCCTACGGGGACTACACGACGTACCTGTATGTCCTCGACGACGACATGTACGCGACGCAAACTATGACCGAGGCAGGCGCGGTCTCGATGTACATCAGCGAAGCCGGCAATGCCTCTCTGGCCGATGAGCGTCAGTCGTTGTTGGAGAGGTTCGACGTGATCGCGCCCTACTTCCCGCCACCTCGCTGAGAATCCGAGTCGGACCCGCCGACTAAGCTGCTCAGTCATGGCTGGAGTATTCGATCGACTGATCGGCCAAGAGGACGTCGAAGCGGAACTGACGGGCGCAGCCGTGGGAGCCCGCTCCGGCGCGCCCGGATCGGCGATGACGCACTCCTGGCTGTTCACCGGCCCTCCTGGATCGGGACGATCGATCGCTGCTCTGTGTTTCGCGGCAGCACTTCAGTGCACTACCGAGGGTGTGCCTGGGTGCGGCGAGTGCCACGCGTGTACGACGACGATGGCAGGCACTCACGGCGATGTTCGACGCATCATCCCGCAGGGACTGAGCATCAGCGTCAAGGAAATGCGCGAGATCGTGCAGATCGCTGCCCGCCGGCCGAGCACCGGGCGCTGGCAGATCGTCGTGATCGAGGATGCGGATCGACTCAGCGAGGCCGCAGCCAATGCGCTGTTGAAGGTCGTCGAGGAACCGCCCGTGCGGACCGTCATGCTGCTGTGTGCACCGTCGACCGATCCCGAGGACATGTCGGTGACGCTCCGGTCCAGGTGCCGTCACATCCATCTCGTCACGCCGACGGCGTCGGCGATCTCCCAGGTGTTGCAGACCAGGGACCAACTCGACGAGAAGACCGCGCAGTGGGCGGCGTCGGTCAGCGGTGGTCACGTCGGCCGCGCCCGCCGACTGGCGACAGACGAAGACGCGCGTGCCCGACGCATCCGCGCGCTCGGCCTCGCTTCCGCTGCAGCCCGGCCGAACCAGGCGTACCTCGCGGCCGAGGAGATGGTGAAGGCTGCCGAGACGGAGGCCGCTGAGATCAGTGCCGCGCTCGACGGCGTCGAGATGGAAGAACTGCGGACCGCTCTCGGGGCAGGCGGTACAGGTAAGGGTGCGGCAGGAGCGCTGCGCGGGTCGGCGGGTGTGATCAAGGAATTGGAAGCTCGGCAGAAGTCGCGGCGCACCCGAAATCTTCGAGATTCCTTCGACCGCGCGTTGATCGACCTTGCGGGACTGTATCGAGACGCACTGGCCCGGTCGTACGGATCGACCGCCGTCCTGAATCACCCGGACATGGCCGAGCAGATCGAACGTATGGCGCGGGGTGCATCGCCGGAGGCGTTGCTGAAGAGTATCGAGGCGATCCTCGTGTGCCGTGAAGCGTTGGCGCTCAACGCCAAGCCGAAGTTCGCGGTGTACGCGATGGTCGCGCAGCTGGGTGCGGCGCTGCGCTGACTCGGGCCGCCAGGTCACTATCGCTTGAATGGTCCATTCATACGGTCAGATGCCGTCGTCGGTCCATCCAAGCGATGGGCGGCAACGTCATTCGGACCGCCTCCTTGCCCGGGATGCCCTCAGGTTCGCCGTATTCCCACAGGTCTTGACGTCGTGCCAGACTCCACTGTTGTTGCGGGATCGGTCGTAGAACGCTGTGCCGCACAGTTCGTTTCGACATCGCTTGAGTCGTCGCCACGTATCGGTCTGCTGGGCGAGTAGAACCTCCGCCCACACTTGTGATGCCACGTACTCCCAGCCGCCTCCCGAGGGCGATAGCCGGACCACGCCCGTGGCGTCGACGCTCAGTTCCGCGCCGACAGGATTGATGGACGGTGACGTACCTGCGATCAGCTCCTCGAGTGCGGTACGAAGGCCGCGAAGTTCGCGCGCATCGGCGTCGGTGAGATCGGCATCGAGAGACTGTGACGCCGCCACCCCGTCGGCGAGAAGGTCGGGGAAGCCCTTGGCAGCCAGTGCGCGCGTGTTGAGCAAGTCCTGGACGCGGTGCAACCCGACTGGTGCGGGTGCGATGCGGAACCGTGCAGTAGGACGCGTTGACATAAGTAAACACTATTTGACTATGTCCGCCGGAGCAAGTATGACTGACATAGTCAAAAGCATTACATCTATGTCAAGGAGAGTTTCATGGTGGCAATCGAGGGTGCAGTGGTGCTGGTGACCGGCGGGCAGCGTGGATTGGGGAAGTCGATCGTCGACGAGTTGCTGGCACGCGGTGCCGCGACGATCTACGCGACGGCTCGGGTGCCCAAGGCGTCGGATGACCCGCGAGTAGTGGCAAAGGCACTTGACGTCGATGACTCGGATTCCGTTGCTGCACTTGCCGAGGAGCTGAGCGATGTAGCTATCGTCGTCAACAATGCAGGTGCTCCCGGGGCTGGTCCGTTGCTGGACTCGTCGATCGAGGATGTCCGCGCAATTTTCGAGACCAACTTCTTCGGCGCATTGCGGATCGTTCAGGCATTCGCGCCGATACTCGCTCGCAACGGTGGCGGCGCGTTGGTCGATGTCCACTCGGTGCTGTCCTGGGTCAGTGGAGCAGGCGGCTACGGAGCGTCGAAGGCTGCGCTGTGGTCTGCGACGAACTCCCTGAGGCTCGAACTCGCGCCCCAGGGCACCCTCGTCACCGGTGTCCACCTCGGGTACACCGACACCGACATGATCGCAGAGCTGGACGTGCCGAAGAACGACCCGAAGGATGTCGCAAAGGCCATCGTCGACGCCGTCGAATCGGGTGAGACGGAAGTGCTCGCCGACGACGTGACCAGGTACTTCAAGTCGGTTCTTGCAGGTCCGGTCGAGGGGTTGGCCATCACAGCCTGAGCCCCGGGGTGGGCGATTTCAGTTTCGATGGGAGGCTCCGTTAGACTCATCAACGCCGAAAGGCACGCCGCCTTAGCTCAGTCGGTAGAGCATTTCACTCGTAATGAAAAGGTCAAGAGTTCGATTCTCTTAGGCGGCTCAGTTAGGCCCGCGACAGCGGCTATGCCCACGGCATAGCCGCTGTCGCTGTTTCGCACGCGTCTCAGCCGACACCCGTCATCCACACCGTTGCCGCCGAGCCGCGCGTGGCGCCGCCTTCGCCGACAGCGATGAGACAGTCACTCGACGCCATCGAACTGATCGAGCCCGAGGACGCCGACCCTGAGACGACGACGCGCGAACCAAGACGCCGGCCGAGGCGGAACTGCATCATTCCTGGGCGCCCGGCGATCGTGGGGGAGTCCAGCACCACCTCAGAGGTCGGGCGGTCGACGGTGTCGCAGCCCAGCGCGCCCCGGACGAACGGGCGGACGAACAGTTCGTAGGACACGAATGCGGCCACCGGGTTGCCCGGCAGGGAAATGATCGGAACGCCGTCGAAGCGGCCTGCTCCCTGGGGTTTTCCAGGTTTCATCGCAACCGACACGAACTCCGCATGCCCGTCGTCGAGCGCCGACCGAACCACATCCTCGGTGCCGGCGCTGACTCCGCCTGTGGTGACGATGAGGTCTGCCCAGTCGGCACATCGGCCGGGTGTCGCGCGCAGCGATTCGACGTCGTCGCCCACGACGTCCTCGCGACGGACCTCTGCTCCGCACCGTGCCAGGTCGGCGACGATCATGGGAGCGTTCGACTCGTGGATCTGTCCGGGCAGTAGCGGTTCGCCCGGCCGAACCAGTTCGTTTCCGGTGGGGACGACTGCAACCCGCAGGCAGGATCGGATCTGGACTCGGGTCAGTCCGAGCGCGGATAGTGCACCGATGTGGTTGTGAGACAGCGTTGTTCCCGCGTGAAGGAGG
This sequence comes from Rhodococcus sovatensis, assembly GCF_037327425.1. Taxonomy (NCBI): domain Bacteria; kingdom Bacillati; phylum Actinomycetota; class Actinomycetes; order Mycobacteriales; family Nocardiaceae; genus Rhodococcus; species Rhodococcus sovatensis. Next base: position 4,169,821 of record NZ_CP147846.1, on the reverse strand, counting down.
ATCTCGTGTGCACCGATGTCGCTAGCGCGTGCACGAATGTTCGCGCCCCGCTTCGGTGAGGTTCGGATTCGCACCCGAGCAGTTGCAAAATTGTCGACGAAACCACTGGTGTCCTCGACCGGTACGACAGTGTCGGCGCCCGGTGGCACAGGGGCACCCGTCATGATCTGCACGGCCTGGCCCGGTGACACCGAGATCGCCGTCGCGATCGGGCCGGCAACGCACGTTCCCGGTACCGACAGCTCGGCGTCGACGCCGAGGTCACCCTGACGAACAGCGAATCCGTCGACGGCGGCGACGTCGAATGCCGGAAGCGGCCCGGACGTTCGCACTGCCTCGCCGAGCACAGCTCCTATCGCGGCGGTCAGGTCGACGGAGCGCGACCGAGCGGTGATACCGAGCGCCTCGATCCGTCGACGGTGTTCGGCTATCGATCTCATTCACCCTCCAATGTAGGACATTTCGACCTTCTCGCCTCGCGACGGACCGTCGGATCGCGATCGCAGTTCCGAGTAGCGGTCCACTCGCACGGACCAGAGACGCCGCAGGGTGTCTTCGACGGTTGCGTCGTCGGCACCGGACCGCATCAGGCCCCTCAGGTCGGTACCTGATCCGGCGAACAGACATGTGTAGATCTGTCCGTCGGCCGACAACCGGGCGCGTGTGCAATCGCCACAGAACGGACGGGTGACCGAAGCGATGATCCCGATTTCGCCGCCGCCGTCGCGGTAGCGGTACCGCCGCGCGACCTCACCGTCGTACCGCGGGGGCAGTGGTTCGAGTGGGTACACAGCATCGATCGTCGACGCTATTTCCGCTGCGCCGATCACCTGATCGAGCTGCCATCGATTTGTGGATCCGACATCCATGTACTCGATGAATCGGACCGTCACCGGCGAGTCACGGAACGTGCGAGCCAGGTCGAGCACCGAGGCGTCGTTCACGCCGCGCCGCACGACGACGTTGACCTTGACTGGACCCAGGCCGGCGGTCGTCGCAGATTCGATGCCGTCGAGCACCCGCTTCACCGGAACTCTGGTGTCACTCATTCGGCGAAAAGTCTCGGGATCGGTGGAATCGAGACTCACGGTGACCCGATCAAGTCCTGCGCGGGCGAGGCCATCGGCGTGTGTACCGAGCAGCGCACCATTGGTCGTCATCGCGACCTCGAGACCGTCGAGAGACTTCAGTGAGGAGATCAGGGCATCGACCCCGTCGCGCAGTAGCGGTTCACCACCGGTCAATCGCACTTTGCGCACACCGAGACGCATCGCCGCACGAGTCACCCGTTCGATCTCGTCGAAGCTGAGCAGGTGCTCGGTGGGGAGGAACGCATGGTCAGGGCCGAACATCTCCCGCGGCATGCAGTAGACGCACCGAAAGTTGCACCGGTCCGTCAGCGAGATCCGCAGATCGCGTAGTGGACGTCCCCTGGCGTCGAGGAGGGCGGTCATAGGGCACCGTCGGGTTTGGCCATGAGACCAACAATGCGGGTCGCGGTCCGTGTCGGGTTGGCGTGCAGCGACCAATAGTTGACTCCCGGCGACCACCGAGTCCGGCCGGATCAGCCAGACCGACAAATTCTCCACGGCGTCACGATTTCTCAACATCGGCGAAATAATCGGGGATATGTTCTACCGAGAGGAGGAAATCCATGCTGAACCGATCTGGGTTTGCCCTGCCGGCTCGTACGACCAGCGCTGTCGACTGGGCCGATATGCTGCAAGAGCATTTCGTCGCGCTCGACGTTGCAGATATCGGGGACAGTCGCTTCACCGGGTCGGTGCGTTCACAGTCGATTGCACACCTTCAGGTCTCCTGCGTCGATGCGACCAGCCAGCGGATCGAACGCAACAGCACGTTGATCGGCTCCGACGGTCGCGACTTCCTGCAGCTCGGGTTGATCCGGAGGGGTGAGGCCATCGTCCGTCAGGATGATCGCGAATGTGTGCTCGGCCGAGGTGATTTCGCTATCTACGACACCTCTCGCCCGTTCGATTGGATCGTCAACGGTGATCCCAACGACGATCAGTGGTCGTTGGAGGTCTTCACGTGGCCGCGGACGTTGATTTCGCTCACCGAGCACGAAGCGGCTGGGCTCACCGCGGTGCGGTTCGACGGTCGCAGCGGAATGAGCGGCGTGTTGGGCCGGTTCCTCCATGACCTGGCGACCGCGCGATCGGCTTTCGACTCGGGCGGAGCGTGTGCGGTCGCCGACGAGGTGGGCGACCTGGTCAGCGTCATCGCGCGTACCACTCTGGGCTCTGCTCCCGCTGCAAGCGGCCGCAGTCTGATGCCCGAAATCGACCGGTTCATCGAGGATAACCTCGCCGACCCCGACTTGTCCCCGACCGCGATCGCTACCGCAATGCTCATATCCACTCGGCAACTGCACCGATTGTTCGCAGAGAGTCGAACGACGTTCTCTCGGTCGATCCGTGTGCGCCGACTGGAGAAGTGCCGCCGCGACATCATCGCCAGCGTGGCCGTCGACCGATCTCTCGGACAGATCGCGCGGCGTTGGGGCTTCACCGATCTCACGGTCTTCAGTAGAGCGTTCAAAGAACAGTACGGCGTCAGCCCGAGGCAGTACCGCGCCGCAGCGGCGGAGCGGTCGGGTGACGTCCACGCCGTCACCCGACCTCAACGGCCCAGCGACCAGGAGTGAAGCGGATCAGACCTGGTCGCTGGAATGTCCGGGTGTGACCTGCTCGCCGGAATTGATCAGAGCTGCAATGTGATTGACTGCCACGGCCGCTTCTGCGAAGCCCACCGCAATGAGTTTGACCTTGTTGTCGTGTCCGGCAACATCACCGGCGGCGAACACTCGGGATCGGTTGGTGCGCATGGAACGATCGATCGCGATGTCGCGTCCGTGTTTGTCCAAACCCCAGGTTCCGATCGGGCCCAGCGCTGCCTTGAATCCCAGCGCTGCCACCACGCTGGTAGCAGGCAACTCTCGGGCCTCGCCGGTGTCGGCCTCCACGATGGTGACCGATCGGGCCGTGTCTTCGCCTGATATCTGCTGTACCTCGAAGGGGGTCAGGACCGAGACCGAGGAATCCTCGAGCAGCTTCAGGCTGTGCTCGTGTGCGCGAAAGCTGTGCCGTCGGTGGACGAGAGAAACCGAAGCCGCGACGGGCTCGAGGCTCAGCGCCCAGTCCACCGCCGAATCACCGCCGCCGACGACCAGCACGTCGTGTCCGGCCAGATCGTCGAGGCGGGGAACGAAGTATCGCAGTCCGCGTTCGAGGAACTCCGATCCAGCCGGCAGCGGGCGCGGCGTGAACTTGCCGATGCCCGCCGCGATCAACATGGCCTTTCCGGTGACGGTGGCGTCGCGGTCCGTCGTCACCACCACGTGCTCGTCGCTTTCGACGGCCGTCATCGCGACGTGCTCCATCAGGTAGACGGGGTCCGCCTGCGATGCCTGTTCCACCAACGCATCGACGAGGCTCTGCGCGCGGACTGCGGGATATCCGGCGACGTCGAAGACGAGCTTTTCGGGATAGAGGGCAGTCATTTGGCCGCCGGGATGTGGGAGGGCGTCGATGACGGCCACCCGCATCCCGCGGAATCCCGCGTAGTAGGCGCCGTAGAGCCCTACCGGTCCAGCGCCGACGATGATGAGGTCGCAGTCGATGTCGATCGGATCAGTTTTCACCGGTACTCATCTCCGCAATCGTCGGGTGATCTCGGCCGATCGGTCTGAAATCCTCTGCGCCTCCTGATGCTTCGGTTTCGTCGAAGAACACGGTCGCAATGTCGACGAACACGCTCTTGTCCTCCGGTAGCTTGTGCTCCCAATAGATCGCGTCGTTGGGGCACGCTGGAACGCACTTGCCGCAGTCGACGCACTCGTCGGGGTTGATGTACACCATGCGGGCGCCCTCGTAGATGCAATCGACGGGGCATTCTTCGACGCAGGACTTGTCGAGTTCGTCGACACAGGCGTCGGTCACGACATAGCTCATGCGAGGACTCCCTCGACCAGAGCGACCTCGACGAGTGTGTCCGAGAAGGTGGGGGCGTTGCCGAGGTCGGCGAAGACAGTGGGATTCAGCGATGCCGGCGTCGACAGTGAGAGAGAGTTCTTCCGCCAGTAGCCCATCGAACAGACGGTCACACCCGCCATGACGGACTTGTCCACCTTGGCTAAGACGACGAACTCACCACGCTCGTTGAATACCCGGACCTGCGCGCCCGACTCGATGCCGCGTGCCTCTGCATCGACTGGGTTGATCAGAAGCGAGGGTTCACGCTGCACCTTGCGGTGTACTTCGATGTTGCCGAAGCTGGAGTTGAGGTACGCGTGCGATTTCGGGGTCAGTAGATTCAGTGGAAACTTTTCGGCGAGTGCAGGATTCGTACGAGTGGACTCGCGCGGGGCGATGTAGTGCGGGAGCGGGTCGACCGGCTGGCCGGGCTGGTGATCGTTCGATCCCTGGCGGAACAGCGGGAGTACGAAGTTTCCGCCCGCCGCTGCCGAGGATACGAATTCGGTTTTGCCGGAGGGAGTTTTGAAGTTGCCCTCGGCGTGCGGCGCATACTCGTCGGGCGCCGGAAGATTGAGTCGCTGCCAGCCTTTCTCTTTCAGCGATTCGATGGTGATGCCTTCCATGGCAGGTGATTCCCAGTCGTATGCCTCGGCGATCAGCTCCTCGTCGGTGCGTGTGAACGCAGGCTCGGTGAAGCCCATGGCCGCGGCCAATCGGCGGAACAGCTCGGAGTTCGGTATGGACTCTCCACGCGGCTCGATCGACTTGTTGTTGTATGTGACGAACAGGTGACCCCAGGAGAAGTTGATGTCGTCCTGTTCGAGCTGGGTGGTGGCAGGCAGGACGATGTCGGCGTACGTTGCGGTATCGGTGAGGAAGTGGTCACTGACGACGGTGAACAGGTCCTCACGTGACAGGCCCGCGATCATCCGATCCTGATCGGGGCACACCACGACCGGGTTGGAGTTGTAGACCATCAACGCCTTCAGCGGTGGATCGAGTTCGAGGCCGCCAGTCAGTGCTTCGCCGAGTTGGTACAGGTTGACCACCCGAGTTCCCGGGGTCTGCAGTTCGGTGTGCAGGAACGCCGGCCAGTTGACCGGAAACGCCCAGAGGGGAAGTTGTAGCAGTCCGCCACCTGGGCGTCGCCACGCCCCGACAAGCGCTGGCAGGCATGAAATCGCGCGAACCGACTGTCCGCCACCGGCACTCCGCTCGATCGCTACGCCGATGCGGATGACAGAAGGTTGGGACTGCGCGTATTCGCGGGCAAGGGTGTAGATGTCGTCGACCGGGATTCCGGTCTCGTCTGCGGCCCACTCGGGCGTGTATCCGGCGACACGTTCGACGAGTTCGTCGTATCCGATCGTGTGATCGGCGATGTAGGCATCGTCGGTGAGTCCCTCCGCGATGATCACGTTCATCATGGCCAGCGCGAGCGCGCCGTCGGTGCCCGGCCGAATCGGGATGTACTGACTGGCTGCTTTTGCCGTGCGCGTCTTGACCGGGTCGACCACGACGACTTTGGCGCCGCGCTTCTTGGCCTCGGCGATGTACGGCCAGAGATGCAGATTGGTGCTCATGACATTGGAAGCCCAGATGAGGATGAACTTGGAATGGACGAAGCTCTCCGGATCGACGCCTGCGGTGTCACCGACGGTCATCGCGTATGCGGTGCAGGAGCCTGCATCGCAGTAGGTGCGCTCGGCGACGGTAGCGCCGAGCCGGTTGAAGAACGCATCGCCGACATTCAAGCCCTGGGTGATCCCTTGGGTTCCGAGGTAGTTGCACGGCATGATTGCCTCAGGTCCGAACTCCGCGCTGACGGCGGTGAACTTCTCGGCGATCGTGGCGATGGCCTCGTCCCACGAGATCTGTTCGAATTGGCCACTTCCCTTGGGGCCGGACCGTTTCATGGGGTACAGAAGACGATCGGGGCTGTACACCTTGTCGAGGTAGTTATCGACCTTCACGCACAGACCGCCGTTGGTGTAGGGCATCGACTTGCTGCCGCTGACACTGGTGGCCACTCCGTCGGAGACGGTGACGACCATTGCGCACGAGTCCGGACAGTCCTGCGGACAGGCGCCGAGAACTGTCAACTCAGCGGGCTCGGACCGCTCCAGTGGCGGTGTTGACACAGCATTGGCAGGTGTGTCGGAGACGATCGACATATGTGGACCCCCATGGGACGTGGGTTGATGGTCCTTGAATGCTCGCTCGAATCGATGTGCGCGAGATGATCCTCAGTGCCAAGTTCTTGGCGTCGGGCGCCGCTGGGGAGGTCTGTTACGATACGAGCCGTGCCGTATCGAAAAGGAACAGAGCCCGACATGGTCGTCGGCAGCGGTGGGCGTCCTCGCGACGACGAACGCGAGTCCGAGATATTGGACGTCGTGAACGCTCAATTGGGCGAGGGTGGCTACGACAGTGTCACATTCGAGGGGGTCGCACGCCGAGCAGGCGCATCCAAGGCGACACTGTATCGTCGTTGGAAAACGAAGCGGGACATGGTGATTGCCGCGGTTAAAGCCGGCCCCGCGCGAGACGGGGCGGGTGCCGACATCGACACCGGCAGTCTTCGCAGTGATCTGCTTGCCCTCTGTCGACGATTGAGGGCGACCATGGCTGCTGCAGACGGTCGCATGCCGCTGCTTCTGCTCCAAGCAGGCCTCGAGGATCCCGAGCTTTGTGACGAGATCGAGCGATCCACTGGCCCGACCGGTGCCCGGCTTCCGGACTCTGTGATCGAGGCAGCAGTTCGCCGCGGCGAACTACCCGATGGAATCGATCCCTTCCCGTTCGAGGAGGTCGTTGGTTCCGTCGTTCTCCTCCGGCAGCTCAACGGGTTGCAAATCGACGACCACTATCTGGAAGCACTCATCGACTCGGTAGTGATTCCCGCCCTCCGCGCAACGGCATTCGGAAAGGCCGCTCTACCAGCAGGTATCTTCTCCGGCCGCCCCGCCCATCGAGCAGTGAAGGACACACGATGAACGCAATGACAATCGATGGATTTCAGTATCGGACCTTGACCGGCGACGGGGGCGTGGAACTGAGCGTTGCCGTCGCTGGAAGCGGGCCGGCCCTCGTATTGCTTCATGGCTTTCCCCAGACGCACTTCATGTGGCGGTATGTCGCGCACGAGCTCGCAGATCGACACACGGTCATCGTCCCTGACCTTCGTGGATACGGGTCAAGTGCCAAACCGGCCGACACCGATTCGGCGACCTACTCGAAGCGGACCATGGCCAATGACGTCGTGCGGGTCGCCGCAGCGCTCGGATTCGCCCGCTTCGGCGTGGTCGGTCATGACCGGGGCGCCCTAGAGCGTGTCTCCCAAATTTGAGAGGTGCTGTCAGCGATGATATTTCGATGACGCGCGTGGGAGTGATCAGTGACGAGTTCTGGGAGATCGTCGAGCCAGTGATACCCACCGACGTGGGAAAACGTGGGCGGCGGTTCGCCGAGCACCGGCGAATTCTGGAGGGCATCGCATACCGATTCCGTACCGGGTGTCCGTGGCGAGATCTGCCGGAGGACTTCGGTCCGTGGCAGACGGTGTGGAAACGCCACCACCGATGGTCCTTCGATGGCACCTACGACGAGATGCTTGCCGCGGTGGCCGAGGTGTTCGGTCTCGACCCGGAAGAACTCGACGGCGATATCGGGGCGGTGCTCTCGATCGACTCGACCAGCGTCCGGGCGCATCAGCATGCGGCCGGTGCGCGAGCCGACACTCTCACAGGGGGCCTTGTCGAATTACAAGAAATCCGTCGACGAACCCGCTGACCACGCGCTGGGTCGATCTCGCGGAGGATTCACCACGAAGATCCATGCACTGACCGACCTGACGTGCTCGCCGGTGACGATGCTGCTGACCGGTGGGCAAGCCGGGGACAATCCACAGTTGGTGCCGTTGCTCGATGCCCACCGAGCTGCCGGTGGGGACCAGGACTACCGATTGCTCGCCGACAAGGCGTACACCCATCCCAGTACCCGCACCGAACTGCGTCGCCGCAAGATCAAACACACCATTCCCGAGCGCAGCGACCAGAAGCAGCGACGGGCCGACAAGGGGTCCGCCGGTGGTCGTCCACCGGGTTTCGATCCGACGATGTACAAGCACCGCAACACCGTCGAGCGTGGCTTCGGGCGGCTCAAACAGTGGCGTGGTGTGGCCACTCGATATGACAAGTACGCCATGACATTCCTCGGGGGCGTTGTCCTGTGCGCGGCAGTTCTGCACTCCCGCAACCACAACCACCGCCCGGCGATGAAAACGAAAACGGACCCAATTTAAGAGACACGCTCTAGTCGGTGTTCGTGCGGGGCTGGACCATCCGGAAGCCGTCCAGTATCTCGGGATACTGGACGTGCTCCCGACTGCAGATACATGGGACGTTCTGCGTGGTCTCGATGCAAAGGTGGCATGGCATCTGTACCTCATGGCTCAGCCCGCAGGACTGCCGGAGAAGATGATCAGGGCCGTCGGCCCTGAGTTCTTCGGGTCGTTCCTGGACTCGTGGGATCCCGATGGATCGACATTCACCCCTGCCGTCAGAGAGCACTACGTCGAGAGCTCCGTTGCGGCAGTGGATTCCATAGTCGCCGACTACAGAGCTACGGCGGGAATCGACCTCGCCATGGACCTGGTGGACCGTGATGCCGGTGCACGCCTCACGATGCCGGTAGGGGTGATCTCGCAGGACTGGGGATCGCAGCTAGGCTTCGATGCTGCCGCGCTCTGGGGTGTGTGGGCCACGGATCTGACCTACGAGCCCATTCAAGCGGGCCACTTCATGGCAGAAGAGAAGCCGGCCGAGATCGCACGATTCATCACCGCGTTGGCCGAACGGGGAGAAAGCGCGACAACCCGAGCCACTGCGGATTCGTGCTGAGCCAATGCGGTCCACGCCGTGACCTCACTCCCGATCGAGATCCACCGCATCTCGCAGGTGCTCCGCGAACGCCCGGGCGGAGGTGACGTCGTCCTCGTCGGGCCGTCCTTTGCGAATCCCGCCCACGAGCTTGAAGGGCAGGAACGTGTCGAAGCCTCGGCACGAGAAACCCCCGACAACATCGAACCCCGTGTCCTCCAGGAGTTCGATGAGGCGGCCGGAGAAGCGCGTCAGGCGAGTCTCCGGCAGTCCACTGGTCGCGAACAGAAATGCTTTGCGCCCGTCCTGTTGCGGTAGCGACTCGACGAAGGCCCGCAAGTCGGAGTGGAACGACCCGAAGTAGATCCCCGACCCGAACCCGACCATGTCGTAGCCGGCGAGATCAGCAGCGGCGGGTGCGACGACCGGGGCGTCGAGCACGCCGCCTATGGCGTCGGCGATCTTCTTGGTGTTTCCGTGTGAGACGGACGTGCACACGATGATCGATTTCGCCATACGGATGAGCTTAGTGACACCCTGTCCACACTTTTCGTGCAGAGTTACTCACAGGCGTGTAATTCAACGGCAGGGCGTCTGAACAGCTAGTTCTCAGTTGCGACGGATCTTTATCCACAGCCCATCCACAAGGGGCCGACAATGGTCCTCGAGTTATCCACAGATCCTTCCACAGCCTGTTAGTGCATATGTTCGAATGGGATGCGGCCCCTTCTCACCCGCGATATCACCCTCACTCGGCTCTGTTCGTCCGGCAGCCGGACCTATGCTCCTGAGGTCCTCCCAGCCCGAGGGGTGCCGATGTTCTCTGTTGCTCGCAGAGGTGCGGTGTGTGTAGTTGTCGCACTGCTCGTGGCGTCGTGCGCGCAGGAGGCACCCACGTCTACGGGATCGAACTACGCGGATCAAGGGGCTGTCGCGCAGTACACCGAACCGGTGAAGCTCTCCAGTGAAAACGGCGTGCTCGAAGTCCGACTGTCGGCTCATCAGGGCAGGGTTGTGCTCGACACCGCGTCGGCTCCGGTGGAGAATTTTCTGCTCTACGGCTACGAAGTAATCCAAGGCACGGCCTCGGACGGATCGACGAGCGGACAGGACATCTACCCGGCACCCACGCTGCGGGTCGACCCAGGCGAGCAACTGATCGTCCATTACGACAACGATCTGCAGGGCCTGACCATCGAGGACTTCTACGATCCGGCGTTCACTCCGGCTGGCGGCGACGTGCCGATCGTTCCACCTACGCTGGCCCAAGCCCCGCTCAACTTGCACACTCACGGATTGCACGTGAGTCCGGACGGCAACGCCGACAACGTACTACTGGACATCCCTGCCGGTATGGGCAACCGCTACGACTACGCGGTGCCCGATGACATGCCGAACGGAATGTACTGGTACCACAGTCATTTCCACACACTGACCGCCCAGCAGACGTACGCCGGACTTGCCGGACTTCTCGAAATCGGCCGTCCCGACGGTGATCTGCCGATAGTCACCGAGAACGACCTCCCGATTCGAGATATGGCGTTGCAGTACAACTTCGTCTTCGACCGAAAGGGAAGCGGCACCCAGCTGAACGATCCCAACTGGCCGCAGTACGTCAGTACCCTCGAACCTCCCACCGAGCAACAACTGTCCGACGGCACCTACCGTCCAAGCCTCGCGCCGGTCAACTTCGCCGAAACGAGCGAAGGCGCTCAGTACATGACCAACTGGTACACCGGACCGCTGAGCCCGGACAATCACCGCGGCCAAAACCAGTTCATCCCGGGCAATCTGCAGAGCTTCAGCAGCGACACCGTCGATGTGCCCGCCGACCCGTCGCTGCCGGACAATCAGCGTGACGTTCAGTTCACCGTCAATGGTGGATTCCAACCCGAGCTGACTGCGAAACCGGGTCAAACCGAGATCTGGGTGCTGGCAAATATCAGCGACTTTGCCTATATGCCTGTGCAGCTCACCGAAACCGCTACCGGAAACCATCCAGAGTTCGCTCTGGTCGGACAGGACGGCAACCCGTTCGGTGAGGTCCAACGTCCGGTCGATGGGGACGGTACGCGGCTGGTGATACCGCCGGGGTCGCGCTATTCGATCGCAGTCACGATGCCCGAGGACGGTGAGCTCATTCTCGAGATGCCTCCGCTCGACGGCGCGAAGCCAGTGGTCAACGATGGCATTCTCTACACCAACAACGGGACCGACAATCCACCTGCGACGCTCGGGACGGTGACGGTCGACCCGTCCATCATCAGCTACGCCGACGGATTCTTCACCTTCCCGACCCAGAAGCTGCTTCAGGTCACGCCCGAGCCGGGCGACGGCGTGACCGTCCCGTTCGAGCCCGGTCAGAAGCTCGACGCCTACACCTCGTTCGTCGATACCGCCGCCATGCCCGTCGACGTCACGCGCGAACTCGTCGTATCCGGAGGATTCTCCAACGACAAGGCAAGCACCAGCGACCCGAAGGCGTTCACGTACGAGTTCGCCGCCAACACCTTCCCCAACATTCCGCTGATCCAGCCCCGACTCGACTCTGTCGAGGAATGGAAGATCACCAATCTCAACAACGACGAACACCCGATGCACATCCACGTCAACGACTTTCAGGTCACCGAAATCGTGGATCCGGTCGCGGGGACGGTGACAGGTGTACAGCCGTGGGGACAGGACAATGTCAACGTTCCAGCTCCCGTCACCGACGATCAAGAGAACGCGCTCGAGCCCGCGTCGGTCACGCTTCGGACGAAGTTCACCGACTACACCGGCACGTTCGTCATCCATTGCCACCGTCTTAATCACGAGGACAACGGTTTGATGGCGCTGGTCAGCGTCATTCCGGCAGTGTCGAGTTATGCTGTCGCACTTCCTGGTTCAGCAGGAATCGACGCAACAGTCCAGGTCTACGACGCGGCGGGCGATCGGCCGATTGCCACGGTGACACCGTTCCCGGGCTTCGAGGGCACACCGTCGGTTGCGATGGGGGACGTCGACGGCGACATGGTGCTCGACCTCGTCGTCGGAACCGGACCGGGCGCCGTCCCTGAAGTCGTGGGCTACAACGGCGCTGGTGCGGCACCGTTCTCCGAAGAACTGACCCGATTTGCACCTGCCGACGATCCAGTCGACGGTGGCATCGTAGTAGCTACTGCCGACATCGACGGGAATGCGCTGCGCGAGAACATCATCGTAGGAACCGGGCCGGGTACCGAGGCCGAGGTGACGGTGTACTCGTCGAGCCTGCCTGCAGAGAACGGCACCGCCCCCGACGTCTTCGACGCCTTCACCCCGTACCCCGGCTCGGACCGCGGCGTCACCATCGTCACCGGCATGGTCGACGCGTCGTCCGGCCGCAAGAGCATCGTCACCGTACCGGGAGCAGGGGATGCACCACTGGTGAAGACCTTCCGGTACGACCTCTTCCAGCCGACCGCCGCCAGTTCCGACTCCAGCGAACACGCACACGGTGAGGGCCCGACGCTGACCTCGGAGTTCATGGCATTCGAGGAGACCTACACCGATGGGGTGTCACTGTCGACGGGCTGGGTGGCCGGCGTGGAAGGCGGTGCTCAGTCGATCGTCGCAGGCATGGCAGGGGGAGATGGCACCGTCCGTACGTTCTCGTCCGGGTCGAGGCTCGACGGCGGCCCTGCGATGTACCTCGAATCGCCGAATCATCATGGTGGTGCAGTCGATTTCGCGCAGACGTCGTCGTTCGTTCCCTTCCCCGGGTCGCCGGGCGTGACGATCGCGACGACGGCAACCACGTCCGGAGCTGATCTGCTCGTCTCCGGTGTCGGCGGCGAGGTACGCAAGTACAACCTGGTCCGTCCCGAATCATTCGCGGACACCCTGGTTCCGACCGAGGTGGGCCGTCTCGTTCCACGACCGGGCAGCGAAGTTGCACTCCAACTCGGTGGTCGCTGAATTCAACAGGAGGACTGATGTCGAAGGTGGCGCAATGAATCTCGGTACGATCAGTGAGGTCAAACGGCCCACGTCACTCGATCAGATCGACGGGTGGCGTGATGGCTACGCCTGGTTGGCCGGGGGTACCTGGCTGTTCTCCGAGCCCCAGGTCGCGAGCGACACGTTGATCGATCTGGACAGTCTCGGGTGGCCGTCCCTGTCCGTGTCCGACGACGGGTTGGAGATTGCGGCGACATGCCGGATCGCCGAACTGTTCGACTTCGTCGCCCCAACCGAGTGGATTGCGAACCCGCTGTTTCGTGATTGCTGCAGATCGTTGCTGGCGTCGTTCAAGATCTGGAACGCGGCGACGGTCGGCGGGAACATCTGCATGTCACTGCCCGCGGGGGCGATGATCGCGCTGACAGCTGCACTGGAAGGTACCTACACCCTCGTGCCGCGCTCCGGGGCGCCGCGTGAGGTTGCGGCAACTGACTTCGTCACCGGCGACCATGCGAACATTCTTGGACGTGGGGAGCTGCTGCGGTCAGTCTTGCTGCCCGCGAGCGCTCTTACCAAGCGCTATGCGTGGCGACAGCAGTCGCTCGTTCACGCGGGCCGATCGGCGGCGCTCGTCATCGGGACGTGCGCGGCGGACGGTTCGGACTTCCGACTGACGGTGACGGCTGCGACGCCGCGGCCGGTGCAGGTTGCGTACGAACGTATTCCGAGTGCGCAGGACCTTCGCTCAGGGATCGAATCCGCGACTGCCGCCGACGGGTTCTTCGACGATGTCAACGGCTCCGCGCCGTACAAGCAGCATCTGACCTACTACTTCGCCGAGCAGATCCGTACGGAGTTGTCATGAGTGAATTCGAGGTCGACGGAAAGCTCTTCTCAGCCGAACCCGAAGCGGGGCAGTGTCTTCGCACGTTCTTGCGTGACCGTGAGGTGTACGGGGTCAAGAAGGGCTGTGACGCAGGGGATTGCGGTGCGTGCACGGTATGGCTGGACGGTACGCCGTTCCATTCGTGTCTGGTCCCGGCGTTCCGGGCCGCAGGGAAGAAGGTCACCACAGTGCAGGGCCTCGCGAACGGCGACGGTCTGCACCCGATGCAGCAGTCGTTTCACGACGCCCAGTCGTTCCAGTGTGGATTCTGTGCGGCCGGGATGATCATGACGGCGGCATCGCTGACAGACGAACAGAAGGAAGATCTGCCGAGGTCGTTGAAGGGAAACCTGTGCCGCTGCACCGGATACAGGTCCATTTCCGACGCCCTTCACGGTCTGACCGAAGCCGAGCCGGACGTCGCAGGCAAGGCGTGCGGGGCCAGCCTCGCCAACCCGTTCACCGAGGACATCGTGACCGGGCACGCGCGATACACGATGGATGTCGCCGTCCCGAACCTGTTGCACTTGAAAGTCCTGAGATCACCGCACGCGCACGCACGCATCACCGACATCGACCGCAGCGCAGCGATGGCGGTTCCGGGTGTGGTCCAGGTTTTCACCCACGAGGACGTTCCGCAGCGGCTCTACAGCACAGCACTGCACGAAGACCATCTGGTGGATCCGGACGACACGCTGATCCTCGACGACGTCATTCGGTTCGTCGGCCAGCGGATAGCCGCCGTCGTCGCCGAAACCGAAGCGGCGGCGGAGGCGGGGTGTCGTGCGCTGAAGGTCACCTACGACGAGCTGCCTGCCGTCTTCGACCCGTTCGTCGCAATGGAGCCGGATGCTCCGTTGTTGCACGACAAAGGTTTCGAGGAGAACGGCAACGTCTTCGTCGACATCCACGGCGAGGTCGGCAGTGTCGACGCAGGGTTCGCCACGGCCGATGCTGTGCACGAGCGGACGTACTCGACCTCGAGAGTCCAGCACGCCCACCTCGAGACCCACGGCTCGATCGCGTGGCGTGGAGACGACGGCCGTTGGCATGTCCGGACGAGTACGCAGGGGCCGTTCATCGTGCAGGCCAAGCTCTGCTATCTACTGGGATTGCGGGCACGCGACGTGCACGTGTTCACCGAACGGGTCGGGGGCGGTTTCGGCGGCAAACAGGAGATGATCTCCGAGGACCTGGTGCTGTGGGCGACGATGAAGCTCGGTCGTCCGGTCAAGTGGGAGTGGACCCGCGAGGAAGAATTCATCGGCTCGACCACTCGGCATCAGATGACCACGCGCGTGAAGCTCGGCGCAACGCGGGACGGAACGCTGACGGCACTCGACGTATACGTGGTCTCCAACACGGGCGCTTACGCCAACCATGCAAGCGAAACCCTTGCCGCTGCGCTGGGCAGTCCCCTGGCCGCGTACCGCTGTCCGAACAAGAAGGCTCTGGGCTACGCGGTCTACACCAATGTCATTCCAGGAGGCGGGTTCCGCGGATACGGCGCCTCTCAGACCACGTTCGCCATCGAATGCGCGATGGACGAACTGGCGCACCTGCTCGGAATGAGTCCGCTGGAGCTTCGTCGCAAGAACATGGTGGGGCCGACGGATCTCGTCGAATCGGTTTGGGACGGCCCGAGCGACGCGAGTT
This sequence comes from Rhodococcus sovatensis, assembly GCF_037327425.1. NCBI lineage: Bacteria > Bacillati > Actinomycetota > Actinomycetes > Mycobacteriales > Nocardiaceae > Rhodococcus > Rhodococcus sovatensis. Next base: position 4,154,477 of record NZ_CP147846.1, on the reverse strand, counting down.
TCGGAAGCTACGGGCTCGATCAATGCCTCGACCACGTCGAGGCATCCCTCGCGCGAGGCAACGGGGTGGAGAAGCCGGACGGCGAGGATTGGCTCGTCGGAACGGGCGTCGCATTGGCTCTACTCGAGTGCGGACCTCCTACCGAGCACCGATCGGGTGCCGAGTTGACGCTGCTCGAGGACGGCACGTACCACCTCGCTGTCGGGTCCTCGGAGATGGGCAACGGAATAACCAACGCACACAGGCAAATTGCGGCCGGAATTCTCGGAACACGTGCCGCCGAGGTGGCAATCGTCAACGCAGACACGGACCGGACGCTCTACGACACCGGCACCTTCGCGAGTACTGGAACCGTCGTGGCGGGCAAAGCCGTCCATCTGACGGCTCTGGCACTGAGGGACGACATTGCGAAGTTCGCCAGCGAATACAGCGGTGTCCCCCTCGACGACTGTGTTCTCGACAACGATGCCGTGGTGTGTGGGGATCGGCGGGTGAAGCTGGCTGAGTTGTACGCAGCGCGCGCCGAGTCGGGACGGAAGCTGCATGCGACGAGGAAGGCGTATCTGACTCCGAGGACCATCGCGTCCAACGTCCAGGGTGTCCGGCTGGCCGTGCATCGGGTGACCGGCGAGATCCGGATCTTGCAGAGTGTGCACGGCGCCGACATCGGCCGTCCGATCAATCCGCTTCAGTGTCGCGGCCAGATCGACGGCGCTGTCGGAATGGCGTTCGGCTGGGCGCTGACCGAGAACATGGTCCACGGCAGCAGTGGTGCGGTGGTGAATCCGAACTTCCGCAACTATCGGATTCCTGCGTTCGCGGATCTGCCACGGACCGAGGTGTTCTTCGCCGACACCTACGACACGATCGGCCCGATGGGTGCGAAGTCGCAGGGCGAGTGTGCGATCAACCCGGTAGCCCCGGCGGTATCGAACGCCCTTCTCGATGCGACCGGAATCCGATTCGAGTCTCTACCGTTCACTCCGGACCGCCTGTTCTCGAAGTTGACTGCCTTGTGAAAGGTCGCCGCCGACACGGACAGCACCGGAAGTCGAGTGATTCGTTTTCGCCGGAACCGGGCATGCGCCGAGCATGACGAAATTACTCTTTGCTGTCACGGCTGCCGACCACTGGACGTTGAACGACGGTTCCCAGCACCCGACCGGGTTCTGGGCGGAGGAGCTCGTCGAGTCGCATCGGACGTTCGTCGAAGCAGGATGGGACGTCGTTGTGGCCACGCCGGGAGGCAAGGCGCCGGTGGTCGACGAGGGCTCACTGTCCGTGGATGCCAACGGTGGCGATGAGGGCAAGGTGGCGGATCAGAAGAAGTACCTGGACTCGATCGAGTCGATTCTGCAGAATCCCGCCTCGCTCGAGGAACAGCTGGCCACGGACTTCGACGCACTCTTCGTCCCGGGCGGACACGGTCCGATGCAGGACCTGGCGGTATCGGATCAGTTCGGTGCTCTGGTGTCCGACTTCCTCGACGGGGGCAAGCTGGTCTCGGCGGTGTGTCATGCGCCTGCAGCGCTGCTGCCCGCGACCCGGTCCGACGGCGTTTGGGCATTCGACGGCTACGAGATGACGGGCTTCACGAACGAGGAGGAGACGCAGGCGGGCCTAGCGGACAAGGCGCCGTGGTTGCTCGAGACTCGTCTACGCGAATCGGGAGCGCAGTTCTCCAACACCGATGCGTGGACTCCGCACGTCGTCGTCGACCGCAACGTCTACACCGGCCAGAATCCCGCGTCGACGAAGCCACTAGCAGATCGCGTCGTACAGGCGTTGTCCTGAGGTTCGCGCGGTTACCTGGTCCAGTCGAACTCGTCGGCGCCGCGCGCAAGCACGATACGATTTCGTCCCTTGCGCTTGGCGTCGTACAGCGCTCGGTCAGCGGCCACGACCAGATTCTCCACCGTGTCGGATCCAGTCGCGATTCCGATACTGACCGTGACTCCGTGGCCCGTCAGAGACTCGGTGGCGCGGTTGTACTGACCGACTCTGATCGAGTCGGCGAGCGCGAACGCGTCGTGGTCCGAAGTATCACGAAGGTAGATGGCGAACTCCTCGCCGCCGAGTCGGGCGAACAGGTGGCCTCCGCGCAGCTGTGATCGAACGTCGTCGGCGAAGCGTTCGAGTGCAGCGTCGCCGGCGCTGTGGCCGTGCGTGTCGTTCAGCGACTTGAAGTGGTCGAGGTCCATCATCATGATCGTGGCGGACCCTGCGCCCCAGTCTCGCGTCAGGTTCTGCACGCGCCGATAGAACTCGTCCCGCCGCAGCGCCCCGGTGAGATCGTCGTGAGCCACAGCTCGACGCAACGCGGCCAGCGCAGTGCGGCGCTCGTTCGTCACGCACGCCACCGCGACCGGGGCGATGGCCAGGAACGATAGTCCGATGCTCACCGACAGGGTCACCGGCATCGCAGGATCGAGGCCGGGTATTCCGAGGTGGCCGTCCGCAGTGAGGATCAGCATCCACACCGTCGTGGTCAGGATGAACATCGAGGTGACGAAGACGCCCGTCATCAGGGCCGCCACGACGAGCGCTGGTGTCGCGAAAGTGATGGCGCCGGCGCCGCCGACGAACCACACCAGAATCAACCCGAGCGCAAGCAGTGCCGCCGCAGGGACGGTGCGCCGGAGGCGAGCACTCATCTCGCGCAGACCTCGTATGCGGCGCAGCGAGCTCAGCGTAGGGGCGGTCAGTACTGCCGGCATGACTGACATGAAGTTCAGGAACTCACCGACGAACCAACGGGTCGCGCCTTCCTCCCAAGATTGTCCTTGGAGCACGGCGTTGGCGAACCCTCCCGCGATTCCGGCGGCGGTAGAGGCGGCAACGATCAGGACGGCGAGCAGGGTGAGGGATTGGACGCGTTCGAGCCACGGACGCGACTGCCCGATGAAGCGGTACAAGGCGAAGCCGGCCGAAACACCAACCAAGTTGCACAGGGTGAGCACGAGGTTCGCGACGAGGGGACTGCCGGTGACAGCGTCGGCGAGAACAAATCCGAGTGCTGCACAACTCCAGGTCGCGGGGGTGGCCGAACGGGGACTACGTAGCAGAATCCCGAGAAGAAGTGCGTTGGCGGGCCAGAAAACCGCGAGCGTTTCCGGCAATCGTGTGGCGATTCCGAACAGACAGGCGACGAGTACCGCTACCCCGATCAGCGCCGACCGACGGGCTGCGTCGACGGCTTCGGGGGAGAGTCGACTAGCGGCCACAACTGCTCGTACCCGAAAAATCCAACGTGAAACCCAATTTGAGCCGCCAATGCATCGTGAAGGATGTTCAGTGTGTCAGAACCGACGCCGAAACCGCATTCCGATCGGTCGGCCGTCGGGGTCCACGAACAGGCGATATGCCACGGCGGCCGCTCGTTGCTGCCACTGAGGGGGTACGTCGATGTTGTGCCGGCGGACCCGACCGGACGGCCTCGGCGACCTGGAGGGCGCGCGGTGCCAGGCGTCGAGACGGTCAGCGCTACTGCCCACGGCGTCGAAGAAAGACGCGGGATCGATCAGGTCCGCGTCGTCATCGGTGGTGCGTCCGAGATGCTCCCGGGCCAATTCGAGCCGTAGTTCGCGCGCGAACACCCGAGCGCCGTCACCGAGGCCACCGGGATCTGCCGGTGCGCGTTCGTCGCGTTCGGAGTCGATGATGGCTGCCGTCAGTTCCGAGTCGTGAGTCCATGAGCGCCGGTTGAAGTTGTCCGAACCGACCGCAGCCCAGACATCGTCGACGATGCAGACCTTCGAGTGCACGTACACGGGGATCCCTCGATCGTTCTCCAGATCGAGAACCAGGACGCGGTCGCCACCCGCGTCGCGGATCACGTCGAGCGCAACCGAGTGGCCGAGAAGCGCCGATGGGATGGTGATGGCACTGTCGTCGTCGAGATGCTTCGGAACGACGATGACCAGTCGCAGATCGGGCGAACGTCGCAGAGCTGCCGCGAACACGCGCGCGACGTCCACCGACCACAGGTACTGGTCCTCGACGTAGATGAGTTGACGCGCGCGGCGAAGCACCTTCGCGTAGGCCCGAGCGGCGCTGCGCTCGCCCCTCGTCGCAAACGGATACGCCGGACGTCGACGCGGATAGGTCCGCAGCAGCTGTACTGCGCACGTCCCGGCAGGCTCGGGCGCGTCGACCTGGACGGGCAGTTCGGTCGGCTCACGCGTGACTCCGCGGAGTATGTCGGGGATGGCATGCCACGGTAGCCGTGACAGTGCGGCCGGATCCTCCCAGCGCTCACGGAACACGTCCTCGATGTCGCGGACGGTCGGGCCCTCGAGCCGGACCTGCATGTCGTGCCATGCCGGGATCTCGCCGTACTCGGGAGGGAAGGGCCTGCTGACCGGGTCGCCGAAATGGTCGGCGTCGTCGCGGCGTGCGCGCGCGAGATCGATGCCACCGACGAATGCGACGTCGGGCTTCGCGGGATTCAGATATCGGACTACGACGAATTTCTGGTGATGACTTCCGAGCGCGAGGACACGCTGATCCAGGACGACCTCGCCGCCGGCGTCTTCGAGGCGTTGGGCCAGCTTTCGGTTCTTCGGGCCGGTGAAACCGAGTGTGTCGATGTGCGAGCGCCAGACCATGCCCTTGACGATGCCGCCACGGCCGGCGACATCGGCAAGGGCTTGTTCGACGGTGACACCGTCGTCGGTCAGCAGCTGCTCGGGATCACCGCGCCAGTCGGTGAACAACACGAGATCCCCGGCGCCCGCCTCGACGAGTGCAGCGGCCAGCGCCGCGAAGTACGGCTTCCCGTGGACGAGGGGTACGACGCGGTTGCCCTCGGTCCACGCCGCGATCCGGGTGTCGGGGTTGCCGCGCTCCTCCGAGCTGAGAAACCACGGGTGCGCGGAGTCGAACTTCTGGACCTGATCGTTCAGGGCGGCGCTGCTGCGGCCGAGGCGCTGCGCGAGCGCATCGACAGTACGGCGTAGCCGCTGGGGTATCACGAATGAAAATAATGTCAGAGGTTCGGCGAAGACGCTCAGGTGGTCGGGTTGAACTCGGGCTGATCGATGATTCGCAGCCACGATCCGTCCGGCTGGCGCCTGACAACCTGCGCGCGTGCGCCCGCGTCGTCTCGGGGAGCCGTCGAGGTCAGCGCGATGTCGCCGTGAACGAGCGTCGGGAGGCCTTCCTCGAGTTCGAAGCGGGGTCCGTGTGCCAGTACCGATGCCCACAGCTCCCTGATCGCGGCGCGTCCGACCGTCGTTCGGCCAGCGGGATAGGCCATGACGGCGTTCTCGTCGTACAGGGCGGCCACACCGTCGGCGTCTCCGGCATTGGAGCGCTCGACGAACAATCGGGTGATGTCCTCCGGGGTCATTGCTTTGTCCTGTGTCATGTCTTCAGACTCCGCGCCGATGTATCAGAAGTCCAACAGATTGTTCTTCTCAAAACTAGAATCTCTGATTATGGAACTTCGTCAGCTCGAGTACTTCGTCGCGGTCGCCGAGGAAGCGAACTTCACCCGCGCCGCCGAGCGAGTGAGGATCAGCCAATCCGGCGTCAGCGCGCAGATCAGGGCGCTCGAGCGTGAACTCGGAACCGAGCTGATCGACCGCAGTGCCCGGGTCGCAGCACTGACCGCCGCCGGAGCAGCGGCCCTCGAGCACGCGCGCGCTGCCTTGAACTCCGCTGCGGCGCTGCAGCGTTCGGTGGACGACATCAACTCGCTGGTACGCGGAAAGATCGCGATCGGGATGGTCACCGCCTGCACCGTCACCCCGCTGTTCGACGCCCTGGCGGACTTCCATACCGATCATCCTGGCGTCGAACTTTCACTGGCCGAGGGCAATTCGGACGATCTGGTGGCTCGGGTGTGTGCGGGGACGCTCGACGTGGCACTCGTCGGCGTGGCCGGCGGGCCACCGGACGGCCTGGAGTCCGTAGTCATCGTGCGCGAGGGTCTGGCCGCGTGCGTTCCGGCAGGCCATCCGGTCGCGTCTTCGTCCTCGATGAGTGTCCGTCAGGTCAGCGACTATCCGGTGGTGTGTCTGCCTGTGGGCACCGGGATCAGAACGGTGTTCGACGACGCCGTGTCGGTGCAGGGACTCGTCGTCGACGTCGCTTTCGTGGCCAGCGCTCCTGGAGCCGTCGCCGACCTCGCCGCGCGTTCGATGGGCGTGGCGATCCTGAGCGAGTCGATGGCGACTGACTACGCCGACCGGCTGGTAGCCGTACCGATCACCGATGTCGGCATCGATGCGACCCTTGCGCTCGTATGGTCGAACCGGCCGAACGCGGCCGTCGACGAGTTGGTGTCGAGAGTACGTCGACGGTTCTTCGGCTGATTCACGCCACCCGAGATTGGCTAGTGCAGTGTTGTGATGTGATCGCGGGAAAACGCGATTCGGTCGTCGAGACGGCCTGCCTGCACCTTGTGCACCCACTCCGGATCAGCCAGGAGAGCGCGTCCGACGGCGACGATGTCGAACTCCTCGCGTTCGAACTGCTCCAGCAGTGGTTCCAGACCGGTCGTACCAGACGCGGCGTCGTCACCCCAGGCACCGTCGAACACCTTGTCCAGCCCGACGGATCCGACGGTGATCGTAGGCAGGCCAGTGATCTCCTTGGTCCATCCCGCAAGTCCGCGAACACCTTCCGTTCCGCTCAGCTCCGGGAACTCTGGTCCGCGTGAACGGCGTCGACCACGCCCTTCCAGCCGTCGAGACTCTCGCTGCCGTGGATGTGGGGGACGCGAGTATCGGGGCCGGCTGCCGGATCTGGGATCAGAGTGCCCTCGGTGATGATCAGCCCGGTGCCACCTGCGGCACGCTTGCGGTAGTACTCGGCGACGTTCTCCCGCGGCACCCCGCCCGGCGAGAACGCGCGCGTCATCGGTGCCATCGCGAAGCGGTTGCGCAATTTCAAGGACTTCACCTCGAACGGAGTGAAGAGTCCGGCGGTCAGAGTTGTCGATGTGTTCGATGCTGTTTCGGTCACGTCAGAGTCGAACCCGTAGGCGTCCGACGGTATTCCTCCGCGTGCTATACCTGGGTGATGAAGGTTACAGGCAAGGTTGCCGTCATTACCGGAGGTGGTGGTGGAATCGGAGGAGCGCTTGCCGAACGGCTCGTCGCCTCCGGTGCCAAGGTCGTCGTATCCGACCTCGACCCCGTGTCGGCATCGAGAGTCGTCGAGCGCCTCGACTCCGGAACCGCAGTGTCCCTCGGCGGCGACGCATCGAAAACCGAGGACATCACCGCGTTGATCGCACTTGCCGAGGACACATTCGGGCCGGTGGACCTGTACTTCGCAAACGCGGGTATCAGCGGCGCGCCCGGACTCGAGGCGAGCGAGGCGGACTGGGATCTGTCCATCGACGTCAATCTCCGCGCGCACATCAGGGCAGCGCAGATTCTGGTTCCGCAGTGGCTCGAACGCGGCGAAGGATATTTCGTCAGTACCGCGTCGGCGGCCGGTCTGCTGACCCAAATCGGTTCTGCCACATACGCGACGACCAAACACGCTGCGGTCGGGTTCGCGGAGTGGCTCAATGTCACATACGGAGACCGCGGAATTCGCGTCAGTTGTCTGTGCCCGATGGGCGTCAACACCAAGCTGCTGTACGAGGGCCAGGAATCCGGGAACGCGCTCGGGGCTGCCGCGACGAAGGCTGTGCTGTCGGCAGGAGATGTGCTCGAGCCGTCCGAAGTTGCGGAAATAGTACTCGCAGCGATGGACGCCGAGCAGTTCCTCATCCTCCCGCACGCCACTGTGCTGGACATGTACCGCAACAAGGGAGCGGACTACGACCGGTGGTTGCGCGGCATGCGTCGCTACCAGAAAGCCCTACTGGGCGAAACCGACTGAGGAGACAAGCCAAGTGTCGTTCTTCGAAACCACCGACCGCGGCAAGAAGTACGAAGCCGACCTACTCGAATTCATGGATTCGCATGTCTATCCAGCGGAGTCGGTGTACGAGCAGCAGATGCGTGAGCTCGGGGACCCGCACGGGCAGCCCCAGATCATCGAGGATCTGAAGAAGGAAGCCAGGTCCCGGGGCTTGTGGAACCTCTTTCATCCGCATCCCGAATGGGGACCTGGACTCACCAACCTGGAGTATGCGCCGCTCGCCGAGATCATGGGGCGCAGCCTCCTCGCGCCCGAGGCGTGCAACTGCAACGCGCCGGACACCGGGAACATGGAGGTCTTCACGCTCTTCGGCACCGACGAGCACAAGGAGAAGTACCTGAAGCCGTTGCTGGACGGCACGATTCGCTCGGCGTTCGCAATGACCGAGCCGGATGTGGCGAGCTCGGACGCCACCAACATCGCGATGAAGATGGAACGCGACGGTGACGACTACATCCTCAACGGGCGCAAGTGGTGGACATCGAACGCGCTACACAAGAACTGCAAGGTTCTTATCGTCATGGGCAAGACCGAACCGGATGCTGCGAGTCATCGTCAGCAGTCGATGCTCGTCGTCCCCATCGATGCGCCCGGAGTCACGATCGTGCGCAACCTTCCGGTATTCGGCTACGTCGACCGTGAGGGCCACGCCGAGGTCTTGTTCGAAGACGTGCGGGTGCCGTCGAAGGACGTTCTGAAAGGGCCGGGCGAGGGCTTCGCGATCAGCCAAGCCCGGCTCGGTCCAGGGCGAATCCACCACGCTATGCGCACCATCGGCGTCGCCGAGCGCGCCCTCGAATTGCTTTGTCGGCGTGCGGTATCGAGAGTCACCTTCGGCAAGCCGATCGCAATGCGTGCCAACATTCAGGATTGGATCGCTGAATCGCGAATCGAGATCGAGAAGACGCGCCTGCTGACCCTCAAGGCCGCCTACCTGATGGACACCGTCGGGAACAAGGAAGCGCGTACGGAGATCGCGGCCATCAAGGTCGCAGCACCCCAGATGGCGTTGACGATCATCGATCGAGCCATCCAGGTACATGGCGGCGGCGGGGTGAGCAACGACTTCCCACTCGCGATGATGTACGCCCACATCCGCACTCTCCGACTCGCCGACGGCCCCGATGAGGTGCACAAGATGTCGATCGCGCGGATGGAGCTGAAGAAGTACCTCTAGGAGCGCGGCGGCTCCGCCGCCAGTGGCATTGTGGCGGCTCCGCCGCCAGTGGCACGGTTAAGTGCATCGGGATGCACTCAACCGTGCCACTAGGTGCATGAGGCAAGGCTATGCTAACTTCACGCCCATGAAGCGGACTCTTACGCGCGTACTCGTTGCGGGTTGTGTTGTGGCGGGCCTGGTCGCCTGCAGCAGTGATTCGGGAGACTCGGCGAGCTCCGCCGAGGATTCCAGGTCTGTCACCATCGATCACGTCGCGGGATCGGCGACCATCGAGGGAACCCCCGAGCGCATCGTGGCGCTCGGTCAGCAGTGGGTCGACGCGCTGGCCGAATTCGACGTCGCCCCCGCCGGATACATCTCGGCGGGATCCCAGGGCGATGACCGCAAATTGTTCCCGTGGCAGACGGGCCTGTCCGAGGATTCGGTGATGCTGGATTCGACATCGATAGACACGATGAATCCAGCGCCACCGGTCGAGGAGATCGCGGCACTCGATCCCGACCTGATCCTGGTTGCCGGCATCGCCTCCGCCGAACCTTTCCAGTCTTTGAGCGAGATCGCGCCGACGGTGTTCCCCGAGGCCGCAACCGTAGACCGCTGGCAGTGGCAGATCGAAACGCTCGGCGAGATCCTCGACCGCCAGGACGACGCGGAGAAGATCATCGCCGAGGGAGAGGCATTCGCCGACAGTATTGCCGCTGAGTACCCGGGTCTCGACGGTAAGACCGCCGTCCTGTCCCAGTACATCGTGTCGACTCAGCAGTTGGTGGCCGTCGTCGACCCCAACGACGGTGCCGCGCAGGTATTCGACAGCATCGGACTGACGATTCCGGCCGACCTCGCGTCGTCGCCCGACGCGGTGAGCGGTCGCTTGGTCTTCAGCCCCGAGCGCATCAACGAGCTGACCGCAGACCTCGTCGTGATGCTGCCCAACGGCGGCACCGTTGCCGATCTCGAGGCGTTGCCCGGATTCAATTCCTTGCCTGCGGTGACTGGCGGCGGCCTGTCGGTTCAGGACTACGCCACGGTCGTCGGATTCAACCTGCCATCCAAGGCATCGGTCGAATACTCGGTAGACAAGATCCGTCCGCAGCTCGAGGCGATCGGCAGCTGAACGTCAGTGGCACGGTTAAGTGCATTGGGGTGCACTCAACCGTGCCACTTGGCGCGGAGCGCCTGAGCAGTAAGGCGCGGAGCCTAGAGGTGAATCACTCCGCGCATGTTCTTCCCGTCGCGCAGATCCTGGTAGCCCTCGTTCACCTGCTCGAGCGAGTAGGTGTTGGTGATCAGTTCATCGAGCTTGAGTTGGCCTGCATCGTAGAGGCGCAGAAGCCGCACGATGTCGTACTGCGGGTTGGCGGATCCGAACAGCGTGCCCTTGATGGTCTTCTGGTTCAGCGTCAGATCCGTCCCGGATACGTGGACGGTCAGTGCTTCGGGATCGGCGAGTCCGGTGATGACGACGGTTCCGCCCTTGCCGATTGCCGCGGTCGCTGCCTGCACCACCTCCTCGTCCACAGTTCCGACGAGAATCAGCGCCTGGTCCGCACCCTGCCCCCACGTCAGTTCGGTGAGCTTCTCCTGAGCTGATGCTGCGTCAGCAAACGCATGCGTCGCACCGAATTTGAGAGCTTGGTTGCGCTTGAATTCCAGTGGGTCGACGACGAGGACATGCTTGGCGCCGGCGTGGACCGCGCCCTGGACCGCGTTGATGCCGAGCCCGCCGATGCCGTAGATGATCACCGAATCACCGGCTCGAACACCACCTGCGTATACCGATGTGCCCCAACCCGACGGCACACCGCAGCCGACGAGAACCGCTGTCTCCAAGGGCAACCAGTCGTCGATCTTGACGACGGAATGCTGTGAGATCGTTGCCCGCTCGGCGAACGTGCCGAGCATGCACATAGCACCGAATTCGGTTCCCTTGCTGTCTCGGCGACGGAAGGAACCGTCGGGCATGCAGCCTTCGAGAATCGTTGCGCCCATGTCACACAAGTTTTGTCGCCCCGTCGAGCAGTATCGACAGGTACCGCAGTTGGGGATGAACGAGCAGACGACGTGATCACCAGGCTTGACTTTTGTGACGCCGGGGCCGACCTCTTCGATGATGCCCGACCCCTCGTGTCCGCCGACGATCGGGAAGCGCGGGGGTAGGTCACCGTCGAGTAGATGGAGATCCGAGTGACACAGTCCCGCAGCCACATACTTGATCAGGACTTCGCCGGGACCTGGCCCATCGAGTTCGAGTTCGAGGATTTCGAAGGGCTTGTGCGGCTCGAACAGTACTGCTGCTTTCGTCTTCATGGAGATTCTCCTATCGGTAGATGGACTTGATGTTCTGGAAGTTGCGGAGAGCGTCGGGACCGAGTTCGCGGCCGATGCCGCTGTCCTTGACGCCGCCGAACGGTGAACCCGGATCGACCAGGTAGCGATTGATGCCGATGGTTCCGGTGCGGATCTGCTTGGCGACGCCATAGCCTCGCTCGTCGTCGGAGGTCCACACGGTGCCGCCGAGACCGAAGTCGGTGTCGTTGGCGATCCGGATTGCGTCGGCCTCGTCGCTGTACGGGATCACCGACAGGACCGGTCCGAAGATCTCCTCCTGTGCGATGGCGTGGTTGTTCTCGACGTCGGCGAATACCGTCGGCGACACGAACCAGCCATGGTCGAGATCACTCGGACGGCCGCCTCCGGCGACCAGCCGCGCTCCGTCGCCGCTGCCTTTGGCGATGTATCCTTCGACCCGATCTCGTTGTCGCTCACTGGCCATCGGCCCGATCTGTGTCGCGGGATCGAGCGCGTCGCCGACGGCGAGGGAATTGGCGAATGCCTCGAACACCCCGACGACCTCGTCGTAGCGGCTACGCGGTGCCAGCACTCTGGTCCCGAGAAAACAGGTTTGTCCGTTGTTGAGAAAGGTTGCACCGAAAAGGTCTTCGCCGATCTTGGACAGATCGAGGTCTGCATCGTCCAGCACGATCGCGGCGGACTTGCCGCCGAGTTCCAACGTGACGGGGCGAAGCAGTCGCCCGCACGTCTCGGCGATCGAGCGACCGGCTGCGGTTGATCCAGTGAATGCGACCTTGTCGACGCCGGGGTGCGAGACCAGGTAGGCGCCGACCTCTCGTCCACCGGGGACGATGTTGATCACGCCCGGCGGAATCCCGGACGCAATAACGGATTCCGCGAACGGGATCGAGTCCAGCACGGTTTCCGGCGACGGCTTGATGACGATCGTGCAGCCGGCGGCGAGCGCCGGTGCGTGTTTGAATGCGGCGAGGGTCTGGGGAAAGTTCCACGGTGCGATTGCTCCGACGACACCAATCGGTTCGCGTCTGACGGTGGTCGTACCGCCGAGCATGTGGGGATGTGATTCCTCGAACGTCGCCGTGCGCGCAAGGGAGGCGTAGTAGCGCACCACCGCGACGGGAAAGCCGGCCTCCAATTGCAGCGCAATCGAGATCGGCATTCCGTTCTGTGCGGAGACTGCGCGGGCGATCTGTTCGCCGCGGGCTTCGAGTTCGTCGGCGAGGCGGTCGAGCGCATCGGCGCGGTCGGACGGCTCCCAGTGGCTCCAGCCGTCGGGGGCGTCGAATGCCCGACGGGCGGCCCCGACGGCGGCGTCGACGTCGGCTTCCTGCGCCTCCGGGACCGAACCGATGATCTCCTCGGTACTTGCGGACCGCACATCGATCCGGGAGGAGGAGCTCGGCGGTATCCACTCGCCCCCGATGAACAGCGACTCCGCATGTATTGCTGTGTTCGTATCCATGCATAGATCGTGACGTGGGTCACGGCCGGTGAGTGTTCAGATACTGGACATTCTCTACCCGTGAATGCCCAGTTCCTTCATCCGCTTGTACAGCGTGGTGCGACTGATGCCAAGGCTTTCCGCGGTCGCAGCTTTGTTGCCGCTGCATCGCGCAAGCTCGTGGACGATCGCGTCTCGCATCGCCGAGTCGAGGGCCGTCAGCCGGCTCGACATCCCACGCCCACGAGGTCTGACCAGGTCACGTTCGGTGATGTCCCCGACGGATCTGCGGGACACCGCGTCGGTGACCTCGTCCCGCAGTTCGCCGATGTTTCCGGGCCAGTCGTAGTCGATCAGAGCGCGCATCGCAGCCGGGGTGAACCGGGCATGCGAATCGAGCTCGGCCATCATGCCGCGGACCAGATCGGGAATCTCGTGACGGCGTGACCTCAGCGGTGCCAGTTCGACAGTGTCGGTACACAACGACAGCAGCTGTCGGTGTTCCGGGTCGGAGGGCTCCCGCGACGAACTCGACAGCGCGAACCATCCTCGTGCGCTCTTGAGCAGTGCATGGAGCCGATGCGCGACGGATGCGTCGGCGAGGTGGATGTTCTTCACCACAACGTCGGCTCCGGTTGCCACCTGGGATTCGATCGAGGACAACCATGCGGTAGGTGTCGTGACGAGGATGTCGGCCGAGTCGAACCAGTGGGGATTTCGGGCCGCTGTGAGTCTGGCCAACGTAGTCGACTTCCCGGTTCCGGGCTCGCCGACGACGCACAGCGGCTTCGACGTCGGCACCTGGGCAGACTGTCGGACGGGGAGGTCCTTGATATCGATCTCGATGACGACGCCGGTCGCGGCAACCGGCCGTTCCCATCGAAGGGAGGCGTGCGCACCGGAATTGAGTGTGAGAGAGTCGATCACCCCGCTCCGACGGATCGAATCGTCGGTCAACGAACGCAGTGCGGCGTGGTCGACGCTGTCGATGAGCTGTGCGGCGGCGGTGTTTTCGAGAAGCAGCTCGTCGCCGATGGCGATGACCGGCCCGCCGCGGCGCTGAGCAGACGCGTACTGGAACGCGTGGAACAGACGCTGTTCCCCGCTGCGGGTCTCTTCGAGCAGCCGCCCTTGGATGTCGTTCGCCGAATGGACGAGAAGCGGTTCGAGAAGCGGATTGTCCTCGCTGGCACGAAAAGTAATGTCGAGGACACCTTCGATGTGCTTGGTGATCGGATGGATGAGCGGGTAGCCGTAGCAGCTGAACCCCTTCATCGACTCCATGTAATGCTCATCGCCCCGGACTGCGAGGGGCGAGCGAAGCTCGAACGTCGTCGCAATCGAGTTGGTTCCCGACGCCTCTTCGGTGAACGACCGCCCGACGACCGCACCGACGCCGAACACGAGGTCGCGAAGCTCGCGGGTTCCGAATCGCAGGTCGACGAGGCGCGCATCCCGGTCGGCTAGGAGTACGCAGTACCCGGATCCCTCCAACATGCTTTCCATCCGATCCAGGATCGGATTGGCGGCAGCGAGGAGTCGGCTGCGGCGGTCGACGTCACGCAGGCTCGACTGCTCGAGCGAGTGGGCAGGCTCCAGGCCGCTCGACGCAGAGCGCTGCCACGACAATGCGATCTGACTACGCACCACGATGTGCTCCTCGATCTTCGCGACTTGCCCGACTCTATCGATCCGTGGTGGCCGGCGTTGCGACATTGCGCCACACGGGGCGCTCCGCGCCAGTGACACGGGGCGCTCCGCGCGAGTGGCACGGTTGAGTGCATCGGAGTGCACTCGACCGTCCCACTGGGGGCGTCAGCGCAGGTGATGAACCTCCTGCAGTCCGTACACCGGAGTATCGATGCCCTCGTAGCGCGCCTTGATCTGCAGCGCCAAGTACAGCGAGTAGTGCCGCGACTGATGCAGGTTGCCGCCATGGAACCAGAGGTTCTCCTGCTGCGTCGGCTTCCACATGTTGCGCTGCTCGCCCTCCCACGGACCGGGATCCTTGGTGGTATCCGAGCCGAGACCCCACACCTTGCCGACCTTGTCCGCGGTCTCCTGATCCACCAGGTCGGCGACCCAGCCGTTCATCGAGCCGTAGCCGGTGGCATAGACGATGACGTCCGCCGGGAGTTCCGTTCCATCGTCCAACACGACGCCGTTCTTGCTGATCCTCGACACTTGACCGCCGACGAGCTTGATCTTGCCGTCCGCGACCAACTCCGAAGCGCCGACGTCGATGTAGTAGCCCGACCCGCGCCGCAGATACTTCATGAACAACCCCGAGCCGTCGTCGCCGAAATCGTGCTGAAAACCCGCCTTTTCGAGCCTGTCGTAGAAGTCCTTGTCCTGCTCGGCGATCTGCTGGTACACCGGGATCTGGAACTCGTGCATGATCCGGTACGGCAGCGACGCGAACGTCAGATCGGCTTTGTTCGTGGTCATTCCAGCTTCGACGGCACGCTCGGAGTACAGGTCTCCCAACGCGATCTCGCACAGCGAATCGGACTTGACGATGTGCGTCGAGGACCGTTGCAGCATCGTCACGTCCACGCCCGACTCGTAGAGCGCCTTGCAGATGTCGTGCGCCGAGTTGTTGGAGCCGACGACGACGACCTTCTTGCCGACATACGCGTCGGGACCCGGGTGCTCGCTCGAATGGTGCTGCTCGCCCTCGAACAGGTCCATGCCCGGGAAGTTCGGCACATTCTTCTTGCCGGACATTCCGGTAGCCATGACGAGCTGCTTCGGACGCAGTACAACTTCCTCGCCGTCACGATCGAGGACGACGGTCCACTCCTCGGCCTTCTCGTCGTACGTTGCGGACTTGGCCGTTGTGCGGGTCCAGTACGGAACCTCCATGACCTTGGTGTACATCTCCAGCCAGTCGCCGATCTTGTCCTTCGGCGCGAATACCGGCCAGTTCGCCGGAAACGGCAGGTACGGGAGGTGGTCGTACCAGACCGGGTCGTGCAGGCACAGTGACTTGTAGCGGCCACGCCACTGGTCACCGGGCCGGTCGGCACGATCGACGACGATGGCAGGTACACCGAGCTGCCGGAACCGTGCACCGAGGGCGATACCGCCCTGGCCGCCGCCGACGATCAGTGCGTACGGCTGGATCGTGTAGCCGAGTTCCTTCTCCTCGATCTCCTTCTTCTCCGCCCAGTTCTGGGTGTCGGCGTTGGAACCGTGGACTGCACCCTTGACTCGGGAGTGGCCCTGGCGTTCTTCGTGGCCCTTGAGTTCCTGCATCGTCGTGAGCAGGGTCCAGCCTTCGTCTCCTTTGAGTCGTAGGTGGCCCTTTCCGCGACTGGTGGCGGTTTCGAACTCGATCCACGCTGAGGTGACGCCGTCCGCTTCGTCGGGCGTCTCGGTCGTGTGGAAGTTCGACGGATCGGTGTCGTCGAGACGCGCGCTCAGCATGTCCACGATGCCGTCGCGCCCCTCGACCGTCTTGATGTTCCAGGTGAAGGCGACCAGGTCACGCCAGAAGCTGTCGACGGCGAACTTGGCGGCGACCCGATCGAGGTCGCGGGATGCCAGAGCGGCCTCGAAGTCGGCCAACCAGGCGTCGACCCGTTCCTGGGGACTGGGCGTGCGGGTGATCTCGATCGGCTCGATGGTCTGGGTCATGAAAACTCCTTGCGATGAAGAGGTGCTCGTTGTGTGACCCAGCACACTCCTTTCGGGGTGTCGGGTCGAGAGTTGCAGCGGGTTGCAGCGCGAATCGGGTGCAGCTGACCGCGCTCACCGCGGCGGGTTGCACCCGATTCGACCGAGGCCCAGTGACTGGAATCCGACAACGTAGATCAGCGTCCAGAGCACGAGCCAGTCGATGAACCCCAGCGCGTTACCGGAGATCCCGGCGGCAACTGCGGGTTCGTGCAAGATGTGTTCGGCGGCGAACCGGTAGTAGAACAAGAAGGTGCCCAGTGCGAGCGCGCAGGTGAGTGCCGCACGGACCGCAGGCCTGAACTTGTTGCCGAAACCGTTGGCCCAGAAAATCATCCAGAAAGCCCAGCAAACACCGATCTGAGCAGGGAATTGATTGACGACGCTGCCGAGTTCGGTGGTCGCCGCCGGGCCGAGGAGGAGCTTCGCGAGCGGCACCATCAGGAAGTAGAGGGCGGTTCCGAGCGCAACGTTGCCGACGGTTGCGGCGAGTGCCGTTCTGCCGCCTCCGCCGAACAGCTTCCATGGCCAGTTGTCGAGGGTCTGACCGGTGAGGATCACGGCGACGACCATCGAATAGAACCAACCGAGCACGGTATCGACCGTCATCAGTGGTTCGGTAGCGGACAACGAGACGGACGGTAGCCCGAACACGAAGTACAGGGCCAGCGTCGGGACTGCAACGAACGCGATCTCACACAGCCCGATCAGTGGCTGCTTCATGCCTAGCGCAGTCCACGGCCAATGCTGCCAGTTCAGCACCACCATCACCCACGTGGCAAAACCGAACAGGACGAAGAGCGCGCCGGCGAAATAGCCGAGTCCACCGTCGCGGGTTCCGGCGAAGTCCGGGAACAACGAGCCGACGCCACTGCCGAGCAGCCAGGTCACGGCCACTGCGAAGACCCCGGTCGACGCCAGAATCGCCACTCCGCGCAGCGGTTGGGCGAGTGCATCGAATCCGGCGAATTCGCAGTCGAATCCGATGAAGACGATGAACAGGATCGCCCAGAACAAGGCCGCGTTGAACGGCAGCGGATAGAACGAGAACGGACTCGTCGTCGGATCGGCGAGCAGATACCAGGTGCCGAGCGAGAGTGTCACGACGACGGCGAGATTCACCGATCCGAAGGTGAACCAGTTCCCTGAAGGTTTCGAGACCGGTTGTGCGGAAACAGGACTGGAGCTTGCTGTTGTGGTCATGTGGTCGGCTCTCCTAGGGGCGCGAGGCAAAGGGCGCCGTAACTATGAGCTGGATCACAACGGCTTCGTCAGGGTTGCCGAGGGTTGCAGGGCGCCGGCCGAATGCAACGCGCTGCAACCCTGTTGCCTTGTGGGTCAGGTCACATAGATATGAGTGCATCGAACCGACCGAAGGAGTGAACCGATGCGCGCAGCTGTGTACTACGGCCCGAACAAGGTGGAAATCGCCGACGTACCCGAACCCTCACCAGGCGAGGGGGAAGTGAAAGTGAAGGTCGGCTTCAACGGGATCTGTGGCACCGACTTGCACGAGTTCTACGCTGGACCGATCTTCATCCCCACCGAGCCGCACCCGCTGACCGGCCAGCAGTTGCCGCTGGTGCTGGGACACGAGTTCTCCGGCACGATCGCCGAGGTCGGCAAGGGCGTCACCGGCATCCAGGTCGGAGACCGCGTCGCCATCGAGCCGCTGTATCGGTGCGGCCATTGCGGGCCGTGTCGGGCCGGCAACTACAACATCTGTCAGCAGATCGGTTTTCACGGCCTGATGTCCGACGGCGGCATGGCGGAGTACACCGTCGTCCCGACCGACATGATTCATCAGCTGCCGGAGAACGTGTCGCTCGAACTGGGTGCACTCGTCGAACCGATGTCCGTCGCATTCCATGCCGCGACGCTCGGCGACCCCGCCCCCGACGACACCGCGATGGTGTTCGGTGCCGGCCCGATCGGCATCGGTCTGTGGTTCGCCTTGCGAGGCAAGGGACTCGACAACGTGTTCGTCGTGGAACCGTCGCCGACGCGCCGGGCATCGATCGAGGCGTTGGGTGCGAAGACGCTCGATCCTACGTCGATCGACGTCGTCGGATTCATCGCCGACGAGACCGACGGCCGCGGCGCCGACGCGATCTACGACGCCGCGGGGGTGCAGCCTGCCGTCGAAACCGCTCTGGGATGCATCGGCGCCCGCAAGCCGTTGATCAGTGTCGCCATCTACGAAAAGCCTTTGATGACACCGCTTCAGAAGATCGTCATGAACGAATCACGGATCCAGGGTTCGCTCTGCTATACCTCGGCGGACTACGACGCAGTCATCGATCTGATGTCTCAGGGCAAGTACGACACGACCGGATGGGTGGACAAGATTGGGCTCGAATCGGTCATCGACGACGGTTTCGAGGCGCTCCACGCGGGCACGAAGATGAAGGTTCTGGTCGATCCGAGCGAGGGACGCGCATGAGTGTCGTACTCGTCACCGGTGGAGGTCAGGGGATAGGCCGCGGTATCGCGCTGAGACTGGCCGCCGACGGGCATGACATCGCACTCGTCGACCTGGCGCCCGAGAAGATCGAGAACGTGGCTGCGGAAGTCCGCGAGATCGGCAGCACAGCAACCACATTCGTCGCCGACGTCAGTGACCGTGATGCAGTCTTCGCGGCCGTCGATCATGCGCACGAGGCCCTCGGCGGCTTCGACGTCATGATCAACAACGCCGGTATCGCGCAGGTCGCTCCCATCGACGACGTCCGCCCTGACGATGTGCGAAAGATCTGGGCCGTGAACGTCGATGGTGTGCTGTGGGGAATCCAGGCTGCCGCAGCGAAATTCAAGACGCTCGGCCAGAAGGGGAAGATCATCAACGCCTCGTCGATCGCGGGGCACGACGGTTTCGCGATGCTCGGCGTATACAGCGCGACGAAGTTCGCCGTTCGGGCATTGACGCAGGCTGCCGCCAAGGAGTACGCGGCGCACGGCATCACCGTGAACGCGTACTGCCCGGGAGTCGTGGGCACCGATATGTGGGTGACCATCGACAAGCGGTTCGCCGAGCTGACCGGTGCGGCGGAGGGCGAGACGTACGACAGATTCGTGGGCGGCATTGCGCTCGGCCGGGCGCAGACGCCGGAGGATGTGGCGGCGTTCGTGTCGTACCTGTCCGGGCCGGATTCGGACTACATGACTGGTCAGGCGGGCCTGATCGACGGTGGCCTGGTCTTCCGCTGATCCGCCTTTGCATATACGAAGTGATCTGGAGCACACTTGTCTGTGATGACACAGTCGACGGGTCCCGAACCTGCGCTGGCCGCTGGTGAAGACCCGCGCCGCTATGCGCAGATCCTCACTGCGGTCTACGACGCGACCATGGCAGGAGACAAGGCGCCTGCCCGTCCACGGGATCTTGTCGGGGAGTCGTGGCGGCGGTTGCAGACCCTCGGTATCGACCCCGAGCAGCGCAGCGTCGCCTATCAGCAGATCGACGTGTCGGATCTCGAGCTAAGCCGTCGGGAATCGGGGTTGTTCGACATTCTCGACGACCTCGCCCGCGGTCTCGAGTCCGTGGTGCAGGACGGCGACAACATTCTGGTGGTCGCCGACCGGCGCGGACGGGTGCTGTGGCGTAGCGGCTCGACGGCGGTGCTGGACCGCGCGGATGGGCTCGGCTTCGTCGAGGGAGCAAGCTGGGCGGAGGATTCGGTCGGTACCAACGCGATCGGTACCGCCCTGGTATCGAGGCGTGCGGTGCAGATCTTCTCGGCCGAACACTATGTGCGCAGCCATCATCCATGGACCTGCGCTGGAGCTCCGATCAAGGATCCGCGAACCGGACATGTGATCGGGGCAGTGGACGTCAGCGGTCCGGCGAGCACCGTGCACCCGACGACGCTGGCTTTGGTCGACGCCATCGCACGGTTGGCGGAATCTCAACTGCGGGAGCACCATCGGCAGAATCTCGATCGGCTGAGGTCCGTCGCTGCCCCGATGCTCGCGAGGTTGCAGTCTCCAGCGCTCGCCGTGGACTCCAACGGGTGGGTCGCCGCAGTCGAGTCGGTAGCGCTTCGCAACCGGGTCTTGCTACCGGAAGACCTTGCCACTGGCCGCTTCTGGATGCCTGCTCTAGGCGTGTGTGATTTCGAGCCGCTCCCCGGTGGATGGTTGGTCCGTCCCACGGGCACGGGTGAGGACGGAACGCCCTCGGAAACAGGCAACGCCACCACGGTCTCCATTGATCTTCGGCATCCGCAGCAGACTCGCGTGCAGATTCGCAGCGAGGTCGGTGAGTGGACGCACGAACCCACACCTAGACACGCGGAAATCCTGTGTCTGCTCGCCGTCAACAGAGAAGGTCGCAGTGCAGCGCAGATGGCGGCAGATCTGTTCGGTGACGACGGGCGGGCGATCACCGTTCGCGCGGAGATGTCGAGGTTGCGCAAGCACCTGTCAGGGATAGTCCAGACCCAGCCGTATCGGTTCGACGACTCGGCGAACATCGACCTCCAGCTTCCCGCCGACATGAGTAGGTTGCTTCCGCATTCCACGGCCCCGGCGATCGTGCGGTTGCGCCTGAAGTGACTGCTCGAACATCACTCTTGCCGCATAAGCTCGAGCGATGGCTGCTCGGTTCGTTCAGGAGACGCTCCGCTTCTTCGCGGTGTCCGACCCCGGTCGGCTGCGACTTCGATCTGCATCCACCACCACGATCACCGTCGTACTCGCAATGGCTGTCCTGCTGCCCGGCGCACATCTCGTCGGCCAACCGCTGACCATCGCGTTGCTGGGAACGGTCGTCGCGATGCAAGCCTCGGCGGCGGTCAAGGACAAGGACCAGCGCAGCCGCGTGATCACGTCGATGCTCCTGGTCTTCCCGGCCATCGCGGCCGTGTCGTTGTCGGCGGTACTGTCACAGTTCGGGAAGGTGGCCGACGTCGGATTCATCGTCGTCCTCTTCGCTGCCGTGTGGGTGCGGCGCTACGGCCCACGCGGCACCGCGCTCGGCATGGTCGCGTTCATCTGTTACTTCTTCGCGCTGTTTCTCCGCGCCGAGCCGGGACAGATTCCGATGCTTGCCGTGTCGATCGTGTGTGGGGTCGCGTTGTCGATTCTGGTGCGCACGGTGATTCTTCCCGATCGACCGGGGCTCGAAGTGAAGCGTCTGGTCCGGGCGTTGCGAGCCGCGTCGATCGACGTGCTCGAGGTGGCGTCGAACAGGGGTGATCGGAATCTGGACCTGTTGCGCAAGAGACTCGACAAACTCGGCAGCACGGCCCTGATGATCGACGACTGGCTCGACCGCAACGATGCAGCTCAACTACTCAGCGTCACGAACGACGATCTGTCCGTTCGCATCTTCGACGCGCAGATCGCCACCGAACAACTCGTCAGTGCGCTGTGGGCACTCGACCCGAAGGACCCGTGGCCGGATTCGCTGGGGCAGGCCACGACAGCACTCGGTTCCTGTCTGCAGAACAATCCGTCCGAAGACCAATTGCGGGCTGCCCGACGCCTCGCCGCTGCCGCGGCCGACAGGGCGGATCCATCCACTCAGGCCGGCATCGCAACTGCGGTCGCGATGCGAGCAGTACAGGCACACATCGCTATTCATCGCATCACCAGCAATGCGCTGAAGTCTGCGCCCGTACCTCAGGAGAAGCCCGAGAAGGTCGACGACGAACCGACCGGGTTGAATCCGAGTACGAAGGCTGCGATCCAAGTCGCAGTCGCAACCAGCGCTGCAACGGTTCTCGGTGAGATCATCTCGCCCGACCGGTGGTACTGGGCGGTGTTGACGGCTTTCCTTGTGTTCACCGGTGCATCGACGCGAGGTGAAATCCTCTCGCGTGCGGGCCATCGCGTCGTAGGGACCATCGCGGGAGTAGTTGCGGGAGTTCTGCTGGCGGCGTTGGTCGGAAACAATCAGCCGCTGCAACTTCTTCTGCTCGTGGTCTGCGTGTTCTTCGCGTTCTACCTCGTCACGGTCGCGTATGCGTTGTTGTCGTTCTTCATCACCGTCATGCTCGCCATGCTGTACGGACTGCTCGGCACCTTCAGCATCGAGGTTCTCGAACTGCGGATCTACGAAACGGCAGCGGGTGGGCTCGTCGGAATCGCCTCGGCGTACTTCATCTTCTCCACGGGAACCAGAACGACGATGGTCGACAAGATCGACGACTATCTCGACCTCATGATCGACATCATCGACACCAGTATCGGATCGGTCGTCGAACCGGGTACGCGGACCGACCTGGTGGCCGACATGCGCAAGCTCGACAACGCGCTCAAAGACGTTGTCACTGCGGGCAAGCCGCTGGAGATGGGTCCGACGACGCGGACACGCCGAGGAGTCAAGCGGTTGATGCGGATCATGACCGTCAGCAATCGGTCGTCGCACGCGCTCGCCCGCGCCGGCGTCGGCGCCTCCCGGGGCGAACCGTCGAGCAGGCCGTCCGAGGAGACCTCGCAGGCGCTTCGGGAAGCCGCCGACGTCACCAAGGCGACCATCGTAGAGGTCAAACGGGCCCTCGCAGGCGAGCACGTCGAGCCGCCGGAGAAGCTCACCGATACGTCCGCCTCCGACGTCATGCTGACCTCGGCTACGACGCCAGGTCCGGTCCGCAGTGCGGTCCGATCGCTCGGCACTTTGAATCGCACGATGGGGGAGGCGCTCACACGGGCCTGAGTTCCTCAGTGCATACTGCTGAGCGAAGCACCAAGCTAGCCAGTCGCAGGGGGAAGCCGGTCGAAATCCGGCGCTGACCCGCAACGGTGGGCCGACTCTTAGGCGGAGCCGGCGAGCCCGATTACCCAGCGGCTGTGTGTGCGACACCTATTCGTCGTGGTCTACGAATCGGCAGTCCAGCGCGTGGCCGTTTTCTGCTGCGCACACGACTCTCATTTCGTGGCTCTGAGCTCCAAGTGAGGTACTCATGTCACGCTCCACCCTCTCCGTCGTCTGCGCTGTGGCGATCGGAACCGCTCTCGTCCTTGCGGGCTGTTCCCGCGGCGACACAGCCGACGCAGCGCCCCCGGTGTCCCAGTTCGCGGAACCCGTGTCGATCACCAACTGCGACGTCACAGCAGAGTTCGACGCACCACCTCGACGCATCGTTTCGATGAACGACCACGTCACCGAAGTCCTCATCCAGATGGGCGTCGCGGATCGGATCGTCGGGATGGGCTACCGCAACGCCACGCCCACGGCCGAGACCGCCGAGGCTTTCGCGAAGATCGAAGGACTTGCCGACGAGTACCCCACCAAGGAGCAGATTCTCGATCTCGAACCGGACCTCGTGGTCGGCGGTATGCGCAGCGCGTTCGACGACAAGGAAGGGCGATCGCGGCAGACGTTCGCCGAGCTGGGAATACCGACGTTCCTGTTCTCGGAGTACTGCGGTTCCGGATTCCCGGACATCGGGATGCTCGAGAACGACTTCTCCCAGCTCGGCGACGTCCTCGGAGTCCAGGAGGCCGCGGACACGCTTACTGAGGGGGTCATCGACGGCTTGGACGCGGTCGCCGGCGAGCTGGTCAGGGTCACTCCGACCCCGACCTTCTTCTACGACTCCGGTCAAGACGTACCGATGACGATCGGCGGTGTCGGCGTCGGGCAGCTGATCGCCGATCACGCAGGCGCGGCCAACATCTTCCCCGAAGGTGAACGGCCGTACCTGGATACGACGTGGGAGATCGTCGGTGAACGCTCACCTCAGGCCATCGTCGTTCTCGACTACGGCGATACGTCCGCACAAGAGAAGATCGACTTTCTGAAGAACCAGCCCATCGCAGCGACGACTCCTGCTGTGCGACAGAACAACTTCATCGTCGTTCCGCTCGATGACTTCTTCGAAAGCCCACGGTTGGTGACGAGCGTCGAGACCATCGCTCGCAGCCTTCATCCGGATCGGTTCCAGTCCTGATGTCGACCCTGGCACCGACCAGAACCGCACCGGCGAAACCCCAGGTGCGACGGCGTTCGCGAGTGGGGTTCGGGATGATCGTGGTGGTGCTGACCGCCGTGTTGCTGGTCGCGATCGCCGCGGCGGTGTCCTTCGGGTCCGTGCGCATCCCTATCGGCGACGTGTGGGCGATCGTCGTGCATCGCCTCATGCCGGGGGCCTTCGAATCGTGGTGGACCGAGGCGCGCGCAGTGATCGTCGTCGAATCTCGACTGCCGCGGACGTTGACCGCCGCCGTCGTCGGCGCGTCCTTGGCAATCGCCGGTGGCGTCGCGCAGGCAGTGACCCGCAATCCGCTGGCCGACCCGTACCTGCTCGGAGTGTCCTCGGGCGCGGGCTTCGGCGTCGTCCTGGTGATGACACTCGGAATCGGCGCCGGGACGCTCGGCGCCTTCACGATCCCGACTGCGGCGTTCATCGGGGCGATGATTCCGCTGTTCCTGGCGTTGCTCATCGGCGGTCGATACCCGCAGTCGACGGCGATCGTTCTGGTCGGCGTCGCGCTGGGAAGCGTGTTCTCGGCGCTGATCACCTTCACGCTTCTGGTGTTCGCGGACGAGCACACGTTGAGCGGCGTGTTGCACTGGCTCGCTGGTGGATTCGGGGATGCGCGATGGTCGACACTGACGTTTCCTACGGTGGCGTTGCTGGTGATCGGAACGGCCTTGCTGATCGGAGCGCCGAGATTGGACCTTCTCAAGACCGGCGACGACGGTGCCGCAGCACTCGGGCTGAATGTGCGACGCTTCCGTGTGATCCAGCTTCTCGCAGTCTCGATGCTGGCGGGCGCTGCTGTATCCGTCGGTGGCGGAATAGGATTCGTCGGACTGCTCGTTCCGCATCTGGCGGGGTACATTGTCGGTACCAGGGCACTGAGATTACTGCCGGTCGCCGCGCTGCTCGGGGCGATCGCGCTGGTCGGCGCCGACACCCTCGCCCGGTCGATCGCGCGCAGTACCGAGGTGCCGGTCGGTGTCGTCACGGCGCTCGTCGGTGCACCGATCTTCGTCTTCATGCTCTACCGGCAATACGGGAAGGTTGGGCGATGACGCTCTCGGTGCTCGACGTGAAAGCGCGCCTCGGTAGTCGAGAAGTGCTGCACGGCATAAACTTCAACGTGCAGCCAGGAGAAATACTGGGGCTCGTCGGACCCAATGGTTCGGGCAAGACCACGGCGCTACGATGCTGCTACCGCGCGCTGACGCCGACAGCGGGCACTGTGTTCGTCGACGGTAGCGATGCCCACTCCATCGCCCGATCGGAACTTGCGCGGACGGTGGGCGTCGGGACTCAGGAGCCCGAAGCGTCGGTGGGACTGACGGTTCGAGAATCCGTTGCGCTCGGCCGGGTACCGCACCGTGGTTGGTTCTCCTCGGGGAGTGCGACCGACGACGACCTCGTGACGGACGCGTTGAACCGGGTCGACTTGACGGATCTCGCCGACCGCGACGTCGGTTCGTTGTCGGGCGGCGAGCGCCAGCGCGTCTCCATCGCTCGGGCGCTGGCCCAGCAACCTCGGATCCTGCTGCTCGACGAACCGACGAACCATCTGGACCTGCGGCATCAGCTCGTCGTGATGAACGCCGTCCGGGATCTGGCCGCGGACGGGCTCGCCATCATCGTCACCGTGCACGATCTGCGTCTGGCCGTCGAGTACTGCACGTCGCTGGCCGTGCTCGACGCCGGCCGCGTCGTCGCCTCCGGGGAGACCACCCGGATCCTCACCGATCGGCTGCTTGCAGACGTGTTCGGAATCCGTGCGAGCGTGCGCTCGCATCCGCGTCCCGTCATAGATATTCACGGGCTGGCATGACGATCTACGCGGAGGCAGCGAAGAGGGTGCCGGGTCTGGAGGAGTATCTGCAGGGGCCGTTCGACCTCCCATCGTCGTCGATGCTCGATCCCGACTGGATGCGAGCGCGAGTTGTCGAGACGGGGAGACGCTGGAACTGTGCCGATGCGCGCGTGAACGGAACGCTGTGGTGGTACTCGGCCAGTTCGACGTTGGCGTTCGTGGCCGTCGCGACCGTCATGGTCACCGGGGAGGCGGCCGACCCGTCCCTCGAGGGCGCTCGATGCTTCCTGCGCTCGAACGGCTACCTCGGCGGTGTGATGACGGATCGGACGATCGATGCGGAGCTGATGCCGGAGAAATTGAACTCGGCGTTCACCGGCATCATCGGCGCGCTGTCGGCTGCATCGGGAGCTCGCTCGCGCGCGCTGTGGGCCATTGGAGGGGATTCGATTGCGAACCGAAGTCTGGACGTCGGGGCTGCCTTGGGTGACCGATCGCTCGGCAGTGCGTTTGCCGAACAGCTGGTCGAACGAATGACTGCGCCCCTTCCGGCTCCTCGTTTCGTCGACGTCGGCGGCCGAAGATTCACGCGTCGCTGCTCGTGCTGTCTGTTGTACCTCACGGAAGGGGCGGACAAGTGCACGAGTTGTCCGCGTCGCTCACCGTCGGACCGGCTGCGCGGCCTCGAAGCCGCAGCTCGCTACTAGCTCCTGTAGTAGTCGTCTAAGGTATCTGCATGACTACCGGGCCCGACGCTCGCGCACGGATACGTGGCGCCTTCGTCGGTGCTGCGTCCGGCGCGTTGAGTATCGCTGCGCACGGTATCGGCGGCGGTGTCATGATGCCGAGCGAATCGGCGATCGTGCTGCTGGTGGTCGTCAGTGCGGCTGTCGGCGGCGCCGTGACGATTCTGGGTGACCGAGTCCCCACCGTGTTCGTTCTCGCCCTGGGTCAGGTTCTCGGGCACGCGATTCTCACCATCGCGAGCGAACACCACCACGACACGAACCTCACGCCCTCCATGCTGGCGGCGCACGCGTGCGCGACGGTGCTGTGCGCAATACTCATCCGCGGCGCCGTTGTCGGCTACGGCCATGCACTGTCCGTACTGCGACGGATTCTTCCTGTCCTCGGTGTCGTACTGCCGGTGTCGGACACCGAGCGTGCGATTCAGACGGACTACCGACCGAAAGTTGTTCTCCGACTGCTGGTGTGCTCGGGGTCAGGTACTCGCGGGCCTCCCTGCCCCGTCTGAATTCTCCTTCCTCATCTCTCGGTGATGGGGGCTCCGCCCCCAGTGGCACGGTTAAGTGCACTCCAGCGCACTTAACCGTGCCACTACGGCGGAGCCGTAACCGCCGAGCGATTTTCGAAAACTTCAGACGAATCGAGTACACCCATGTCCACAACCGACACAGTCGTGCCCAAAATCGGGCCGTCGGCGTCCGATCCTTCTCCGCCTCCACCGTCCCTGGTGATGCGGCTCCATTTCTATGCGGGAATCTTCATCGCACCGTTCATTCTCATCGCCGCACTCAGCGGAGGCCTCTACGCACTCGCGCCTACGGCCGAGAACATCCTCTATTCAGACCTACTGCACACCGATTCGACCGGACCGACCGTCTCGGTCGCCGAACAGGTCGACGCCGCGGCACAGGTCAGACCCGATCTGACGGTCCAGGCGGTGCGGCCCGCCGCTGAGCCAGGCGACACCACTCGCGTCATGTTCACCGATCCGTCGTTGGGCGAATCCGAACGACGAGCAGTATTCATCGACCCGGTCACAGCGGAATCGGTCGGCGAATCCGTCGTGTACGGCAGCAGTGGCGCACTTCCGATGCGCACGTGGATCAGCGGCTTCCACCGACACCTGCACCTCGGTGAACCGGGACGCATCTACAGTGAGCTCGCCGCCTCGTGGATGTGGATCGTCGCACTGGGCGGTGTCGTCCTGTGGGTGCGCCGGTATCGCCGCGGAGGCCGGCTACTCACAGTCGACAGGTCTGTTACCGGTCGCGCGCGGACACGCAACTGGCATGGTGGCGTTGGGATCTGGATCGCAGTCGGATTGATTTTCCTGTCGGCGACCGGCCTCACCTGGTCCAAGTATGCAGGCGAGAACATCAGCGAGCTCCGAACCTCGCTGAGCTGGACGACCCCGTCGGTGAGTTCCTCCATCAGCGGCAGTGCGGCGCCGGCAGCCGGTGATCACGGCGGACACGACATGTCGGCGATGTCGGCCGAGGACGGTGTGGTCGACGCCGGAATCGGACGCCTGGACTCCGTCCTCGGCACTGCCCGCGCAGCCGGGATCGACGGGGCCGTCGAAGTGACTGTTCCCGCCGCAGCCGACACGGCGTTCGTCGTCTCGCAGACCAGGCAGCCCTGGGTGTTCTCGACGAGTTCCGTAGCTGTGGACGCAAGCACCAACACCATCGTCGACAGCAACTGGTTCTCCGACTGGCCGTTGGCCGCGAAACTCGCAGCGTGGGGCATCACCCTGCACATGGGGATCCTGTTCGGCCTCGCGAACCAGATCGCTCTGGCACTCCTTGCCGTCGCCCTGGTCAGCGTCATCGTGCGCGGGTACCTGATGTGGTGGCAACGGCGCCCCAAGGGGCACTTGCCTTCGCGCGGGGCGATGCGCCGCATGCCCGCCTGGCAGATCGCGTTGCTCGCGGCCGGCACTGCGGTGGTCGGCTGGTTCGTGCCGCTGCTCGGGATCAGCCTTCTCGCATTCCTTCTCATCGACGCCGTGATCGGCCTTCGGCATCGCACTCGTACATCGGAGAAATCATCATGAAGATACTCACAACAACCCTCATCGCCCTGTCGTCACTCGCCTTGTTGGCGGGTTGTAGCACTGAAACGCCGAGCACAGAGGCAGATTCGGTGACCGTGAGAGAAGCGTGGGTCAAGGCCACCGACACCGGAATGACCTCGGCCTTCGCCGAGATCCAGAACACCGGTGATACGCAGGTACGGGTGGTATCGGCGGCATCTCCTGTATCCACGATGATGGAACTACACGAGATAGTAAGTGCTGCAGATGGTTCGATGGTGATGAAACCCAAGGAGGGCGGTTTCACCGTTGCTGCCGAGCAAACGAAGATCCTGCAGGCAGGCGGTGATCACCTCATGTTGATGGACGTGACGTCACCGCTCACTCCCGGTGTCGACACCGATATCACGCTGACGTTCGAGGACGGTTCCTCCTCGACGTTCACCGCACAGGTGCGCGAGTTCGCGGGCGCAGAAGAAAACTACGGTGGGTAGCTCGGTCCCACAGCGCGGCACGGAGATCAGTCGGCGACGCCTCCTCGCAGGAGGCGTCGCTGCCCTCGGTGCTGCGGGAGTGGCCTACGGATACACGCGAGAGCCGGAGGAGCCGGTATTCGGTCGAGAGTCGTTGTCGTTCTACGGAGTACACCAAGCAGGGATCGCGACGCCCCCTCAGGCTCACGGTATGTTCGTCGCGCTGGACCTGCGCGACGGTGCCGGACGGGATCAGTTGATCTCCGCTCTGAAGATCTGGACGACGGATGCTGCGCGGTTGACGCAGGGACAACCGGCGCTGGCGGATACGGAACCTGAACTGGCCGCGGAGCCTTCGGCTCTGACGATCACGGTAGGTCTCGGGCCGGGGGCATTCACCGCTGCCGGTACGCCTTCGCCGGTCGAGGGATTGCCTCCGTTCGGAATCGATCGACTCGAAACCCAGTGGAGCGACGGCGATGTGCTGTTGCAGGTCTGCGCCGACGACCCTCTTGCCGTCGCACATGCGGTGCGGGTGCTGACGAAGAATGTCAGAACCATGGCGTCGATCCGATGGGTTCAGCGGGGCTTCCGCTCGGCGCGAGGTACGCAGAAATCGGGGACCACGATGCGCAACCTCATGGGGCAGGTCGACGGCACCGTCAATCCCGACCCCGCGGTCGACTTCGACTCTCTCGTCTGGAATCGAGACGGGGGAACAACGATGGTCGTTCGTCGAATCGCAGTCGAACTCGATACCTGGGACGAATTGGATCGTGGTGGAAGAGAATTCGCAGTCGGGCGCAAGTTGGATACCGGTGCGCCGCTCACCGGGCAGTTCGAGCACGACGATGCAGATTTCGACGCCACGGATCGGTTCGGAATTCCGGTGATCTCGCCTGCGTCGCACATCGCTCGAGCACGCCACACCCATGCCGGTGAACAGTTCTTTCGGCGGGCGTACAACTACGACGAGCCCGCAGCGGGTGGAGCAACAAGCAACTCGGGGCTGATCTTCGCTGCATTTCAGCGTGATATCGGGACCCAGTTCCTGCCGGTGCAGCAACGGCTCGACGAGCACGACGCGCTCAACGAGTGGACGACGCCGATCGGTTCGGCGGTGTTCGCGATCCCGGCGGGTGTGCCCGAGGGCGGATTTCTGGGTCAGGAGCTCCTATAGGGAACGACTAGAGCGTGTCTCCCAAATTTGAGAGGTGCTGTCAGCGATGATATTTCGATGACGCGCGTGGGAGTGATCAGTGACGAGTTCTGGGAGATCGTCGAGCCAGTGATACCCACCGACGTGGGAAAACGTGGGCGGCGGTTCGCCGAGCACCGGCGAATTCTGGAGGGCATCGCATACCGATTCCGTACCGGGTGTCCGTGGCGAGATCTGCCGGAGGACTTCGGTCCGTGGCAGACGGTGTGGAAACGCCACCACCGATGGTCCTTCGATGGCACCTACGACGAGATGCTTGCCGCGGTGGCCGAGGTGTTCGGTCTCGACCCGGAAGAACTCGACGGCGATATCGGGGCGGTGCTCTCGATCGACTCGACCAGCGTCCGGGCGCATCAGCATGCGGCCGGTGCGCGAGCCGACACTCTCACAGGGGGCCTTGTCGAATTACAAGAAATCCGTCGACGAACCCGCTGACCACGCGTTGGGTCGATCTCGCGGAGGATTCACCACGAAGATCCATGCACTGACCGACCTGACGTGCTCGCCGGTGACGATGCTGCTGACCGGTGGGCAAGCCGGGGACAATCCACAGTTGGTGCCGTTGCTCGATGCCCACCGAGCTGCCGGTGGGGACCAGGACTACCGATTGCTCGCCGACAAGGCGTACACCCATCCCAGTACCCGCACCGAACTGCGTCGCCGCAAGATCAAACACACCATTCCCGAGCGCAGCGACCAGAAGCAGCGACGGGCCGACAAGGGGTCCGCCGGTGGTCGTCCACCGGGTTTCGATCCGACGATGTACAAGCACCGCAACACCGTCGAGCGTGGCTTCGGGCGGCTCAAACAGTGGCGTGGTGTGGCCACTCGATATGACAAGTACGCCATGACATTCCTCGGGGGCGTTGTCCTGTGCGCGGCAGTTCTGCACTCCCGCAACCACAACCACCGCCCGGCGATGAAAACGAAAACGGACCCAATTTAAGAGACACGCTCTAGAGACCCACCAGACTAGGGGACCCACCAATTGCCCACACCGCGGATGAGCGTGAACCCGCCGGGGATATCGGTCCAGGCGGAGACGTCGCCCGAGCCGGTTCGGATCGGGCCGGCGGGCAACGGCCCTGGGAACGCGACGCCCCCTTCGCCGGTGGTGTGGTTGAACCAGTTGATGGCGCAGTTGCACCAATTGTTGAGGGAGAAGTCGGTGAGGCCCGGGAAGTAGGGGTCGGTGCGCACGAAGATGGGCTGGTTGATGATCGACTGGTCCAACCGCCACTCGATGACCGCTGCCGGGTCGAATCCGATGGTCGGACTGATCTGACCGGCCGGAGCGAACTGTGTGGGCCGTGCCTGCGCGGATGTAGCGCCGAGAATTGCCGTCGCAAGGACGATCAGCAGTGTCGCCAACGCAGCGGCGCTGGTACGGGCACGGTGTGACGTCATGAAATTGGTGCCTCTCGGTCGAACGATTCGGCCGTGATGTTACCCGAGCTCATGAGTCGGCACCTGTTGTCGCTTCCGGTCGCATGCAATGCCCCACCCTCGGCGGGTGAAATATCACGATCGGCGAGCGTGTAGCACGCAAAGCAGGCAGTGTGACCTGCCATGAAGTTCGGTCAGATGGTTCTCGGCTTGGTGCCGTGGTTTCTGTTTTCGATCCTCACTGCCAGGCTCGGCGACAACCAGGTCGCCCTCGCTGCGACCTTGTCGGCAGTTGCAGCGATCGCGGTCGCGTTCTACCAACGCGGCAGTGGAGTGAAACTCCTCGATATCGCCGGAGTGGTGACGTTCGCTGCCATCGCGGCGGTCGGGTTCATCGCAGGCCATGACGTCGACGAGTTCCTCGCCAACTTTGCACGTGGTGGGACCACACTCATCCTCGGCGGGGTGATGCTTGTGTCTGCCTTCACCGTCCCGTTCACCGAGCAATATGCACGGGAGAGCGTGCCCAAGGAATTCTGGGATTCCCCGCGATTCCACGCGACCAATCGGAAGATCAGCGCGGGATGGGGAGTCGTGTTGCTCGTCATGGCTGCCTCGCACTTCGTCGCGGGAGTCCTCGATCCGATCGGTGAGGCCGAAGCCAGCGGCGCCCGCACTATCGATCTGCTGTGCAACTGGGTCATCCCGATCGTGTTGCTGGTCGGTGCCGTGAAGTTCACCCAGAGGACTGCAGCGCAAGCCAAGGCGGAAGGGGACGCGCAGGCCGCCGAACACGCCGGTCCGTAACGTAGAACGGGTGAGATCACCGTTCGCCATGCTGGGTGCAGTTCTTGTTTTTTCGACGATGGTCGGGTGTTCGTCGGACGTTGCCCCGGAGCCGGCGGCCCCACCTGTGCCGAACCAGGTGATCGTCGCCGATCGCTCGTATTCGCCTTCGGAGATCACGGTCTCGGTCGGGGAGACGGTGACCTGGCTGTTCGACGACGGCGGTATGGCCCACGATGTCGTGGCCGACGACCGCTCGTTCCGTAGTCCATTGATGGTGTCCAGCACCTTCACACGTACGTTCACCGAGCCAGGGACCTACAGCTATCACTGCACGCCGCATCCCGACATGATCGGGAGTGTGATCGTTCTTCCCTGACCCAGATGGTTGTAAACCATCGGTTTACACGCTAGGTTCACTGCTGTGAACCAAAAGTTGTCAGAACTCGATCCAGGGGACAAGTCCACCGATGTCGGTGATGAACGGCGTCGCCGCCATGATGCCCTGTGCGCGCTTCGGCACGCTCTCGTGGAGGAGGAACGCGTCATCCGGCAGGCTGCGGCATCGACCGAGGCTGCGGCGTCGACGGCGATGTGGTTGGGTGCGAGTCTGGCCGACCTGGCCACCGTCACCGGCAAGAGTCGCCAGGCCGCGCGAAAGCGCTGGCCGTCCCTCGGTGTCGTGCATCGCCGACGCCTGTGGCTGGGGAATCATGTCGACGAGATCAGGTGGGCGGTGCGGGTCGTACTCGAGAACCAAGCGGACATCGTGGTCGTCGATCGAGGCGTGTTCGACGAGTTGGCCTCGCTCGATGCCCGTGTCGGCAGAGACTTCGACGAGACTGCCGTGCAGGGCACGGTCGACGCCGCCGAGCGTTGGCACATCCTCGACCGCGTGGTCACCTCGGTTCTGCGCGGGCTCGTCGAGAGCGCCGAAACGACGAGCGGTCAGGCCGAATATGCGGTCTTCGGTGCGAAGGGAATCGTCGGCTACTACGACCACGCGTCCGAGGGTTAGACCGTGACGTCGATCGGCAGTCCGCGCGCCCGCTCCGGTCGACGCAGGTGGCGAAGGGAGTATCTGCCGGTACTCGGATCGTAGGGACGATGCAGAACGAAGAGCAGGATGTGGAACGCCCAGTGGATCCGCAACGCACGAGCGGTGCGCTTGGTCGACTTTCCGTGCAGTTCGAGTGTCTTCCTGCCTGAATCTATGTATTTGGAGAATTCGATGGGCGGAGTGAGGGCGCGCCTCGGGGAAATGTCGACGTGCATTTCGGTCAATTGTGCTATTTCGACATTTCGGCGAACGAGGGTGAGTGCTAGGTCGAGATCCTCGTGAATATCGGATGCGACGCTGACCGAATCGGACACCGTATTCCACACGGACTTTCGAATTGCCATGTTTGCACCATGGAGATTCTTTATTCTGCGCTCGCCGCCGAAGACTCCGCGCTGGATTTGTTTGCGAACGAACCAGCCCTTCAGGGAACGAAACGGTGAGTCGTAGGAATTGTTGAGGCCGCTGACCGCGCCGACATCAGCGGTGTCCTCGCGTCCTAGGAAGTCTTTGACGGAGCGTGCCCAGCCTGGGCTGACGCGGCTGTCGGCGTCCACGCGACCAAGTATTTCGGAGGTGGCAGCATCGAATCCGGCATTTCGGGCATACGCGACACCTCGTCGTGTTTCGTGCAATATCTCGACTTTGGGTGACCGATTTACGAATTTCTCGACAATGCGAAGCGTCGAATCGGTCGAACCGTTGTCCACTACAATTATTTCCGAGATTTCGTCCGCTTGAGCCAGTAGCGCCGCGAGGCATTCTCCGATGTAGTTTTCCTCGTTGTACACGGGCACGATTGCCGACAGCGTGGGTGTTGCCATGGTCGAGCACGGTATTCGGGAAATTGCTTTCGGTCAACAAACCGAAAGGTCTCTGAAATCGAACGCGCTATTCGATATACGGCCCGCGAGAACGGCACCGAACGTACTTTCGGTTTCTTTCGAGCGCGGTTCGGGCGATCGCGATATCGTGGGCCGATGGTCGTCGCCGCGCCGCGTAGGGCTCGTGCTGCGCCTCTCGCTGTCGCAGCGCTGGCGATGGCAGCAGGGGCGACGCTCTACGTGCGCGACCCGCGTACCTCGACGTATCTTCCGTGTCCGTTTCATGCGCTGACCGGGCTCTGGTGTCCTGGATGTGGAGCGACGAGGGCTTTCGGGGATCTAGTTCGAGGAGATCTCGGGTCTGCCGCGTCGTCGAATGTGCTTGCCGTGGTACTTCTCGGCGTCGGAGTGATCGCATGGGTCCTCTGGGTGAGGGGTCGCAGGCTCCGGGCTCCGTCGCGATGGATCGTCGTGTCCGGGGCTGTCGTCGTTCTTGCGTTCACTGTGCTCAGGAACTTCCCCGCTGGTAGTTGGCTGGCCCCCTGAAAGAGAGGAGTAGACCGTGTGGCTCGAAGTGTTCTCGGTAGTGGTTCTGGTAGGCGCGCTGGTGGTGTTGATCCCGACGGCGCGTCGCGTGTTCAAGAAGGGTGACGACGAATGAGCGATCCCCTGAAGGTCCGCGTGCGCGCGAAGATGCTCGAGCAGCTCGACGGCGACGGCGGCACCGATGCCGAAGTGGCCGAGGGTGACGACCCTCGCTTCGTCGCAATCAGGGATGACCTCGCTGCGCTCGACGAGGTGGCCGACGACGACCCGCTGGTCGACCAGCTGGCTACGAAGTACTGGGCGCCGTGACCTAACTGCAGGACACCCCACGGTGGTCGCCCCGACAGTGCGCCATCTAGTATCTATGTCGTGTCCAAGTCGTATTCAGCATCCGAGCAGGCCTATGTGACGGTCAAGGAAATGATCGTCACGGGCGAACTCCCAGGTGGTGAGCTGGTCAGCGAGGGCGACATCGCCGGCCGCATGGAGATGAGCCGAACACCCGTCCGTGAGGCGTTCCTCCGCCTGCAGGTCGAAGGCTGGATGCGGCTCTATCCCAAACGTGGCGCGCTGGTCGTGTCCATCGCGCCCGGCGAGGCAGAGCATGTGGTCTCCGCGCGGTGGCTCGTCGAAACCGGTAGTGTCCGCGCCTTCGCAGCCGACGAGCGAATCCGCGAGCACCTGGTCGTCCAGTTGAGGGCCAACCTCGAACGACAAGGCCAGATCGCAGCCACCGGAACGAGGGCGGAGTTCAGCGCGGCCGACGCCGATTTCCACCGTCTCATCGTGCGGGCAGGCGGCAACCCGTTGCTCGATGCGTTCTACGACGGACTCCGCGAGCGACAGCGACGGATGACGACGCATTCGCTCGAGCGAGATCCGGATCAGCTCTCGCGGATCGTCGACGAGCATCGCGTACTGGCGGACTCGATCGAGGCGGCCGACGTGGACGGATTTGCGACCGCCGTCGACGCGCACATGCGTCGAACGCACGGACTGAACGACAGGGGCACGAGATGACACTCACGGCGTCGATCGAGACGAAAACCCGGCAGTGGATTCTGGTTGCAGCCGGGTTGTTCGCGGTGGCATGGGGTGGAAACGAGTTCACTCCTTTGCTGGTGATGTACCGCCTCGAACATGGGTTCTCAGCCGTTGCGGTGGACATGTTCTTGTTCGCGTACGTCATTGGAATCGTTCCGGCTCTGCTGATCTGCGGATCCTTGTCCGATCGAGTCGGTAGGCGTCCGATCATGTTGCCCGCGACGGCGGTGGCCGCCGCCGGGTCGATCCTCATCGCGCTCGGGGCAGACACGGCGGGCATTCTGTTCGGTGGACGCGTTCTCAGTGGCGTCGCCCTCGGGATCGGCATGGCGGTCGGCGGTAGTTGGATCAAGGAACTATCCGCGTTGGATCCGCAGAGCGCCCCGGGGGCAGGGGCCCGTCGCCAGGCGATGAGCCTAACTGCAGGATTCGCACTCGGCGCCGGTGTCGCGGGAATTCTCGCTCAGTGGGCGCCGTGGCCGACTCATCTTGCCTACGTGGTGCACGTCAGCATCTGCATCGTCGCGGGTGTCGGCATGATCGCCGTGTCCGAGACACGCAGCGCGGTGCCCCGTGCGATGCGCGCCCCGCTGGTCGACGACTTGAAGATTCCAGCCGCGACGCACCGGCGCTTTCTGGCAGTCGTCGTCCCGCTCGCACCGTGGGTGTTCGGCGCGGCCAGCGTCGCGTACGCCGTGCTGCCCTCGCTGATGGCCGACCGAAGCGGTGGTCACCCGATTGCGTTGTCCGCGTTGATGTCCGTCATCGCACTCGGTGCCGGCTTTGCGATTCAGGCCGTCGGACGCAGAATCGACACTCCCGATGCAGCGCGCGGTGCCCTCGTCGCATTGACGATTCTCGTCGTGGGCATGCTGCTCGCGGCGTGGGCGGCGTCGGTTCTCACCATCGCCGCCGCATTGATCGCCGCCGCTGTTCTCGGGTGCGGCTACGGCATGGCGTTGGTTTCGGGATTACAAGAGGTGCAACGGATCGCGGGCCCCGACGACCTCGCGGGGCTCACCGCTGTCTTCTACTCGCTGACCTACCTCGGCTTTGCGATTCCGGCGATCCTGTCGGCGCTGACGGAGACGTGGCCGGGCGTCGTCACCTATCCGGCGATCTTCGTGGTCGGTGCCGTGTTTGCCGCGATCTGCTGGGTGTTCGTTCGTACCCGCTCGACTTCCCACCTGCCCGCCGAAGGGGCTGAGCTCAGCTGAGCCCTACGGCAATGCCGGCAGCTGGGTGGAGTTCAGCCACTCGTCCCACAGAGTGCGAGGACAGCCGTACCGTGATGCCAGATCCGTGAAGTCCGCAGTGCTGACGGTGGAGTACCGGTATTCCGACGTCCATTCCTGGATCAGCCCGAAGAATTTCTCGTCGCCGATCATCGTGCGTAGCGCGTGCAGCGTCAGTGCTCCGCGCTTGTAGACGCGATCGTCGAACAACTTGGCAGGGCCGGGATCTCCGAGAACCAGGTCTCGGGGGAGGCCTCGCTGCATCGTGTGTACGCGTCGCGCCTTGTCCCGCGCCGAGCTGCCGCCGGAGTTCTCGGCCCAGATCCATTCGGAGTAGCAGGCGAAGCCCTCGTGCAGCCAGATGTCCTTCCACCTGCCGAGCGTCAGACTGTTGCCGAACCACTGGTGTGCCAGCTCATGCGCGACGAGCCGTTCGAAGTACCGCGTACCGGAACAGTGGTTGGCGCCGAAGATCGACAAACCCTGTGCCTCGACGGGGATTTCGAGATCGTCGTCGGTGATCACGACGGTATAGGCCGCGAACGGGTAGGGGCCGAAGAGGCGCGTGAACGTGCTCATCATCTCGGTCTGACGGCCGAAGTCGTGGTCGAAATTCTGCCGAAGCCGATGCGGCAGAACTGCTTTCATGACGACCGGTCCTGCAGAGGTGGTGTGCTGGCTGTAGGGGCCGATCTGGATGGTTGCGAGGTACGTCGCCATCGGCTCGGGCTGCTCGTACACCCATGTCGTGCGGCTGGCGCGTGTCTGCTTGCGCACCAACGTCCCGTTGGCGACGGCGTAGTAGGGCGAATCGGTGGTGATGGTGATGCCGTAGCTAGCTTTGGAGACCGGGTGGTCGTCGCATGGAAACCACGACGCCGCGCCGTTCGGCTGACTGGCGACGATCGATCCTTCGGTCAGTTCGTCCCACCCGACCTCGCCCCAGAACCCGTGGATCGGCTTCGGAGTTCCGCTGTATTGGATCGTGACGACGAGGGCAGCACCGGATGCGATGGGTTTCGCGGGAGTGATCTTGAGCTTGCCTCGCTGCTGACTGAACTTGACCGAACGAGATCCGTTGACCGATACCTTCGCCACACGGAGCGCAGGCCCGAGATCGAAGGAGAACTTCGCGATGGTGGCCGTGGTGACCGCGGTGATCTTCGCTTTGCCTGCGAGCCGGTTGCTCTCGACCTTGTATTCGAGATCGAGTTCGTACCGGGACACGCGGTATCCGCGATTGCCGTTCTGTGGGAGGTACTCGTCGATCGGCGCGTCGGAACGATCGAGATCGAACACCGGAGTCACAAGTTTGGAGCCACCGAATTTCATAGGCTGTCCTGAGCGGCCACGATGCGTGCATACGGGTCGCCCTTCGCCCACGGTGCGATCGGATTGCCCTGCCAACGAGTGTGCGCCGGCACGGTGTCGCCGCGCATCACGAGAGACGCAGGTCCGACGGTCGCGCCTTCGCCGATACCGGCGGCAGGTAGCGCGACGCAGTGCTGACCGAGAGTTGCTCCCCGACCGAGTGTGACGCTGTCCATGGACATAATCCGATCATGGAACAAGTGCGTCTGCACAACGCACCCTCTGTTCACCGTTGCGCCATCTTCGAGCGTCACCAGATCCGCCTCGGGAAGCCAGTACGTTTCGCACCACACGCCGCGGCCGATGTCGGCTCCCAGCCAGCGCAACCACATGTTAAGCACGGCTGTTCCCTCGGCGGCACGGGCGAACCACGGCGCGGCGACGGTCTCGACGAATGTGTCCGCGACCTCGTTGCGCCACACGAACGAGCTCCACAGTGGGTGTTCGACCTTGTCGATCCGGCCGACCCACGCCCATTTCGCCGCGGCCGAAACAGCTGCAGCGACCGCCCCCGCCACGAGCAGCACGACGCCACTGAGCAGCGCGGCGAGCCAGTACCCGAACTCCTCGGCCAGCGCGGTCAATCCGAACAGCACCCCGAGCCCGATGCCGAACGTCACCATCACTGGAATTAGACGGCAGGTCTCGACGAACGACCGGGCCAATTTGAGCTTCATGGATGGATCGAAGGTGCGAGAGGAATCGGCGCGCCCCGCGGACCGCCGCAACCGCACTGGCGGACTACCGAGCCACGAGGAACCCGACTTCGCTTTGTCCGGCGTCGCCGACAGCACGGCGACGAGCCCGTTCTTGGGGACGGTTCGACCGGGTCCGGTCATGCCGGAGTTGCCGAGAAATGCCCGCTTGCCCACCTTGGCGTCGCCGAGGTGCATCCATCCGCCGCCGAGTTCGTAGCTCGCAACCATGGTGTCGTCGGCCAGGAACGCGCCGTCGGCGACGGTGGTGAACTTGGGGATCATCAGCACCGTCGACGCCTCGACGTCCTTGCCGATCTTCGCACCGAGCGCCCGCAGCCAGTGCGGGGTCAGCAGGGAGGCGTAGAGCGGGAACAGGAACGTGCGGGCCGAGTCCATCAAACGCTCGGTGGCCCACACCTGCCACCCGATCCGACTACGCACCGGGTGATAGCCCGCGGTGAGACCGATGCTCAGCAGACGGACCGCGACCAGTGTGATCAGCGCGAATGTTCCGAGTGAGACGAGTGTCGCGACCGGCAACATGATCGCGGCGCGTCCGATGGCGCCGAGGAGTGTCGTCGCCGTGTGCAGCCACCAGCCCATCAGCACCAGCGAAACTCCGAGGGAGAAGATCGCCATGCCCGAGAGGAACAACGATGCGACGCCGTATGCGAACACCCAGTGGGTGGCCCGCGGGGGAGCGTGTTCGGGCCACGGATGCTCGGCTTTGCCGACCTTGGTGGCGGGGGATCCCGCCCACAGCTGACCGGCTTTCACACGTCCGACGACGG
Source organism: Rhodococcus sovatensis (assembly GCF_037327425.1). NCBI lineage: Bacteria > Bacillati > Actinomycetota > Actinomycetes > Mycobacteriales > Nocardiaceae > Rhodococcus > Rhodococcus sovatensis. The sequence goes on along the minus strand of NZ_CP147846.1, from coordinate 4,114,040 downwards.
CTGAGCCTGCACTCACGACCGCGTTCTTGCCGACGGATGTCCCGGGAAGCAGCGTCGACCTGGCGCCGACGGTTGCGCCCGCGCCGATCTTGATGGCACCGATGTAGACGATGTCGCCGTCGATCCAATGGCCGGTGAGATCGACCTCGGGTTCGACGGAACAACCGTCGCCGAGTTCGAGCATGCCGGTCACCGGGGGCAAAGTGTGCAGGTCGACGCCCTTGCCGATCTTCGCGCCGAGTGCTCGGGCGTAGTAGACCATCCACGGTGCTCCGGACAGGTTCGACGCCCCGCTGGCGTCGGTGAGACGCGTCGCTGTCCACAGGCGAATGTGGGCGCTTCCGCCTCGGCGGTAGGCACCGGGCTTCAGGCCTGCCAGCAGCAGACGGGAACCGACGACGGAGATCGCCATGCGGCCGACCGGTGTGATGAACAGCAGGAACGCGATAAGAACCCACCACCAGGACAGCGTCGGTGCCCAGGGCACGTCGGCGAACCACGACATCACGTTGAACAGGATTCCCACCCATGTGATCCACTGCAGCCCCGTCAACGTGGTCAGTGGAACGGTTGCGGCAATCTGCGTCCACTGAGCTGTACGGGACGTCGGCTCGACGTCGCGGGGTACGACCTCCACGGGCGGCTTCAACTCGTCGAGATAGCGGGCGAGAGATCCCAGCCGGGGGTGGTCGTAGAGCTGCGCGACGGTGATCTCCGGGAACCGTTCGCGCAGTGCCGTCACGAGCTGGGCAGCGGACAGGGAACCGCCACCGTTCTGGAAGAAGTCGGCATTCTCGTCGGAGACCTGGGCGCCGAGAATGTTGGTCCACAGTTCGGCGACCCAGCCTGCCGTACCACTCAGATCCGACGTCTCGCTGGTGCCGGGGAGCGGCCACGGCAAGGCGTTGCGGTCGACTTTGCCGGAGGTTCGCGTCGGCATCTCCTCGACGAGCGCGAGTCGAGGGACGAGAGCCGACGGCAGTTGCTCGGCCAGAATCTTCCGCGCCGCATCGAGATCGAAATTGGGGTCGGTGCTGGCGAGGTAGCCGACGAGGACGGAGTTGCCCGCGCCGGTCTTTCGGACGGCTGCTGCGGCTCCGCCGACGCCGGGTAATGCCTGCAGCGCGTTGTCGATCTCGCCGAGCTCGATGCGTCGGCCGCCCAGCTTGATCTGATCGTCGGCGCGGCCCTGGAAGAGCAGACCCTCGAGTTCGAGCCGGACGAGATCGCCGCTGCGGTACGCCCGGTCCCAGCCCAGCGTCGGCATCGGGGCGTATTTCTCGGCGTCCTTGGCCGGATCCAGGTAGCGCGCGAGCCCGACGCCGCCGATGACCAGTTCGCCGACCTCCCCGACTGCGACGGGATTTCCCGACGCGTCGACGACGGCGAGATCCCAGCCGTCGAGTGGAAGGCCGATCCGAACCGGACCCTTGCCGTCCATGATCGACGCGCAGGCGACCACGGTCGCTTCCGTCGGCCCGTAGGTGTTCCAGACTTCGCGGCCGTCGACGGCCAGGCGCTCGGCCAACTCGGGTGGGCAGGCTTCACCGCCGAAGATCAGCAGACGTACTGCTTCGAGGGCGACCGCTGGCCACAGCGCTGCAAGGGTGGGGACCGTCGAGACGACGGTGATGTCCCGCGAGACCAGCCACGGCCCGAGGTCGAATCCGCTTCGAACGAGAGCCCGAGGGGCCGGGACGAGACACGCGCCGTGGCGCCAGGCCAGCCACATCTCCTCACACGAGGCATCGAATGCCACCGACAGGCCCGCCAATACGCGGTCGCCAGGTCCGAGTGGATCGTCCTGCATGAACATCGAGGCTTCGGCGTCGACGAACGCCGCTGCGTTGCGGTGGCTGACGGCGACTCCCTTCGGGGTGCCGGTCGAGCCGGACGTGAAGATGACCCAGGCGTCGTCGTCGGGACTCGGCGTTGTGAGAGTGTCGGGGGCCGGGGTGTCCTGCTTGTCGGCCGTGCCTGCGGCGATACCACCGGCCGTCACGACTGCGGTGACCTTGGCATCGCCGAAGACCAGTTCGGCGCGCTCGTCCGGGTCGTCCGCGTCGACAGGTACATAGGCGGCACCGGCGTTGAGTATCGACAGAATCGCGACGTAGAGCGAGAAGGAACCCGACGGCATCCTGATTCCGACGCGGTCGCCGCGGCGCACTCCCGCTCGGGCCAGCCACTGCGCACCCTCGTCGATGTCCTCCAGTAGCTCACGGTAGGTGACCGAGACCGTGCCGTCGTCGATTGCCGGGGAATCGGGGAAGCGAGAGGTGGTCGAGCGCAGGACATCGATGAGCGTCCGCTCCTGGGGAGCGCGCTCGGATCGCAAGAATTCGGCGGGCACCGCAGCGGAGCGCTGCGTGCCTGTCGAATCCGATTGTGATTGCACAGACAACCGGGTGTCCTTCTTCTCGTATAGCACCGAAATGCAAGTGGAACGTCAGTACGCGTGACGGTGGTTATCTCATATTCGGTTGGCCAGAAGGTGAACGGACGTGGTTTTCGGACGGGCTCGGCACTGGGGCAGTTTAGTCCAGTTGCAGGTTTCCTACCTGCCGGGTTGACAATCCCTCACTGTGTTTGCCATCCTCGTGTCCAGGTCATGAGTACCAGCATCAAGCCCCGGCTTGCTGGTCGGCAACCCTCCTCCGCGGTGGGGTGCTCCGGGTGACGACCAGGCTGGCATCGGAAAACCGGTGCAGCAAGCGCGGACTCGACGGTATTCACATGTGATCGGTCTCTACACGTGACTGGCTATTTCCGTGTGATCTCCCCAGGGTCCCTTGATCGACAAGGGTTATTTGTCATGACTGCTGTTCTCGACCACTCGTGTGCCTCGTTCGCTTCCGTCAGCGGAGCTGATCTGTCGGTGCCACTCGTCGACGGAAGTTCCTGCACTTACGTCAATTTCGACTACGCGGCCAGTGCACCCGCGCTCGCTGCGGTGACCGAACGCATCGCCGAACTCCTACCGTTCTATTCGAGCGTGCACCGTGGCGCGGGATATACGTCGCGGGTGTGCACTGCAGCCTACGAGAAGGCGCGGGTGACGGTATCGGATTTCGTTGGTGCACAAAGTGATTCCGTCGTGATTTTCACCAGGAATACCACCGATTCGCTCAATCTCCTGGCCGGATGCGTTCCAGGGGACACCGTGGTGCTCGATATCGAGCATCACGCGAACCTGTTGCCGTGGAACGATCGTCGGGTCGTCGTTGCGGCCGAGTCCATTGCCGAGACGCTTGTCCGGCTGGAAGTAGAACTGTCTACGAAACCTGCTGCGCTGCTGGCAATCACCGGTGCATCGAACGTGACCGGCGAGGTGTTGCCGATAGCTGAACTTGCCGCGCTTGCGCACCGGTACGGTGCGCGCATCCTCGTCGACGGCGCCCAGCTCGTTCCGCATCGGCGCATCGACATCGGTGATCTCGGTGTCGACTATCTCGCGTTCTCCGGCCACAAGCTGTACGCACCGCACGGGGCAGGCGTCCTCGTCGGCCGTCGCGATTGGCTGGACGCTGCCGAGCCCTATCTGGCCGGCGGGGGCGCGGTGCGATCGGTCGGCCTCGACCGCACCGAGTGGGCGCCGGTTCCCGCGCGGCACGAGGCCGGCACGCCGAATGTTCTCGGTGTCGTGGCACTGGCGGCCGCGTGTGAGGCGCTCGCACAGCATGAGGCTGGCGGCTCGGCGGACCACGAGCGGGTGCTGTCCGACCGATTGCGCGACGGGCTGAGCTCCATCGGCGGAGTCCAGCTGTTGACGGTGTGGAACGATGCTCCCGAAAGTGTGGGCATTGTCACATTTTCGGTCGACGGTTATGGCCCCGGTGAAGTCGCGGCGTATCTCTCCGCCGAGCATGGAATCGGCGTTCGCGACGGGAAATTCTGCGCGCATCCGCTGTTGGCTCGACTGGGACATCCAGATGGTGCCGTACGGGCCAGCCTGGGCCTCGGCAGTTCAGGCGCCGATGTCGACCGTCTGATCGACGCCGTCGGCGAGCTAGTCGCACAGGGACCATCGTGGACGTACGAGGAGGAAAACGGGTGGTGGAATCCGGTTCCCGACCCGCGTCCATTTCCAGCTCTCGCAGATGGCGCCGCAGGTGTGGGAACCCCGTGCACCGGCCAAACAGCTAGCATCGCTTCATGACAGCAATTGTCTTGTCGCAGAGCCGCCTCTGGCGTGATCGATACGTCGATCTGTGCCGGACGGCATCGGGGTCGTGTAGGCCGTCGGCGTAGCCCGCAGACCTCGCTCACCTCGCTCGCACGACAGGACAACACTTCATGTCGAACACCTCAGCTGTCCGAGTTGCTCTCACGGCATCCGGAACCTGGACCGAAATCACCGATGCTCGACCGACCGCGACGTTCACACGCGTCCGCGCCTCGGATCTCCGTGAAGGACAGCAAGCCCGTTCTCGCGCCCGTGCCGAGGTCGTCGAGGTAGGCAAGGACGCCGACAGCGTCGCGGTCTTCCTCGACATCGAGATTCACATCGCCGACGACGCACGAACCGCGCGTCGGGAGTTCGAGGCGCTGAAGGCGCCTGAGCGGCCTGATTCGATTCGGTACGTCGGTACGCCGTCGGGATTGGCAGGGCTTATCGCCGACGTGAAAGCCGCCGATGTGGCCGACGGTGTGACGTTGATACCGATCGGACCTGAGCAGCGGAACCTCGAGCGGGTCGTGGGTGGCGTCGTTCCGTGGCTCGAAGACCGCGGCGTCACGTTCTCGGACGACGCTGTTGTGTCGGCTACCGGATCGCGCCTGCCCAGCAGAGTTCTGGCTTCCTGACGCCGGATCAGGTGACGTCCACCGCAAGCCCTGCGGTGATCCGGAGTAGTTCGGAGTACGTCGTCCTGAACACAGTGTTGGGATGTCCGGCTGCGGCCCACAACTCGGGATAGCCGGACAGGGTCTCGTCGACGAACGTCGGCAGATTGGTCGGGTGACCGACCGGTGCGATGCCTCCGATCGGCTGGCCGGTGGAGTGCTTGACCAATTCCAGCGGAGCCCGCGTCAGGGTGCCGTCGAGTCGCTTGCCTGTTGCGTCCAGGTTCACCTGGTGCGCTCCCGAGACGAGCAGCAGCACCGGATCGTCGTCGAGCAGAAAGACCAGTGACTTCACGATCGCGCCGACGCTGACACCGTGCGACTCGGCGGCGGCGGCGGCGGTCGGCGTCGGCTCGGGTGATGTGACGACGACCCCGTGATGTCCGCGTGAGATCAAGATGTCGGCGACGTGTGCTGCGTTCGGGTGAAGAAGCCGTGGCATCTTCCAAGAGTATTGCTACGGCGGCGAGTTCGCAGTCAGGCCGTCAAGTCTCCGAACAGTCTGAGTCTGGCCATGCCGCCGTCGGGAAAGATGTCCATGCGGACCTCGGACACCGGCTCGGTGCGGTCGAGGAGGAACCGGTGACGGGTGTCGGGCTGCAGTCGAGTACGAGGAAGGAGTTCGATCCACTCGCCGTCGCCGAGCCTGCCCTTCAGCGACGCTGCACCCGGTGCGTTTCCGAGGAAGCATGAAGTGTCCAGCTCGGCGAGGTTGATCTTGCCCGTTCCGGCCAAGTTGACCTGCACCCAGTCGTTGGCGTCGTTGCGCCTGCGTGAGGTCTCCCAGCCTTCGCCCATCGACCGCGGAGGGCCGGGAAACAGCAGGTTGTTCGGGGAGCTGTAGAACATGTTCGAGCAGGCCGAGACATACCCGCCGTTCTCGAGCGCCGCGAGGTCGAACGGCCCCGCCGCGATGAACTGCGGATCCGGACGGCCACGGCCGAGAACGCGCAACCGTGCAACGCCGCCGTCGGGGTAGATCGACAGCTTCACGTGGGTCCAGCGTTCGTCGGATGCAACCTTGAAACGGTTCTCGGTGTCACCTTCGACCGGGCTCTTTGCGACGATGGTCTGCCACTCGGTCTCTTCGTGCAGCTCCTGCGCGGATGGGAAGCCCTCGACCGAGGCGGCTTCGATGGAAATCTCCGGTGGATAGTTGCCGGTGAACCACGCAGTGTCGACGATGACAGCGTCCACGACGCCGGGAGCCCCGAGGCGGACGATGGCCTCGTCGTAACCCGCTTCCCGACGCCTGCGCGTCTCCCAACCGTCGTAGATCTGGCCTTTGTGGCCGAACGTAGCGGTCTGGTAATCGGCTTTGCCCGGCTTGACCAAGTTCTCCTTCTCCGCGAACGTTTCGTCGTTCGCCCACACGACTGCGCCGCCGAGGGTGCGGACGGCGAGATCGGGCAAGGGGAGGGGGAAGGTTGCTGTCATAGGGGTCAGGATACGGGGAGCGGCTCGGGCTTCTCGATCTCTGGTGACGCCACCCGGGACTTGGAGAAGGCGAACAGCAGTCCGATACCGACGACGGAATACAGGGCGAGTGCCAGTGCAGGTTGGCCCAGGCCGGTTCCGGAGAAGTACACGATGCTGCGTACTCCTTCCGTTCCGATGCCGGGGGTGATCCAGCGCCCGACGGCTGCGTAGAACTCGGGGAGTACATTCGGGCCGAATGCTCCACCTGCACTGGGGTTTCCGAGGATGACGAACACGATGATCGCGATCGGAACCGCCGCGACTCCGATCGCTGCGCGCAGGCCGAGTGTGAAGACCGATGTCGCGAACACGACCGCAGTCCCGAGCAACCACAACGGGAACCAGTGACCGGCGAACGTGCCGAGCAGGTGGGTGACGATGAATGCTCCCAGCGCCCCCGACAGGACCGAGTAGCCGGCGAAGATCCCGAGTTGGGCTGCTGCATCTCGACGAGATTTCGGTGCTCCGACGAGCAGGCCGATTGCGGCGGCCAGCAAGTATCCGCCGACGACCCATCCGACGGCCAGGTAGAAGCCGGACAGGCCACGGTTGTCGTGAATACCGACAGGAATGTCGTCGCGAACGACGAATTGGCGGTTCTGAGTCTGTTCGATCTCCGTGAAGACCGACTCCAGTGCAGCGGATATCGAGCTGCCCGCAGCGCTGGCGGTGATGAGTGTGTCGGTGCCGGCCGGACTGACGATGTAGGCGCCGAGGACGTCGCGGTTGCGGATGAGGTCACGGGCTTGCGCGGTACTGGACGCGGTTCGAGCGGACAGGGGAGTGCCCTCGATGGCGTTGAGCTTGGCGACGGTGTCGGTATCCAGCCCGGCGGGTAGTCCCTGTTCTGCGACCACGGCGATGGGGATCTCGTGCGGTGAAGGCTGGTGGAAGGCCGCCACGTAGCTGGCGATGAAACCGAGCTGGAGTATCAGAACCCCGATCGCAATCCAGACGACCTTGCGCATGTGTACTCCTTCGCGAGCTGTGTGATTCTCCGACTGTTCAATACCTCGGGTATTGAATACTCTAGGTATCGTGACGACTGAGGGTCAAGCAACGTGGGCATCGACACAGCGGCCGGGCCGGGAGAACGTTCGAGAACGGCTCCTGGAGGCGGCTGCCGACGAGTTCACCGAGAACGGTTACGCGGCAGCAAAATTGCAGGACATCGCCCGGAGGGCGGGCTTCACCAAGGGTGCGGTCTACTCGAATTTCGATTCCAAGCAGGCGCTGTTCGCCGAGCTGCTGTCCAAGCGGTCGATGGATCTTGCAGCGCGGGTGATCGACACTGTGTCCGGTCTCGGCCCCGGCGACGCCGCAGGTAGGGGCGGTGACGCTATCGCAGACTGGGTCGTCGACGAGCCGCGGTGGCCACTGCTCGTCACCGAGTTCGGTATCCAGGCCGGTCGAACCGCAGAGCTTGCCGAGGGATACCGGCGTGAGCGTCGTCGCCTGCGCGACGAACTCGAGCGACTGATCGCCGAACGGGCCGCGGCGTGGGGCGTAGCTGACACTCTCGATGCCCGCAGGGTAGCCACATCGCTGCTCGCGTTGATCTCGGGCCTGGCCGTCGAACACTCCGTCGATCCCGAGGAGATCGATCAACAAGCGATCGGCGATGCGATCACCGAACTGTTCGCCGGCGCGATCGCGCGCGCGCAGCACTGACATCCGGCAGCACCCGGAGTCGTGCCGGTTCCTTTCTGGCGGTCGGTCAGAAGGGTGGGGGTTCGTTGCGTTTTTCGTGTTGTATGCGGAGTTTGTGGATGTGTTTGTGTTGTCGGAAGTGTCGGCGGAGTATGCGGATTCGGGTGCGGGCGGTGTCGGTGTGGGCGGTGTTGAGGTCGGTGCGGGTGGGTGGGGTGGTGTGTGGGGGCATGTTGGTTTCCCACCAGGTGGCGGTGGTGAGGTCGGGGGTGGTTGTGTCGGGTGTGGTGTTTTTTCGGGCTCGTTTTCGGGTGCGGGGTGGTGTGGGGCAGCCGAGGTTGGGGAGGGTGATCGTGCGGAGGCCGGCGGGGCTGGTCCAGAGGATCGCGCCGCTGGTGAGCATGGCGGCGGTGAAGGTTTTGGTGGTTTTGAGTTGGTGGTGTCCGGTGCAGACGGGGTGGAGGTTTTCTTCGATGCTCCAGCCGCCGTGTCGGGGGTTGGTGTGGTTGTAGGGGACGATGTGGTCGAGTTGGCAGCGGGTGGAGGGGATGTCGCAGCCGGGGTGGGTGCAGGTGCTGTAGGTCATGCGGATGCGGGCGGTGAGTCCGGAGCTGGGTCGGTAGGTCAGTGCTCCTGGGGGTGGGCTGGTGTGGCCGCCGTGTCCGTCGGGGTGCAGGCCGGCGGCGAGGGCGGGGTTGTCGGTGATCGCGGTCAGGAGTGCGGTGATCAGTTGTGTGCGTGCGTAGTGCCCTCCGGGGGTCCTGCCGGTGCCGGCGGCTCTGCCGGTGCGGTGGCCGCGGTGGTGTTGTTTGGTGGTGGTGGGTCGGTGCGCCGGGACGGTGGCGGCGGGTCTGATGCGGCCGCGGAAGAGTAGTCGCCATACTCGGGCGCCGCGGGTGGTCGGCCCGGTTGTAGTGCTTGTTTGGCCCGCAGTGTTTGGTTCGTCCGTTGCGTCAGGGGCGGGTTCGGGTGGCGGTGCTGTGGTGGTGTTGTTCGCGGAGTTCGTCTTTCGGGAAGCATCGACATTCGCACCGCCACCTACGTCGCGGCCACCGTCGGAACCGCCGTCGTTCGGATCTTCGCCGTTCGGTTCACCGTTGTCCGGTTCATCGTTGTCGTCTGGCTCGTCGCTGTCGGTGTCGGTGTCCTGGGTGGACTGTGTTCGGCGGGCGTTCTGGAAGGCTTCGGATTGGGTCAGCTCGACCAGTAGGGCTTGCCATTTTCCGTCGTCGGCGAGCATCCGCGCCAACTCCGGATCCAGTGGTGTTCCGTCGGCGAGGACTGCGGGAGTCTGGCTCAACCCGAGCAGGGTTTCGACTTCGATCAGGATCTGGATCAGATGTCCGCGGCGGCCGTCGGGGAGATCAGCGACCCCGAACTGCGGACACTGCTCACCGCGATCGCAGCGGCACTGCAGAGCGTGCTCGCCGTGCAGCAACGCCAGCAGTGCATCGACGCGTAGTTCCCGCGCCGACCGCGGGTCCTGAGCGCAGACCGATCCGACCAGTTCTTCGATCAACGCTTCCGCTTCGGCGCCTTCGACGTCGGTCATGGTGACTTTCAGCTGTGAGGATCCGTCTCCTTCCTGGGTCATCGACAGTCCGCGTTGCCCTCTCACCGATGCCGATCGGACCCTGGAGGCTTCTTGTGGGTCGTAGTCCATCCACATCTGCCACAGCATCAGCCGCAGGATCCGCGGACCGACCGTCTCGGCGAGCGCGAGGGCCTCGAATTCGAGGGCGTCGATGGTGTCATCGCAGGCTCTGCCGAGTACCGATGCGATCGCGGTCACTCGTGCCCAGTCGAGGACCCCGCACACCATCCGTAGCGCGGTCAGAGGCAGCCTGTTCAGGGTCAATCCGACATCGACGAGTGGACGCGCGACGCGTTGGGAGACCCCGAGTGCTGCCGCTACTTCGCAGACCACCGACCGCATCACCGTCAACGGATCCCCGTCGCTGGTGTCGGCGTCGGCGAACCGGATTTCGGCGATCTCGCACACTGTTTCCACCATCTGTGCGCGGGAACGGTTCTCCCTCGACCGGCAGCGGGCAGCGAACACCGACAACCCGGCTACACAGGCATCACTGACCGCCGCATCCACCGACGGATTTATCGCGGTGTTGTGGCTGGTGGAGATACCCGCCGCATTCCCTTTCTCGAACATACGTTCGAGGATATCGGACCCCACCGACACCTTTCCGGCGTCGAAATTCAGTGTCGACATCACGGAGATCGGTGGTACCCGCAACCCGGTGACCGAGGACTCGATTGAGCAAGTCGCCACCGGGTACCCGAGATCTCATGACTGCCCAGAATCCCGAACCCGATGACACTGCCGGCCTCGAAGCCGGTGGCGGAGTCACGCCCGGGGACACCCCGCCTGCAGAGACGAGCGTTGGCGGACCGCAGCACGAACCGCCGCAGCGAGGACTTGCGCTACCAATAGTGTTCCTCGGCTTGATCGGCCTGGTCGTGGTGGTCATCGTCCTCGGACTGATCGGAAGGATGGTCGGTCTGTTCTGACGGCTGGAGGACCTGGGCTAGTTCTGTGGACGGATCGGGCTACCTTTATGGTCTCCGTCGCCACAGGCATCACCTCACCGCTGCCGCATCGCGACGCACCCGTAAAGCAATGAACGGAGGGTGGAGTGGTTACTCGGTCATGGGACCTGGGCGCGCCGGGAATCCTGCGACTGCCCTCTGGTCCCGTCGTCCGCGGACGTGGGTTGCGTGCGCCGACCCCGCTCGGCCCAACACCTGATTTCGGTGTGTATCTCCAGGGGAAAGAACCCGCGGCGTTCGAGTGGGAAAGCCGCTGGATTCGTTGGCCGGACTTCTGGCTGCCATCCGACCGGAGCGCCTTCGGCAACGTGCTTCGTGACGTGCTGCGTCGCTGCGAAGGTGAGCGTGTCGAGATCGCGTGCGGCGGGGGCTACGGGCGAACTGGGACCGCATTGGCCTGCCTCGTTGTCGCTGACGGGCTTCCCAACGACGAAGCAGTGAGCTATGTCCGACAACACTATTCGCGCCGTGCTGTGGAGACACCCTGGCAGAAGCGATTCGTAGAGAAATTTCGCGTCTAGGGCACCTAGCGTGCTGCGAGGAGAATTGTCGCGTGACGCAGCAGGAACGTGCGCTCATCGAGTTTCTTGCGCCGGAGCCACCCAGTGACTTCGCTGTTGTGTTTGCTCGCGTTGCAGGACGGGCACGCAGGAACCACGTTCTCGAATGTGTAGCGGCCGCCACGAGACACTGGAGTGATGCAGTCACGCTGTAGCGCTGTGCTTGTCGCCTGACAGTAGGCGCACCCTCCCCAGGCGGCGACAAGATCGGCCCACTGCGAGTCGGTGAGGTCATTGTCGACACGGTCGAGCCGTCGTTTCCGCCGTTTCGCGTACCGTGCTCGAGCTGCCGCTGGCAGCTTGGCGGTCGGAAATTTGCGGCGAGCGTGCACACCTCGACCGTACTTCGATCGGGTACTTCGAGTGCGCATGGGCAACTCAGTATGGCGGCCAACCCTCTTCCGGGCCGAGGACGCGTTCGATGCGCGTTCGATTGACCTTCGCGAGTTCGTCGCGCATCACCTTGCGCTCGGTTTCGTGACTGTTGTCGAGCCGATGGCCGACGTCGATGAGGACTTCCCGGGGCTCGTCGCCACCACCGGGGAGGGCTGCCGAGCACACGATGTATCCGTAGCCGAACCGCTCGATGTACATCCGGCAGGCGTCGATGAAGACGCTTTGCGTCGCTGGGTCCATCCCCGCGCACGTCCGTCCGACGGGTCGGTGCGTCGAGGCGAGGTGATCGATATCGGCGTCGGACAGCTCTCCGAGCTCGGCGTCCGCTCGTGCGAACAGTTCCGCGTGGGATCGGTATGGACGAGCGTCGGCGACTCGCGACGCCCACGTGTGCGAACAGCAGCATTCGTAGAGTGCGTGCACCGCCTTGCGACGAGGCAGGTCGTTGAACGTCTCCAGCCCAAGTCCTTGGTGCATCATCATGATTCAAATAATGGGCCGCTCGAGGCGCGAACTCCAGGTCTGAGCAGGGTCTTAGCCCAGGTGTAACGCGGCGTAACACAGCATGGGCATCTGTGGTCCGTTGGAACGACGCCATTAAGTAGGCTCGGCGACATGACGGAACGCAACTGGAACGCATTCTCGGTCGAGATTTCCGACAAGATCGCAACGGTGACGCTGCTCGGGCCCGGCAAGGGCAATGCCATGGGCCCTGACTTCTGGAGCGAGTGCCCGCAATTGTTCGCTCAGCTCGATGTCGATCCGGATGTCAGAGCAGTGCTGCTCACGGGTTCCGGAAAGCACTTCACCTACGGCTTGGATCTGGCTGCGATGGGTGGCGAGTTCGCACCGCTGATGGCGGACAAAGCGCTGGCTGGACCGCGCACGGTGTTCCACGACATGATCAAGCGCATGCAGTTGGCGACGAACGCGGTCGCGGACTGTCGCAAGCCCGTTGTTGCGGCCGTGCACGGCTGGTGCATCGGCGGGGGTCTCGACCTCATCTCTGCAGCGGACATTCGGTACGCGAGTGCCGACGCGAAGTTCAGCGTGCGCGAGGTCAAGGTTGCCATCGTGGCAGACATGGGCTCACTTGCCCGGCTTCCTGCCATCATCGGTGACGGCCACCTGCGGGAACTCGCCTTGACGGGCAAGGACATCGACGCTGCCCGCGCGGAGAAGATCGGCCTGGTCAACGACGTCTTCGACGATTACGACGCGCTGCTCGTCGGCGCCCGCGCGACGGCGGCGGAAATAGCCGCGAACCCTCCGCTCGTCGTTCACGGCATCAAGACCGTGCTCGATCATTCGAGGTCCGCGGCGGTCGACGACAGCTTGCGGTACGTCGCGGCGTGGAATGCCGCATTCCTCGCCTCGAACGATCTGACGGAGGCCATCACCTCGGTCTTCGAGAAACGTCCGGCCGACTTCAGTGGCAGCTGACATGGGTGGGGAGCCCGACATCGACACAGCCGAGGAGCTCGGTACCCAACTCGTGCGGTTGCAGCGAATTCGCGACCGCAAGCTTGCTCAATTGTCCGCCGAATCCGGAGGCGTCGAAGGTGCCGCATTCGTTTGTCTGTTCCGACTGGTACGCGACGGACCGATGAGATCGAGTGAGTTGGCCGCCCTGGTGAACTCCGACCCGTCGACTGTGAGCAGGCAGGTAGCGCAGCTGGTGGATCACGGGCACGTCGAACGCGTTCGCGACGAAAAAGATGGTCGCGCTTACGTTTTGGCAGCGACCGAATCCGGACGTAATGTTGCTTTTCGACTCCATCGCAAGCGCACAGCGCATCTCGCACTCGTCCTCGAGGACTGGTCGTACGAGGATCGGGTGTCGTTGGTCGAACTCATGGACCGTTTTCTGACCGACTACGAACGCGTGAAGCCGGGCGGCAACTAAGAAACGAATCGGACGATTCGCGTATCTGCGGGTAATGCTGCGAATCGGGTAGGGAGGAGTGGTGGGAATCACCGGTCGGTGGATTCCGCGCACTCTGCGTGGGCGAACGGCAACCAATCCGGCGGCGCAGCTCGAACGCAAGGTCGGTCGCGGGATCGCGGTGCTGGTACCCGTGTTCGCGGTGATCGGCACAGTGGTCTTGTTCTCCGGCGAGGGCCCGTCCACCGCGGCTGCTCGGGCGGTGTGCGTTGTCGTGTTGCTGTCCACCATCCCGGTCGGACTCTGGTGGTGGGTGCACGGCCGAGATGTGGTCCGAATGCCGGGATGGTTCGTGTTCTATGCCGACGTCGGTGTCGCGACGGTTCTGCTCACGTTCGCCCAGCGTGGACTCGCACTGCACGCGACCGGACTGTTCGCGGTCATCGGAATCTACATTGCCTACTTCTCCAGTAAGTCGGTTCTACGCGCACATTCGGGGTTCGTCAGCGTCGTCATCGTTGCGTTCGCGGTCGCGGCGGCATTCGAGGGGACTCATTCCTCGCTGTCGATAGTGGCTCAGGCCTTGGTTGTCCTGGTCGTCGCCAATTCCGTTCTGGTGTTTCGCGCCGTGATCAAGGCGCAGCTGGAACTCGCGATCACCGACTCGCTCACCGGCCTGCTGAACCGTCGCGGCTTCGAGATCCGAATCGAAAGGATGTTGCTCGAGGCGAAACCTGGTGAGAGCGTCACAGTGTTCGTCGTCGATCTCGATCGATTCAAATTCGTCAACGACACGTGTGGACACGCTGCTGGCGACGCAGTTCTTCGATCCACCGCATATCGGCTGGCGAATGCGGTGCCCGAGGGTTCTTGCGTGGCACGCACAGGTGGCGAGGAGTTCACGATTGCGGTCTTGATGGAACCGTCGGATGTGCTCACGCTTGCCGACTCCATCTCCGGGTCGCTGAGCGAGTCGACGGACGAGATATCGATAACCGGCAGCGTGGGGGCGGCAATGATCTCGGTGGACAAGTGGAAAGCTCGAACCCCATCGGATGGCTCGGAGATGGTGCACGCTGTGTTGCTGAAAGCGGACAACGCGATGTACGAGGCCAAGCGGGCCGGCGGCGACCAGGCGAAGGTATTCGGAGCCTGAGCGCGCCGACCGATCGCCGCCGGGTTCAGCGCAGTGCGCTCTTGGGGTCGTTCCAGAGCTGGTCCGTGAAGTCTTCCAGAGCGACCAGCACCAAATTGTCCTCGGCCCGCCGCAGGATCGACTTGCTTGCGCGGACCTGCACGACATCGCCGGTCTTGTCCGTCATGCGCCACAGCGAGTCGGCGCGCGTGGCCACCGTCGTCAGGAACATGTCGGCGACGTTGACACCCTCGGGAGCCTGATCCGGGAAGATGTCGTGCAGGTGGAAGTCCGAACGCTCCGAGCGGTCCGTTCCGAAGAGTTCGTCGAACGCCTCGTTCGCGAACACGATGCCACCGGTGGGGTCGACAGCGAGGATCGGAACCGGGATTCGATCCAAGACAACGGTGACGGGCAAGTCGGGAAACTGTGCCGGGTCGGATATGGCTCGTGACTCCGAGTTACGCCGCTCACCCGTCGTATTGCTGTCGGTCATAGTGCTCCCCACCTGGTTACTTCGCTCGTCTAACGGTATTTGTTCGTTGTGCCCCCGAGAAGTGTGTTTGCTCTTCTCAGTGCTCCGGATTGTCCGCCAATCGCTTGAACGACGCAGCGATTTCGGCTTCTGCCTCGGCCCGACCCACCCAATCCGCAGCCGTGACGTGCTTGTTCGGCTCCAAGTCCTTGTAGTGGACGAAGAAGTGCTTGATGGCGTCGAGTTCGAAGGTCGAGACATCACCGAGGTCTTGAACGTGGTCCCAGCGCTTGTCGCCCGCAGGTACACACAGCACCTTGTCGTCGCCGCCGGCCTCGTCGACCATCTTGAACATGGCGACCGGGCGGGCCTCGATCAGGACGCCGGGGAACACCGACTCGGGGAGCAAGACGAATGCGTCCAACGGGTCGCCATCTTCGCCGAGCGTGCCTTCGATGAAGCCGTAGTCGGCCGGGTAGCCCATCGCCGTGTACAGGTAGCGGTCCAGGCGCACACGACCGGTTTTGTGGTCGACCTCGTACTTGTTGCGCTGGCCCTTGGGGATTTCGATGGTGACGTCGAACGGCACGTGCAGCCCTCGCTCTTCTTCTACTCGCTTGGCGTCTCGTATGACGCACGATGGTGGCGGCGCAAGCGTACCGGACCCGAGGATACTGTTGAGGTAACTGCCGCTGGGCAGATGAAGAGTGCGATGGAGGAACGGGTGGCGGGGTTGACCAAGCGATTTCTCGGCCCGACCGCCGGGCGCAAGCGACGTCGGACACGAATCTTGCTCGTTCTGGGTGCCGTCGTCGTTCTCGCTGCGGGGGGCACGGCGGTGGCCGCGATAGTCCCAGGCTCGTCCGGCAACGACACGGCTGCTCCGACGGCGCCCGAGCCGGACCCGGTGATGCTCGCACCGGCCATCGCCCCGATATCGGATTCTGCGCCCGCACCCACCGAGGCGGGCATCGCCCAGGCGTTGGCTCCGGTCGTCGCTGCCCCCGGGCTCGGGTCGTTCACCGGCGTCGTCGCCGACGCCGGGACCGGCCGAGTCCTGTGGTCCCAGGGCAGTGACACACCGATGACTCCTGCGTCGACGGCCAAGGTACTCACCGCTGCCGCTGCAATGCTGGCTCTGTCGCCGGAACACCGAGTGACAACGCGGGTCGTCAAGGGCCAGAGCGACGGCGAAATCGTCATCGTTGCGGCCGGCGATCCCACGATCACGGCGCAGCCGACGGGAAGCCCTGGGTTCTACCCGGGTGCGGCGCGAATCGACGACATGGTCGAACAGATCGTGCGGTCGGGGACTCCGGTCGACCGAATCGTCGTCGACACCTCGATCTACGACGGCCCGACGATGGCGCAGGGCTGGTTCACACCGGACGTCGCGGCCGGCTACATCACCCCGATCGAGCCGATAATGATCGACGGTGGCAGATCGGTGCCCTTGGAGGACGAGTCGGCGCGAAGTGCCGAGCCCGCACTCGACGCAGGCAGGGCGCTCGCCCGTGGCCTCGGCATCGACCCGGCTCGGGTATCCACCGGAACGGCACCGGCCGGTGCCGACCAGGTCGCCAGCGTGCAATCCGCTCCGTTGCGCGACCGTCTCGGACAGATGATGGGACGGTCCGACAATGTCCTGGCCGAGGCGGTCGGTCGCGAGATAGCAATCGAGACCAACACTGCAGCGTCGTTCGCGGGAGCGGTGGATTCCGTCGGGCAGACCTTGTTCGCCGCGGGCTACGACCTGACCGGGATGAAGCTGCACGACCTGAGCGGGCTTTCGGTCGATGATCTGATCCCCGCCAGAATCCTCGATCAGATCCTGACCTCGGCTGCGGGTCCGGAGAAGCCGGAGCTGCGACCGATGCTCGACTACCTGCCCGTCGCTGGGTCGACAGGCACGTTGACGGACCGGTACGCAAGCAACGACCGAGTCGGCGCCGGATGGGTGCGCGCCAAGACTGGCACACTGTCAGCAGCAAGCGCTCTCGCCGGGTACGTCGTCGATGTCGATGGCAGGGCACTCACGTTCGCTCTGATGTCCAACGACGTGCCGCCGGAAGTCTCGCGGCCGGCGCTGGATGCGGTGGCGTCGACGCTCAGAATGTGTGGCTGCCTGTGATGTTCAGCAAAGACACGAAGACTTCGCGCACGGACGCGGCAGTTCCCCACGAGGAGGCTGCGTTGTCCGACAAGGATTCGAATGGGCTCGGCGTCTCCGTCGATTGGGCGTTGGCGTCGAAGACCGGGGCAAAGTTGGCGCCGAAGGAACCGTCGACGTCCCGCTACACATCGGATGCGGTGTTCGCCGAACTCGCCGCTGCGTCGATTCGTGCAGAAGGCCCGGTCCGTGACACGACTGGGCTCGCCGACGGCTTGCCGGTGCCGGAGGCGCAGATCGTGGGTCGTGCCGGGTGGATCGAGGCGGCAGCAGCCTCCATGAAGCACTTGACCGGCGAGTCCGATGTCGAACCTTCCGGCCTGCTTGCTGGTAAGCCTGCAGGTCTCCAGGCGGGCGCGATGCTTGCGTTCCTGTCGAGCGCGATTCTGGGACAGTACGACCCGTTCACCGGTGAGCATGGAACGCTTCTGCTCGTCGCGCCGAACATCATCGCCGTCGAACGTGCGCTTCGAGTTCCACCGAGTGACTTCCGATTGTGGGTGTGCCTGCACGAGGTGACCCACCGGGTCCAGTTCTCGTCGGCGCCGTGGCTCGGCGAATACATGCGGAGCTCGGTCGCCGTGCTGTCGGATGGGGTGGACGAGCCGATGAGCGAGTTCGCCTCGAGGCTGACGAACGCGTTGAAGAATCGGAGAGAATCCGACAGAGCCGAGGACGCGGGCATCGTCGGACTGTTGCGGGCTACCCAACCTGTGGCGGCGCGCGAGGCCATCGACCGGCTGCTTGTGCTCGGTACGTTGTTGGAAGGTCACGCCGATCACGTCATGGATGCGGTCGGCCCGGCGGTCGTTCCGTCGGTTGCGCAGATCAGAAGTGCATTCGACGCTCGTCGTCGACGCAAGCAGAATCCGTTGCAGCGAGTGGTTCGTGCGCTGCTCGGCATGGACGCGAAAATGGCGCAGTACGTGCGAGGGAAAGCGTTCGTCGATCAGGTGGTCACGACGGTCGGTATGGAGCGATTCAACACGATCTGGACCGACGAGAGCACGCTGCCGTTGCTCGACGAGATCGAGAATCCTGACCGGTGGATCGCGCGCGTACTGGGCTGATGCTGCCGGAAGAACCTGCAATTCTCGCGATTCGGCACGCGGTTCGTGCCTGGATGGAGAAGCGGCCGGGCCCGGTTGCCGTCGCGCTGTCGGGTGGTGCGGATTCGTTGGCGTTGACCGCCGCGGTGGTCGCCGAAGCGCCTCAGGTTGTCGCACTCGTCGTCGATCACGGGTTGCAGACAGGTTCGGCAGACGTAGCGACGAGGGCTGCCCAGCAGGCCACCGCATTCGGCTGCGCCGACGCGACCGTGTTGACGGTATCCGTCGGCACCGCAGGCGGGATGGAAGCCGCTGCGCGACGGGCGCGCTACGACGCGTTGGATCAAGCGCGGGGAGATCGTGCGGTTCTCATCGCGCACACGCTCGACGACCAGGCTGAAACGGTGCTCCTCGGATTGTCACGAGGATCTGGTCCCCGTTCGATCGCCGGGATGTCGCCCTGGGACGAGCCATGGGGACGGCCATTGCTCGATGTCCGCCGGTCGGTGACGAGGCAGGCCTGCGTCGAACTGGGGGTGGTTCCGTTCGAGGATCCGCACAACTCCGACGCGGCGTTCTCCAGGGTGCGGCTGCGGCACGAGGTGTTGCCGCTGCTCGAGGACGTGCTCGGCGGCGGCGTCGCACAGGCGCTCGGACGAACTGCAGCGCAGGTACGCGAGGATTCGCAGGTCCTCGACGCCTTGGCGGTGGAACTCCTCGACTCTGCGACTGTCGGCGACGAACTGACCGTGACGGCGCTCACGGGCGTCGCACCCGCACTTCGGCGCCGCACGCTCCGCGCCTGGCTGCTGGTTCGTGGCGCAAAAGGTCTGTCGGACAGGCAATTGAGACTCGTCGACGATCTCATCGGCGATTGGCGCGGTCAGGGCGGCGTCGCCGTGAGCGGTGCGCCCACAGGTGCCAGGTTGGTGGTGGGGCGTCGACGTGGCAGGCTTGCAGCGGAGCTGGAGTGGAGCCTGCCTACGGGGTCCACAGAGAATCCGTGAACCAACGAGAACCTACGAAGGGACCGCCGTGTACGAGGGCGACATCGAATCCATTCTCATCTCCGAGGAACAGATCAAAGCCCGCACCATCGAGCTCGCGGAAGAGATCGCCAAGCGGTACCCGGTCGATGCGCCCGAAGGTGATCTGCTGCTGGTCGGTGTTCTCAAAGGTGCCATCATGTTCATGACCGACTTCGCTCGCGCGCTACCCATTCCGACGCAGCTCGAGTTCATGGCGGTCAGTTCCTACGGATCTTCGACGTCGTCGTCCGGTGTCGTCCGCATCCTCAAGGACCTCGATCGCGACATCAACGGACGCAATGTCCTCATCGTCGAGGACATCATCGATTCCGGACTGACGCTGTCGTGGCTCAAGCGCAACCTGGCGACGCGCAATCCTGCATCGCTGTCGGTCGTGACGCTGCTGCGAAAGCCGGACGCGATCAAGGTCGACGTCGAGGTCGCCAACGTCGGTTTCGACATCCCCAACGAATTCGTCGTCGGATACGGTCTCGATTACAACGAGCGGTACCGCGACCTCCCGTACATCGGAACCCTCGAACCCCGCGTGTACGGCGGCTAGTTTCTCGAGACCACACGGCGCAGCGCGTCGCGGTCACGTTCGATCAAGCGGAAGATCGCGTAAGAAGCCACGAAGGCTGCGATACCACCGACGCACACGACCCGCACTACTCCGATGATGTCCGGAATATTCTCTGCGGGAACGAAAGTCAGACCGGCCACTGCGACAAGTGGGATCGCGGCGGTGACCGTCAGATAGCCGATGCTGCGGCGTCCGAGCGCGCGGAGGAGGGCCTCGTCGGCGCTCCCGGCTCGCCCGAAGGGCAAGAACGACGGATACAGGCACCGGATGGTGAACAGTGAGACCAGGAAGAACGGGTACGCCGTCGCCATTGCACCGCACACCACGAGTGACGCAATGAAGTGCACGTACGCCTGCGCAGGCACGGACCCTGCCGCGATCTGCAGCGAGAGTGGGAATGCAATTCCCGCGCACACCCACAGCCCGAGGCATACGGCTACGATCCGATCCGCAGCCAACAGGGTGTCGGCACGGGCCTCGGCAAGTCGCTTCTCCGGCACTGTCCGGCCGGAGCGCAACGCTCGTGGAACGGACAGCACCCGTCGAAAGAAGTAGACGATCAGTACGAGGCCTATCGGCCAGAAGAGTCCGTTGATGACTGCCGTCACGGTCTCGAACCGATCCTGTGCGACGGCCGGCAGGTCACCGATGATCAGCGCCTTGTTGTGCTGGTAGTTGTAGATGGCTGCGACAGCATTGGGGATTCCGATCGCGGCAGTCATCACCGGAACAGTGAACGGCCGCAATCGAAATCGGGCGCTGGATGGCGGCGGATCGACGAGATTGCGTGCGTGTTGGTCGAGGCACAGATCGAACTGTTGCGCCAACTCCTGGCCGGTCGACCAGCGGTCCCCGATACTGGGCGACAGACACTCGGCGAGAACTCTGCGCAACGTCGACGGGCAGTGCGCCGGAAGTGTTGCGATCGCGGAGTCGGTGATGCCTGTTCGACGGGTGTCGAGCAACCCGTCGATGACGGTTCGGTCGCCGTCCTCGACGTTCGAATTCGAATCGTCGAACGGCTTGACCCCGGTCAAGAGTTCCCAGAGCACGACGGCGAGTGAATACAGATCACTGCGCGTGTCGAGGTCCTCCGCCCGGCCAGGATGACCAGGATGGCACGCCTCGAGCTGCTCGGGGGACATGTAGGACAGTGAGCCTCCGAAATACGCAACCGGGCTGTCACCGTCGACCTGATCGGAAAAGCTGATGTTGAAATCTGCGAGCTTGGGCACGCCCTCCGCGGTGAGCAGTACGTTCGCCGGTTTGATGTCGCGATGCAGAACGCCCCGCTCACCCGCGTAGTGCAAAGCCTCCGCAAGGCGGCGCCCGAGCCACGCAACAGTCTCGGGCCACGACAAAGTGGAGAGCGATTCGCGGACAGTGGAATCCGTGGGGCGAAGGCTGCCTCGAGCGTCGAGTGCGGCGTCGACGGTGTCGAGAAGAAGGGTGCCGCTACGTTGGTCGGCCGGGCAGGCACGCACACGCTGGAGCAGATCGAGCAGGGTCCCGCCCGGCACGTACTGCATGTAGAGAAGTCGGAGGCCTTTGTCGGGCAGGACCCGCTGGTCGAATACCCGGACGATGTAGTCGTGGTCGAGTTGCGCGAGCGTCTGCGGTTCGCTGCCGCGATCCTCCGATATCTTCACCGCGACGATCCGTTGCATCGACCGTTGTCGAGACAGGAAGACTCGTGCGAACGCTCCGCGGCCGAGGCCCATCAAGAGGTCGAAATCGTCGACGCGATCGCCCACGTCGAGGTCTTCGAGTTCGTCGCTCGAGCCCGGCCGCGTCCACGCGAGGGCTCCGGTGGACGTGCCGGTCATGTCCGCGGTTGCAGGCCCAGCGACTGTGGCAGCGCTGACGCTGACCCGCGACTCACCGATGACGGTTGCCTCCAGCGCGGGCGTCCTTTGCTCGGTCGCCTCACCGAGCATGGTGTTCAGCATTTCCGCTAGGTCGACCGACTGCGCCGGATACTCGGCGGCGTAGAGCTGCGGGGATACAGAGTCGCCGGCCTGGCGCCGAATGCAGAACTCCTCGTAGATCAGCCAGGCAGGAAGCGACGCGGGAGCGAGGTCCTCGAACTCGTCGCAGTACTGTCTCAGCCGTTTCGGAACGCTGGCCCGTAGCCATCGTTCCTGCAGATCGACCGAAATCAGCTGTTCGAGCAGACGCCGTCGGACATCGGCGGAGTCGGGAAGGAAGTTCGACAGAATCGGCGGGGTGAGTGGGTCACCGCCCCGCGCGGCCTTCCACGCGAGGCGAAGTCGATCGGCTGGATCGTGATCGGTGCCGTGCGAGTCGGTGCCGTGCGAGTCGGTGCCGTTTGTGGCCGCGGCGGTCACTGTCGACGTCCCGTCGGATCGAACCGATGGGGCGTCGACGTCGGAGGTGACCCGATCCGAGCCTGGTTGCACGCCCACAACCATAAACCTGCACGAGGCGTTCTGCCTGGTAGAAGCGTAGATTCGAGTACCGGGGAAGGTTGCCGGGGCAATCGAATCTTACGACGTGACCCGAAGGGGTCGCCTTTGACACAATGAACGCTGGTCCGCAGGGGGCGTGCTGCGAGGTAGCTGGGGAACCTGTGAGGCGAGACCGACGTTGGACTGGGGAGAAGCGTGACGCATGCAGCAGCACTGCAGGTCCATGGCCGCTGCGCTGTGGCTCTGACTCAGGTCAGGTCCATGCACTGCAGGTACATGGTGGCCGCTCGCGGTAGCCTGAGGCATCCGAGGGCGGCCGTAATCCGCACATCGGAGATGACTGGAAAGGACGAGGCCGTCTCGGCTGAAGCTGTATGAATCGGAAGACAGTTATACGGAACCTGGCCATCGTTTTCGGCATCCTGTTGGTGATCTTTGCCATCAGCTACTTCGGAAGCGACACTCGCGGCTGGAAGAGCGTCGACACCTCGGTGGCGATCGCGCAGCTCGACTCGCAGAACGTCGAAAAAGCGCAGATCGACGACCGCGAGCAGCAGGTCCGTCTGTACCTGAAGAACGGCAACGAGGCGACCGGCAACGAGACGCAGATCCTTGCCAAGTACCCGGACTCCGCATCGGAGACCATCTTCGACAAGGTCAGCTCCGACGGACTCGAAAGCTACAACACCGTCGTGAGCCAGGACAGCTGGGTGTCGTCCCTCCTGCTGTTCGTCCTTCCGATGATCCTTCTGCTCGGTGTCTTCATCTTCGTCATGAGTCGTATGCAGGGCGGTGGTCGCGGCGGTGTCATGGGCTTCGGGAAGTCCAAGGCCAAACAGCTGAGCAAAGATATGCCGAAGACGACGTTCCAGGACGTCGCAGGTGCCGACGAGGCCGTCGAAGAGCTGTACGAGATCAAGGACTTCCTGCAGAATCCAGCCCGGTATCAGGCGCTCGGCGCGAAGATCCCGCGCGGCGTTCTGCTCTACGGCCCTCCGGGAACCGGTAAGACCCTCCTCGCGCGCGCTGTCGCAGGCGAGGCGGGTGTCCCGTTCTTCACCATCTCGGGTTCCGATTTCGTCGAGATGTTCGTCGGTGTCGGCGCTTCCCGCGTTCGCGACCTGTTCGAGCAGGCGAAGCAGAACAGTCCGTGCATCATCTTCGTCGACGAGATCGACGCCGTCGGTCGCCAGCGTGGAGCGGGCATGGGCGGTGGGCACGACGAGCGAGAGCAGACGCTCAACCAGCTTCTCGTCGAGATGGACGGTTTCGGTGAACGAACCGGCGTCATCCTGATCGCCGCGACCAACCGTCCCGACATCCTCGACCCCGCCCTTCTCCGTCCCGGCCGCTTCGATCGCCAGATTCCCGTCGGAGCACCCGATCTTGCCGGCCGCCGCGCAATTCTTGCGGTGCACTCGGCAGGCAAGCCCGTCGCGCACGACGCCGACCTGGAGGGCTTGGCCAAGCGCACCGTCGGGATGTCCGGAGCGGACCTGGCCAACGTCATCAACGAAGCGGCGCTCCTCACTGCGCGCGAGAACGGCACCGTCATCACCGAGGCCGCTCTGGAGGAATCGGTGGATCGCGTCGTGGGAGGACCACGCCGCAAGAGCCGCATCATCAGCGAGCACGAGAAGAAGATCACGGCGTACCACGAAGGCGGGCACACGCTCGCTGCCTGGGCAATGCCGGACATCGAGCCCGTCTACAAGGTCACTATCCTGGCTCGCGGTCGCACAGGTGGCCACGCCATGACGGTGCCCGAGGACGACAAGGGTCTGATGACTCGGTCCGAGATGATCGCGCGACTGGTCATGGCAATGGGCGGACGTGCAGCAGAGGAACTCGTCTTCCACGAGCCGACCACAGGCGCGTCCTCGGACATCGATCAGGCAACCAAGATTGCGCGTGCGATGGTCACCGAATACGGCATGAGCAGCAAGCTCGGCGCGGTTCGCTACGGCCAGGAGCAGGGCGACCCCTTCCTCGGTCGTTCGATGGGCGTGCAGTCCGATTTCTCGCACGAGGTCGCACGCGAGATCGACGAGGAGGTGCGCAAACTCATCGAGGCGGCGCACACCGAGGCGTGGGCCATCCTCAACGAGTACCGCGATGTGCTGGATACGCTTGCCACCGAACTCCTCGAGCGGGAGACGCTGACGCGCAAGGACCTCGAGAAGATCTTCACCGGCGTCAGCAAGCGTCCGCGAATCACCGCATTCAACGATTTCGGCGATCGAGTTCCTTCTGACAAGCCCCCGGTCAAGACTCCGGGTGAACTCGCAATCGAGCGCGGCGAGCCGTGGCCTCCCCAGTCGATCGCACCGAAAGTTGCTCCGCCGCAGCAGTTCCCGCAGCCGAGCTACGCCGGTTCGCCGCAACTGTCGAAGGGCGCGCCGGACAGTTACAACGGCGGTAGCCGGCAGCCCGGCTACACCAACGGTGCCCCGAACGGCGCTCACAACGGGGGCGGATACAACGGCGCTCCCAGCAACGGTGCACCCAGCCACGGCGCCCCCACAAACGGTGTTCCCACAAATGGGGGCCCGGGTAATGGCGCTCCAAGCCATGGTGGCTCTCATGCCGGCGGGCCGGTGCCGACCGGAACACCGTACGGAAGCGCGCCCTACGGCGGGGGCCAGGGCAGTGGCGGTCAGGGCAGTGGCACGCAGGGCAGTGGCACGCAGGGCAGCACGGGCCAGAACGGTGGCGGCCAGCACTCGGGCGGCAACTACAGCGGTGGTTCCTACCGGAACCCCGAGCCACGGCCGCAGAGTTCACGTCCTGATTACGGTGCTCCAGCGGGATGGTCAGCGCCAGGATGGCCGCCGCGTGATCCCGCTGGATCCGCCGGTGGTTCGGACAGTGCAGGCAGGAACGGCGGCAACCGCTACTCCGACCCTGTAGCGCCGTACCAAGCCCCGCCGACGTACCAGTCGCCGCAGTACCGTCCGCCGCAGTACCAGCCGCCGGAGTATCGCGATCCGAGCGGCGACCGCGAGGCGCCCAGTGGTGATCAGCAGCCTCCGAACCCCGCACCGCAGTACCGTGATCCTGCTGGATCGCAATGGGATCCTCTCGGTGGTCTGCCGCTCGGTGGGCAGCCGGACCCGGATCGTCGTCCCGACACACAGGAATCGGACCGTGAGGGTGACGAAGGTCCGCGCACTCAGCGCTGGGAAGGTCCGAACGGCCACCAGTGAGCCAGCGATAGCTCGGCGATAGGCTTCAGGAGTGGATCCAGTGTGGAGCCTGCGGAATGACCCGCAAGCTCAGGGATGCGGAGGTAGGGCACGTGTCAGTCAGGCAGATCGATGAGAACGGTGTAGCTGTTGCACCCGGCGATGTGGTGGCGGTCGCAACCGGCAACACCTTCGATCAGCCGCGGGCTGAAGCAGCCGTTCGAGAGCTCCTGATCGCAGTCGGCGAGGATCCGGATCGAGCGGGACTGGTCGATACTCCCGCTCGGGTGGCGCGCGCCTACCGAGAGATGTTCGGCGGCCTGTACACGGACCCGGATTCGGTGTTGAACACGACGTTCGACGAAGGTCACCAGGAACTCGTGCTCGTCCGCGACATTCCGATGTACTCGACGTGTGAGCACCACCTTGTGTCGTTCCATGGCGTCGCGCACGTGGGGTACATCCCGGGTAGCAGCGGGAAGGTGACTGGGCTGTCCAAGCTGGCACGCGTCGTCGACCTCTACGCCAAGCGGCCTCAGGTGCAGGAGCGGTTGACCAGTCAGGTGGCCGACGCCGTGATGCGCAAGCTGGATCCGCGCGGCGCGATCGTGGTGATCGAGGCCGAGCACCTGTGCATGGCGATGCGCGGCATTCGCAAGCCTGGGGCCAGCACGACGACGTCCGCTGTCCGGGGCCTGTTCCAGTCGAGTGCTGCGTCGCGTTCCGAGGCGTTGGATCTCATCCTGCGCAAATGACGCTGCCAGTCACATTGTCCTCCTCCCCGGTCGTGATGGGTGTCCTCAACGTCACCGCTGACTCGTTCTCGGACGGGGGACGCTATCTCGACGTCGATGCTGCGGTCGCGCACGGCGTCGAATTGCACGATCTCGGTGTCGACATCGTCGACGTCGGCGGAGAATCGACCCGTCCGGGCGCCGAGCGGATAGATCCGGGAGTCGAGGCCGAACGGGTGGTTCCCGTCATCAGAGAGCTCAGTGCTCGTGGCATCTCGACGAGCGTGGACACGATGCGTGCTTCGGTCGCGGCAGCGGCCGTCGAGGCTGGAGTGTCGATCGTCAACGACGTTTCAGGCGGACGCGCCGACCGGGATATGGCCTCCGTCGTCGCAGATTCCGGTGTCCCGTGGATCCTGATGCATTGGCGCTCGGCGCAGGACTACGCGCACACCGGTGCCGCAGAGCATTACGACGACGTCGTCGCGGACGTTCGTCGTGAGCTCCTCGAACAGGTCGACCACGCGCTGGAAGCAGGGGTGGACGCCTCGAATATCGTGCTCGATCCCGGCCTCGGATTCGCCAAGACCGCTCGTCACAACTGGCAGCTGCTTCACGCCATACCCGTGTTCGTCGAGCTGGGAATGCCGGTATTGATCGGGGCGTCGCGAAAGCGTTTCCTCGGATCGCTCCTGGCAACGAACGACGTTCCGCGTCCGCCGGACGGACGGGAGATTGCAACCGCGGTCGTCTCGGCGTTGGCGATCGCGGCCGGCGCGTGGGGCGTGCGGGTGCACGACGCCCGCGCGACTCTCGACGCGGTAGCCGTTGTCGAGGCATGGCAGGGAGGCGGAAGATGAGTGACCGAATCGAATTGCGCGGACTGAAGGTCCGAGGACACCACGGGGTCTTCGACTTCGAGAAGCGAGACGGCCAGGATTTCGAGGTCGACATCACCGTCTGGATGGACCTCAGACAAGCCGCCGCCACCGACGACCTGACAGCGACGATGCACTACGGCGAGCTGGCCGAGGCCGCAGCTGCGATCATTTCCGGTCCCGCGCGCGATCTGATCGAGACCGTTGCCGCAGAAATTGCCGACGACGTAATGAAAGACGACCGGGTCGACGCAGTCGAGGTGACGCTGCACAAACCGTCGGCTCCGATCCCGCTCGAATTCGCCGACGTCGCAGTGGTGGCGCATCGCACTCGGGCAGGCACATGACGCGCGTCGTCCTCTCGATCGGAAGCAACGTCGGAGATTCGCTTGCCCACCTCCGGTCCGTGACCGCCGAACTCGGGCCACGCCTTGTCAGTGCGTCAGCAGTGTTTTCGTCGGAGCCCTGGGGAGGCGTCGAGCAGCAGGATTTTCTCAACGCCGTCGTCGTGGCCGACGATCAGGCGCGTGGGCCGTACCAGTGGCTCGAGTTCGCGAGGGAGCGAGAGGAAGCAGCCGAACGTGTGCGCGCCGTACGGTGGGGGCCTCGAAGTCTCGATGTCGACATCGTCGTCTGCAGATCGCTCGTGGGCGACGACCTGGTCAGCGCCGACCCCGAGTTGCTCCTGCCGCATCCGCGCGCTCACCAGCGGGCCTTCGTTCTCACGCCCTGGTTGGACATCGAGCCCGACGCAACGTTGACGGTCGGTGACGACGCCCGCAGCGTCTCGACGTGGCTTGCATCGCTCCCCGACTCCGAACGCGCGAGCGTACGACGGACCGACATGACGCTGGACACATCCCGATGAACGAGATGAAGACGACTCGCGTGTTGGACCTGCTCGGTCTTACCGTCGTCGCAGCGATTGCGACGTGGTTGCTGGTGCGGTCGTTCTACGGTTCGCTCCCGCCGATCTCGGTACTGGCTGGGGCGTCGCTCTATCCGATCGCAGTCGGCGAACTGATCCTGGGGTTCGTCGTTCGATCTCGGATCGGCGGAAGCCGAGTCGGAGACGGGCCGCAGCAGCTGCACCCGATTACCGCAGCACGGGCTCTTGCGCTGGCGAAAGCGTCAGCTCTGGTCGGGGCAGGAGTGACTGGAGTATGGATCGGGTTTCTGCTGTACGTGGCGCCGCTGGCTTCGACTGTCCGCGCCGCATCCGACGATGTCGGCGGGGCAATCGTGGGTCTCGTCGCGGGCCTTGCGCTCGTCGGATCCGCGTTGTGGCTCGAACAGTGCTGTCGAGCGCCGAAGGATGGATCCGGCGAGTCACGATGACACGGCTTTTTTCCGGTGGCGCGCTGCGGATAAGTGAAATTCTTACGACTCCTGTTGCGAACCACAATCGAGGTTGACCTTTAGCCGGCGATTCGCCAGCTACGCTGGTTGGCATGACCGAACAGACTCGCGCGAAAGCCGGCCGTCGCTCGCGGCGCAGTGCGAGCCAACTGTTCATCGCAGCGCTCGTCATGTTCGGGATAGCCGCGAGCGTTCTTCTGTTGTTCAGTGAGAACATCCAGTGGCTTCGTGTCGGACTGGTGTCGGCGCTGTGGGCCGCGATTGTCGGCGCCTTCGCGATGACCAAGTACCGGCGGGAATCTGTCGCCGACCAGACGAAGGCGAAGGACCTCCAGACCGTGTACGAGCTACAGCTCGCACGCGAGATCTCCGCGCGTCGCGAGTACGAACTCGGCGTCGAAGCTCGGGTCCGGAGTGAGGTGCAGGTCGAGACAAGCGAGATCGCGGCGCTACGTGCAGAGCTCGCTCACCTCCGGAACAACCTGCAGATGCTGTTCGACGGCAACCTCCCGACCGAACGCGTCGCCCTGCGCGCGGAAGCGACCAGGATGGCGGAACTCGGCGGCAGTCGAAATTACGACAGCTACCAGCCTGCACCGTCGGGACTGTACGTGCCCGGACGGCCGAATGCGGCAGGCTCGCACGACGCAGAGGTCCCCGACGGCGCAGATGCCGGACAAGTCGGGTCGGTGCCGGGTCTCGCTACCCCGTACGACGAACCAGTCACAGCCGAAACCTCGGTCGTGTATCCGGATACGTCGAACGGTCGCGCACCAACTCGCGATTACTACTCTGAATCGACGCGAGTGACCCCTTCTCGACGTCCGGAGCCACGAGTACCTGGTGGCGGCCGACCGACCCCGACGCCTCCGCGCGTGTCGGGACCCGTGCGGCGACCTACAACTCCTGCTGATTCGGATGCTGCCGACTACGGCAGTGCTGTCGAGAACGTCGGTGAAGTGCAGGGACCGGAGAGCAGTACAGCGACGTCGTGGGATGACTACGCAACGGAATCCGACTCGCCGCCGGCCTTCGAGCAGGCGGACGCTGCCGAAACCGCGGACTACCCGCGGGATGCGGGCGATGCCGTGTTGTCGCAGCCGTCGGACGATTTCGCCCCAGCCCCAGCCCCAGCCCCAGCCCAGACCCCCGACCCGACCCCGGCACCGACCCAGACCCCTGACCCGGAGCCGGCGAGCGCCAACGAGTCCACGTCCGGACAATGGGATCTCCCCGAGCCTGCTCCGCGCCGTCGGCGTCGGGCAGACCCGGACGCGGCGGCGAGCTCGGGAGCTCACTCCAACGGCCGGTCCGTGGCGGAAATCCTCGCTGGGCTTCAGACAGGTGAAAACGAGCCGACCGAGCGTCGACACCGCCGCCGCGCCGACTGACGCCCCGAACGTGCATGCGTCGAGACAGCCGGAAGAGTGAAGTAGATCACCGGTAACTTCGTGGCCGCAGCACATCCATGCCGCTATCCTTCCTGCAGGACGTCTGGTACCCGCCGAGCGGGACTGGAACGAACGAGAGGACTTTTCGGTGAACTCACCTGAGCTCACTGCTGACCCTGCACCCGCGCGTTTGACGGTAGGAATCGTCTCGGCCGGACGTGTGGGCACAGCCCTCGGCGAGGCTCTCGAGCGCGTCGGGCACCTGGTGGTGGGTTGTGCGGCGGTATCGGAGGCTTCGCTTCGCCGCGCTCGAACTCGACTCCCCGACTCGCAGATCCTGCCGGTCGACGAGGTCGCCACCCGCGCCGAACTGCTCGTTCTCGCTGTTCCGGACACCGAGCTCGGATCGCTCGCCGCCGGGCTGGCGGCGACGGGCGTCATCGCACCGGGCAAGCTCGTCGTACATACCTCCGGCGCCAACGGAATAGGCGTACTCGAACCGCTGACAGCTCTTGGGGCGATCCCGCTCGCAATCCATCCCGCGATGACGTTCACCGGGTACCCCGAGGACACCGATCGACTGTCCCGCGCGTGTTTCGGAATCACCGCGGCCGACGAGATCGGCTACGCAGTCGCCCAGGCGATCGTTCTGGAACTGGGCGGGGAACCTGTCCACGTCACAGAAGCGAACCGTGCGCTGTATCACGCGGCCCTCGCGCACGGCTCGAATCATCTCGTCACTCTTATCGCAGATGCAGTCGACGCTCTTCAGGTTGCTCTCGACGGCCCTGGATTCCCGGGTACGGACACCGACCATGACTGGGAGCGCAGCCCGCGGAGTGGCCGTGAAACCGAGGTGGCCCAACGTGTTCTGGCTCCGCTGGTGACTGCGGCTCTGGAGAACGCGCTACAACGCGGGCAGTCGGCACTGACTGGTCCGGTTGCGCGTGGCGACCTGGACGCCGTGCGCACCCACCTCGACGTGTTGGGAGCGGTAGATCCGCGTATCGCGGCCGGCTACCGAGCACTGTCTCTTCGTTCGGCGCAGCGAATCGGAGCTTCTGCCGAACTCCTCGACTTTCTGAAAGGTGATCGATGACGCTGGCAGGTAGCTTCAAGGCGGGTGAAACGACCGTCCACCATGACCCTCTTGTGGTGAACTCGGTGTCGAAAGCTCTTCGGGCCGTAGGTAAGACCGTGTCTCTGGTGCCGACCATGGGGGCGTTGCATGCGGGGCACCTCCATCTCGTCCGCCAGGCAAAGCGGACGGGTGCGGTCGTCATCGTGTCGATCTTCGTCAACCCGCTTCAGTTCGGCGCCGGCGAAGACCTCGACGCGTACCCGCGGACGCTCGACGCGGACGTCGAACTGCTGCGTGCGGAGGGCGTCGAGCTCGTCTTCGCGCCCTCGGCTGCCGATATGTATCCCTCGGGACCTCGAACGACCGTCCATCCTGGTCCGCTCGGCGGCGAGCTGGAAGGTGCGAGCCGGCCGACGCATTTCGAGGGAATGCTGACCGTCGTCGCGAAACTGTTGCAGATCGCTGCTCCCCACGCCGCCTATTTCGGCGAAAAGGACTACCAGCAACTGACGCTGATCCGGCAGATGGTGCGGGACTTGAATTTCGACGTCAAGATCTTCGGCGTTCCGACCGTTCGGGAGCAGGACGGGCTGGCGCTGTCCTCACGTAATCGTTTCCTCGATGCAGGACAGCGGGATGCCGCTGTGGTCCTGTCTGCTGCTCTTGTTGCGGGTGCACATGCCGCGGCCGGGGGAGCGCCGGCGATCCTGGCCACGGCGCGTGGGGTTCTCGACTCTGTGGCCGAGGTGAAGGTCGACTACCTCGAACTCCGGGGAGTGGATCTCGGCCCTGCTCCCGAGTTCGGCGACGGTCGACTGCTCGTGGCAGCCAGGGTCGGAACCACACGATTGATCGACAACGTGGGGGTCGCCGTGGGCACCGGTTTTCTGGCAGGAATGGAGCTTGCGGAATGACCCTTGTTGCCGGAATGGAGCATACGGAATGACGAGAATGACCGGTCCAAACGTTTCGAGGGTTCAGGAGAGATTATGTTTCGCACGATGATGAAGTCGAAGATCCATCGAGCAACGGTGACTCATGCCGACCTGCATTACGTGGGATCGGTGACCGTCGACCAGGATCTGATGGAGGCCGCTGATCTGCTCGAAGGCGAGCAAGTCACCATCGTCGACATCGACAACGGTGCCCGTCTGGAAACCTACGTGATCACCGGTGAGCGTGGCAGTGGCGTCATCGGAATCAACGGTGCAGCAGCGCATCTGGTGAACCCGGGCGATCTTGTCATTCTGATCGCATACGGCGTGATGGACGAGCAGGAATGCAAGGACTACGCGCCGCGGGTTGTGTTCGTGGACGAGAAGAACCGTCCGGTAGAGCTGGGCAGTGACCCTGCATATGCGCCGGAGGGGTCCGGCCTGATCACCCCTCGCACGCTGCGTGCAGACTCCGTGCTGGTGTAGCGATGCTTCTCGCAGTCGACATCCGCAACACGTCGACGACCCTCGGGCTGTTCAGCGGTAGTGGCGATCATGCGAAGTTGTTGCGCGACTGGCGGATGCGAACCGATCCACGGGTCACCGCTGATGAACTGGCGCTGATGGTGCGCGGGCTCATCGGTGCCGAAGTGGATCAGATCACCGGAGTGTCGGCCCTGTCCACGGTGCCGTCGGTGCTACGTGAGACTCGGACGATGCTCGGGCGGTACTGGGAGCATGTTCCCCATGTCGTCGTGGAACCCGGTGTGCGTACCGGTGTCCCACTGCTCGTGGACAATCCGAAAGAAGTCGGCGCAGACCGCATCGTGAATACCTTGGCGGCCCACGATCTGTACGGAAGCGCTTGCATCGTAGTAGATTTCGGGACGACGACCTGTGTGGACGTCGTATCGGCGAAAGGCGAGTTTCTCGGTGGAGCAATCGCGCCTGGCCTCGAAATCTCGACGGCGGCGATGGCGTCGAGATCAGCGGCGCTGCGTGAAGTCGAGTTGATGCGTCCGCGATCGGTCGTCGGAAAGAACACGGTCGAGTGCATGCAGGCCGGCGCTGTCTTCGGTTTCGCGGGCCTAGTGGATGGACTCGTCGGGCGAGTCAGACGCGAATTGGCCGAGTTCGCGGGTAGCGACGTGGCGGTGATCGGAACCGGTGACAGTGCACCGCTGATCATGGCGGAGAGCTCGGCGATCGAGCACCACGAACCGGATCTGACGCTCGAGGGGCTGCGGTTGGTCTTCGAGCGCAATCTCGCCAAAAGGCGCATTCGCTAGCGCTCGCCGCGTGCCTGTGTAACAATCTTCAGCGTGATGACGTGCATGGGACCCCAGGAGTGTTGTCGAGGCTGACCGCTGCCTCGTTCAATTACCGACCCTGGAGTAGTCCCTGTGCTGTCCACACCTGTCTTTTCTGGATCTGTCTCGTCCAGACCCTCTCTCAGATCTGCGTCCGCTAGAACTGGATCATCGAGATCCGCCTCGTCGCCGCGGCTCACGCTGCCGACCCGGTTGCAGCCCCATGACCTGCTACGCATCACCGATGAAGGCGCCTCCGATGTCCTCGAAGGCCGGTTCGATCACCTGCTTCCCGACGGCGGGGTCTGGCCCACCGAGGAACGTTGGGCGACCCGACTGCACACCGACGACGACCTCGACGTCTGGCTCATCAGTTGGGTCCCGGACCGTTCGACCGAGCTGCACGACCACGCCGGCTCGCTCGGTGCATTGACAGTCCTGAGTGGCTCACTCGTCGAATATCGTTGGGCTGGTGCCGGACTCAAGCGTCGGCGTCTCGACGCTGGTGATCAAGCCTCGTTCCCGCTCGGGTGGGTTCACGACGTGATGAGGGCCCCTGCAGCCGACATCCCGACACCCGAAGCGCCGACGTTGAGCGTGCACGCCTATTCACCGCCACTGACGGCTATGTCGTACTACGAAGTGACAGACAAGTCCTCGCTCCGCAGAACCCGATCCGAGCTGACCGACGAACCCGAAGGGCCTTCGAAATGACCATCGCCCGGATGTTGGAAGAAGCACGCGCCAAGATCGACCGCATCACCGTCTTCGAGTTGCGCGACGCTGTCGCCCGCGGTGCGATCGTCGTCGACATTCGGCCGCAGGCGCAGCGAGCCGTCGAAGGAACGCTGCCCGGCGCGCTGGCGATCGAGCGCAATGTCCTCGAGTGGCGTCTCGATCCGACTTCGGATGCGCGCCTGGTTGCGGCAGTCGATCACGACATCGAGTGGATCGTCATCTGCTCCGAGGGATACACCTCCAGCCTGGCTGCGGCGTCGCTGCAGGAGCTCGGGTTGCACAAGTCCACCGATCTGGTCGGTGGGTACAAGGCACTCAAGTCCGCAGGCCTGCTCGGTGTGCTGACTCAGGCCGCGCACTGCGTGCGCGAAGCCGAGGCCATCTCGGCGCACTGAGCCGCCGCGGTTCAGGCGGTAGCGATTCTGGTTTGCCGAGCGGTAGCGATTCTGGTTTGCCGAGCGGTAGCGATTCTGGTTTGACGGACGTGGCAGATAAAGTGTGCGTCTGTGACTGACGCAGCTGCCCCGACGATCGACGACACTCCGGAACAGCTACGGATTCGTCGTGCCAAGCGGGACCGGCTGCTCGAACAGGGCCAGGAGCCCTATCCCGTCTCGGTTGCGCGTACGCACTCGCTTCGCGAGATCCGCGACCTCTTTCCGGCGCTAGAGGCCGATTCGACGACGGGCCAACTCGTCGGTGTGGCGGGCCGAGTCATCTTCGTCCGCAATACCGGAAAGCTGTGCTTCGCGACGCTCCAGGAGGGCGACGGCACTCAGCTCCAGGCGATGATCAGTCTGGCTGGGGTCGGCGAGGACGCGCTCGTTGCGTGGAAGTCCGACGTCGACCTCGGTGACTTCGTGTTCGTGCACGGCGAGGTCATCTCCAGCCGTCGCGGCGAGCTCAGCGTGATGGCCGACTCCTGGCAGATCGCGTCCAAGGCGCTGCGTCCACTTCCCGTCGCACACAAGGAACTGAACGAAGAGACGCGGATCCGGCAGCGCTACCTGGACCTCATCATGCGACCGGAAGCCCGCGAGGTCGCCCGCAAGCGCATCGCCGTCGTTCGTGAACTGCGCAACGCGCTTGAACGTCGCGGATTTCTCGAAGTCGAGACTCCGATGCTGCAGACGTTGCACGGCGGTGCTGCCGCTCGGCCGTTCGTGACGCACTCCAACGCGTTGGACACCGATTTGTTCCTGCGAATCGCACCGGAGCTGTTCCTCAAGCGCTGCGTAGTCGGAGGAATCGAGAAGGTCTTCGAGATCAACCGGAACTTCCGCAACGAGGGCGCCGACTCGTCGCACTCACCGGAATTCGCGATGCTCGAGACCTACGAGGCCTACGGCACGTACGACGACTCGGCGAGGATGACTCGTGAGCTGGTCCAGGAAGTCGCGCAGGCAGCTCTCGGTACGCAGGTTGTCCTGCTTCCCGACGGCACTACCTACGACCTGAGCGGCGAGTGGACGACGCTCGAGATGTACCCGTCGTTGTCGGAGGCCATCGGTGTCACCATCACCCCGGAGACCGGCGTCGACGAGCTCCTCCAGCTGGCCGACAAGGTCGGACTGGAGATTCCGCGCAAGGATGGCAAGCCCATCTATGGGCACGGCAAGCTCGTCGAGGAACTGTGGGAACACCAGATCGGCGACGACCTGTTCGCGCCGACGTTCGTTCGAGATTTCCCGGTCGAGACTTCCCCGCTGACTCGTCAGCACCGCAGCATTGCAGGCGTCACCGAGAAGTGGGATCTCTACGTTCGCGGATTCGAGCTGGCAACCGGCTACTCGGAGCTGGTCGATCCTGTGATCCAGCGCGAACGGTTCGAGGATCAGGCGCGTCAGGCTGCGGCAGGCGACGACGAGGCGATGGTGCTCGACGAAGACTTCCTTGCGGCGATGGAACAAGGCATGCCGCCCACCACCGGAACCGGAATGGGAATCGATCGCCTGCTGATGGCGTTGACCGGACTCGGTATTCGCGAAACGATTCTGTTCCCGATCGTCAAGCCGCAGGGCTGACCGGCGCCCGTCGGGGCTGAGACGCTGTTCGCCAGCAGCGGACAGAAAATCGGAAACGAAATCGCATCTGCCCGCGTTATCACCTATAAGCAGGCACTGGACTACCCCGCGTCGACGAGAACCGTCCTCGTTAAGGGGGGCCGAGGGTCGGCAAGTGAACCACCGGCCAACTACAGTAAAGGTGGAGACGCGGACGCAACAGTGTTGGCGTTATACCTTCAGTGCCGAGCGAACCCGCGTTACTGGATACTGTGGTGCTAGAAGACCTGGTGGGAAGTGCTACCACCCACCAAGAAGTGAGGGAGAGCGATGTTCGAGAGGTTCACCGATCGCGCGCGGCGTGTTGTCGTCCTGGCTCAAGAAGAAGCCCGGATGCTCAACCACAACTACATCGGCACGGAGCACATTCTGCTTGGCCTCATCCACGAGGGTGAAGGCGTCGCAGCCAAGTCTCTGGAGTCGTTGGGTATCTCCCTTGAAGGAGTCCGCAGCCAGGTCGAAGAGATCATCGGCCAGGGTCAGCAGGCTCCGTCCGGTCATATCCCGTTCACCCCGCGCGCCAAGAAAGTACTCGAGCTCAGTTTGCGTGAAGCGCTGCAGCTCGGCCACAACTACATCGGAACCGAGCACATTCTGCTGGGTCTGATTCGCGAAGGCGAAGGCGTCGCGGCTCAGGTTCTGGTCAAGCTCGGAGCCGACCTCAACCGGGTGCGCCAGCAGGTCATCCAGTTGCTGTCCGGGTACCAGGGCAAGGAACCGTCGGAATCCGGCAGCAGTCGCGGCGAGGCGGGAACGCCGTCCACGTCGCTCGTGCTCGATCAGTTCGGTCGCAACCTGACCCAGGCTGCACTCGAAGGCAAGCTCGACCCGGTTATCGGGCGCGCAAAGGAAATCGAGCGCGTCATGCAGGTCCTGAGCCGCCGCACCAAGAACAACCCTGTCCTCATCGGCGAGCCCGGTGTCGGTAAGACCGCTGTCGTCGAGGGCCTCGCACAGGCCATCGTCAACGGCGAGGTACCCGAGACGCTCAAGGACAAGCAGCTCTACACCCTCGACCTCGGATCCCTGGTCGCAGGCAGCCGCTACCGCGGTGACTTCGAAGAGCGCCTGAAGAAGGTTCTCAAGGAGATCAACACTCGCGGCGACATCATCCTGTTCATCGACGAGCTGCACACGCTCGTGGGTGCAGGTGCGGCCGAGGGCGCTATCGACGCGGCCTCGATCCTCAAGCCGAAGTTGGCTCGTGGCGAGCTGCAGACCATCGGTGCGACCACGCTGGACGAGTACCGCAAGTACATCGAGAAGGACGCGGCACTTGAGCGTCGTTTCCAGCCCGTCCAGGTCGGCGAGCCGACCGTCGAGCACACCATCGAGATCCTCAAGGGTCTGCGCGACCGCTACGAGGCTCACCACCGCGTCTCGATCACCGACGGTGCTCTCGTGGCGGCGGCAACACTCGCCGACCGGTACATCAACGATCGGTTCTTGCCGGACAAGGCAATCGACCTCATCGACGAGGCGGGCGCGCGGATGCGCATCCGCCGGATGACCGCGCCGCCAGACCTGCGGGAATTCGACGACAAGATCGCCGACGCTCGCCGCGAGAAGGAATCTGCGATCGACGCGCAGGACTTCGAGAAGGCTGCGAACCTGCGTGACAAGGAAAAGCAGCTCGTTCAGCAGCGCGCCGAGCGGGAAAAGCAGTGGCGAAGCGGTGACCTCGACGTCATCGCCGAGGTCGACGACGAGCAGATCGCCGAGGTTCTCGGAAACTGGACCGGTATCCCCGTCTTCAAGCTCACCGAGGAGGAGACCACCCGTCTGCTCCGCATGGAAGACGAGCTGCACAAGCGGATCATCGGGCAGGTCGAGGCCGTCAAGGCAGTCTCGAAGGCCATCCGTCGTACGCGTGCGGGTCTGAAGGATCCCAAGCGTCCGTCCGGCTCGTTCATCTTCGCCGGCCCGTCCGGTGTCGGTAAGACCGAGCTGTCGAAGGCACTCGCGAACTTCCTGTTCGGCGAGGACGATGCACTCATCCAGATCGATATGGGCGAGTTCCACGACCGCTTCACCGCGTCGCGACTCTTCGGTGCTCCTCCCGGATACGTCGGATACGAAGAGGGCGGCCAGCTCACCGAGAAGGTCCGTCGCAAGCCGTTCTCCGTCGTGCTGTTCGACGAGATCGAGAAGGCACACCAGGAGATCTACAACACGCTCCTGCAGGTGCTCGAAGACGGTCGTCTCACCGACGGCCAGGGACGCACGGTCGACTTCAAGAACACCGTGCTGATCTTCACCTCGAACCTCGGTACCTCGGACATCTCGAAGGCAGTCGGCCTCGGCTTCTCCTCGGGTGAGGGCACCGGCTCCAACTACGAGCGGATGAAGCTCAAGGTCAACGACGAGCTGAAGAAGCATTTCCGCCCGGAGTTTCTCAACCGTATCGACGACATCGTCGTGTTCCACCAGCTCACCAAAGACGAGATCATTCAGATGGTCGATCTCATGCTCAACCGAGTCGAAGGTGCGCTCAAGAACAAGGACATGGCGATCGAGGTCACCGAGAAGGCGAAGTCGCTCCTCGCGAAGCGCGGATTCGACCCGGTACTGGGTGCGCGGCCGTTGCGCCGCACCATCCAGCGCGAGATCGAGGATCAGCTGTCCGAGAAGATCCTGTTCGGCGAGATCGAGGCCGGACAGATCATCCTGGTCGACGTCGAGAACTGGGACGGCGAAGGCCAGGGCGAGGACGCCAAGTTCACGTTCCGTGGCGAGAAGAAGGCAATCGTCGTTCCCGACGAGCTGCCCGTCGACCTGGCCAAGGCCGCAGGCGACGACAGCGAGTAAGTAGCCGTAGCTCTACCGAAGCGGGCCGTACCCATGTACCGGGTGCGGCCCGCTTTGCTGTGTGTCCGGCCCACCATCGCTTGAATGGTCCATCGATACGGTCAGATGGCTTCGGGGGTTCATTCAAGCGGACGCGAGGTGGACTCCGGACCGCTTGGATGGTCCATCGATACGGTCAGATGGCTTCGGGGGTTCATTCAAGCGGAGGCAAGGTGCGAGCGATTGGATACTTCGCACTCCGCAGGTGAGGCACACCCCGCGGCAGTGCGCTTGACTGATCCCCGTGACTACCGTCGAGAAGGGCTCTGTCCCCGCCCGCGCAGGGCTGGTGTTGTTCGTACTCATCCTCGTTGCCGCGGTGGCGAACCTCAATCTGGCGGTGGCGAATGTCGCGCTTCCTGAGATCGGACGGGACTTCGACGCCAGTCAGACTCAGCTGAATCTCATCGCTGTGGCGTACTCGCTCGGCCTCGCGGCCTCGGTGTTGTATTTGGGTGCGCTCGGCGATCGGTACGGCCGAAAGATGCTGCTGGTGCTGGGGATGGCGCTCTCGATCCCCGCATGCATCATCGCTGGTTTCGCGCCGAACTTCGAGGTGCTGTTCGGTGCTCGGTTGCTCGGTGGGCTGTCGGCGGGCCTCGCGTATCCGACTACGCTCGCGCTGATCACTGCGCTGTGGTCAGGCCCGCCGAGGACGAAGGCCATCGCGCTGTGGTCGGCGCTCGGTGGTGCATTGTCCGCGCTCGGGCCACTGCTGTCCGGTGCTCTGCTGGAGAAGTTCCACTGGGGTTCGGTATTCGTCGTCACGCTGCCGCTGGCTCTCCTTGCCTTGATCCTCGCGTCAGTGTTCGTTCCCTCGCACGTCAACGAGACAACCGATCCCGTTGACAACCTCGGCGGCATGGTGTCGGTGGTATTCATCGCGGCTCTCGTGCTCAGCATCAATTTCGCACCGGTCGACGGTATGGGCACGCTCGCGATCGGGCTCGGCGCGATCGCACTCGCCGCGGGTGCGGTATTCGTATTCAGGCAATCTCGGGCGAAGTTCCCGCTCTACGATCTGCGTATTGCACGGCGTCGGACTTTTTGGGTCGCTGCACTTGCCGGGATCATCGTGTTCGGTTCGCTGATGGGTGTGATCTTCGTCGGCCAGCAGTTCTTGCAGAACGTACTCCAATACTCGACGCTTGCCGCGGGAGCGGCAACGCTTCCGGCTGCGGCCGCGATGGTCATCGTCGCGCCGCAGTCGGCGAAACTCGTCGAATCTCGCGGTTCGAGGTTCACGCTGTTGCTCGGCTACGTCTTCATTGTCGTCGGCCTCGTTCTGGCGTGGTTGACGTGGAAGGAGGATGTGTCGTATTGGGTGGTCGCGGTCAGCTACGCACTGCTCGGTATCGGCATCGGCCTCGCTGGAACGCCTGCGTCCCGCTCGTTGACCGGGTCTGTGCCAGTCGACCGTGCGGGGATGGCGTCGGGCACGGCTGACCTGCAGCGGGATCTAGGTGGGGCGATCATGCAGTCGACGCTCGGTGCGCTACTTACGGCCGGATACGCGGCGTCGTTCACAGCACAGATCGCACAGTCGCCTCAGGCCGGCAGCGTCAGCGAAGAAACCCAGTCGGTGCTTACCAAGTCGTTCTCGTCGGCAGCCGATCTGGCCGAACGGTATCCGCAGTACGGCGAGCAGATCATCGCGGCGGCGAAACAAGCATTCCTGGATGGTGACCAGAAGTCCTATGCCGCTGCGATTGTCGTGGTGCTCGCCGGAGCTGTGCTCGTCTTCTTCGCGTTTCCGAAGCGCGACGAGGAGAAAAGGCTTCTGGCTCAATATCATTCGGAAGATGCGCAGGGGCCCGAGGCGACCGAAGCCTCATCCAGCATGCCTGGGAATGGCCTCTGACCGACTGGAGTCACTGGTGATGCCGGCGCGGAGCGCGCTCCATGCCTAGGCGCTGTTTTGTACGGGTTCAGTGAGCAGAAAGTGTGGTTCGAGCGCTGTCCGATGAAGAAAAGGTCTACCTGTGTGGTTGTTCGGTCACTGCGTCTGAGATCCTTGCCTATGTAACCAATCCGTTCGCCGTTCGGTGTCGAATGGCGAACGGGCGAATGGTTCGGGGGCAATAGCCGACGCAGCGGCGGTTGGGGGACCAGGAAAGGACTGACTCGTATGAGATGGTCGAGGTTCCTGGTGTTGGGGGCAGCCGGCGTCGCGGCCTACCTTGCGGCCCCCGACGGTTATCCCCGACTTGCGGTCTACGTTCTGTGTTCCTTCGCTTGCGTGGTGGCTGTGTTCGCAGGCCAGCGACTCAAGTCCACGAATCGTTCCGCCTGGGGCTTGCTCGCATTCGGAGTGTTGGCATGGAGTCTGGGCGATCTGATCATCGGGTTCCGTCTGACGACTCAGATGATCGTGCCGACGGTGTCGGTCGCCGACGCCGCGTATCTGTTCGGTCACGTCGCCTTCGTGTTGGGCGTTCTGAAGCTCGAGGACGATGTCGGGCGACGGCTGTTCGGCATCGAGGACGTGCTCGAAGGCCTGATCGTGGCGACCGGTCTCGGGTTGATCGCCTGG
Organism: Rhodococcus sovatensis; assembly: GCF_037327425.1. Lineage (NCBI taxonomy): Bacteria > Bacillati > Actinomycetota > Actinomycetes > Mycobacteriales > Nocardiaceae > Rhodococcus > Rhodococcus sovatensis. The sequence goes on along the minus strand of NZ_CP147846.1, from coordinate 4,072,737 downwards.
ATCTTCGTCGTCGGCAATCGGACCGACGCAATGCTCGGTGGCGCGACCCTCGCCGAGTTCTGGCCGGTCGTCGTGTACACGGGGGCCGACGGGTTTCTGCTGTCGCTGGTGGCCACTCTGATACTGGTCAAAGGCGCTCGCACTACTGCGTTCACGATGACTGCTGCAGCATTCATCCTGTTCTCGTTGTCAGGATGGGTGCTGTACGTCCTGGTAGACGGGCTAGGGTTCGTCGACGTCCCTTTGGTCAACGCGGGATGGCTCGTCGGATACGTGTTGCTGGCCTCTGCCGCACTGCGTCCGCAGGAGCTGACGTGGCGAGCGCGAGAGACATCGTCGAGTCCGCATCGCATCGTCGACCGCACTCGACTTGTGAGCTTGAGTGTTGCGATACTCATGCCCCCCGCTGTGATGGGAACTCAGATTGCCAACGGTGTGCCGGTCGCCGAGTGGGGTTGGCTCGTACTCGGTTCGTCGGTGGTTGCGGTCGTCCTCGTATCCGCTCGGATGGCTTGCTTTCTCTCTGCTCTGCGCAAGCAGGCCGATGCTCTGTCCCTCGCGTCGATCACCGATCCGGTGACGGGCCTTGCGAATCGTCGTCACCTCGGCGACCTCCTTGGCAAGTCAATCGACTCGGCAGGGCCTGGTGGCGTCGTCGTTGTCATCGTCGACGTCGACCGGTTCGCGCAGATCAACGAGACTTTTGGCTACCCGGTTGGGGATCGCGTACTCCGTGAGATCGGTCAGCGCCTGTCGGCTGCGTCGGCGGGCGATTCCGTTGTAGGGCGTCTCGGCGGCGATCAGTTCGTCGTTTCGATGGCCGCCGACCTGATGGTGATCTCCCCGACGGAGTATGCCGATCACTTCCGCAGCGTCGTGAGTCGGACCATGTTCGTTCGCGACATCAACGTGGCACTGGACGCGACGGTAGGGGTCGTCGAGTCCTCGAAGCTGAGCGACGTCGACGCCGAAGCCCTGCTGCAGCATGCACACGTCGCGTTGACCGCCGCCAAACACTCGCATATGCGTTCGTCGATCTACACCCCGTCGATGGACTGCAACCGACATGATCAGATGCGTCTGCTCGGTGAACTCGAAACAGCGCTTCGTGAGCGGCAACTGCGAGTGTTCTTCCAACCGTGTCTCGATCTGGCGTCGGGCACAGTATCCGGTGTCGAGGCGCTGTTGCGATGGCAGCATCCGCGTGAGGGACTCATGTCTCCGTCGTCGTTCCTTCCCGACGCGGAACGGACCGGATTGTTGCCCGCCATCACGGCGTACGTGCTCGAAGACTCCCTCAGGTGTTGCAGCGCGATGCGGCGCATCCGCCCAGATTTCGGCATCTCGGTGAATCTGTCTGTACGAAACCTGCTGGACTCTGCGCTCGTGGAGCACGTGGCCCACGCACTACAGAGGCACGAGGTACCGGCCGCCGCAGTCGAATTCGAGGTCACAGAAACCACTGCGATGACCGACCCAAGGCGTTCGGTCGACTCGCTCGTCGCGCTACGAGATATCGGGGCTTCGATTGCCATCGACGATTACGGAACCGGATACAGCTCGCTGGCGTACCTTCGATCACTCCCTGTCCAGACGCTCAAGATCGACAAGACCTTCGTGACGGCGATGAACAGTCAACCGACGAATGCATCGATCGTCGGTTCCACGATCGATCTGGCGCGAAGCCTCGGCATGACCGTGGTCGCCGAGGGTGTGGAGGACGCACGAACACTCGAGAGGCTGCGCACTCTCGGATGCGACGGTGCGCAGGGCTTCCACGTCGGTCGGCCGGTTCCTGTAGACGAGTTGGACGCTCTCGTCGACGCTATCGAGGGCCGATCCAACACGACCTCGAAATCTAGAACGTCGAAATCTGCAGCGTCGAAATCTGCGGCACCGACGGACTGGGACTACGCGGCAACTGTGGACGCTACCGCCGGTGTCGTTGGATCAGCTGTGAAGCCGGTCTGAGCAGTCGGGGCGTTACTCCGGCTTGCTGCGCGCGGGCACGTCGAGAACAACCTCGAACTCCAACAACGATGCGCCTGACGCGACCGGCTTCGCGCGCTCACCCGAGTGGGCGGCTTTGGCCGGCCCCGCTGCCCACGCCTCGAAGGCTTCTTCTGTCTCCCACTGCGTGACTACGAAGTAGCGGTCCTCGCCCTTCACCGGCCGCAGCAGCTGAAATCCGAGAAAGCCTGGTGAACCTTCGACGGCGCCCGCGCGCGCGGCGAAGCGCTTCTCCAGCTCGGGGCCTGCACCTGAAGGAACTTCGATTGCATTGATCTTCACGACTGCCATGTTCGAGAGGCTACTCCGCCGCTCGGACTCGCAAATGGGACCGTGCGTCGGCCGAGGACTCGACATTAGGATCGGGTGTGTGCTGCACGATGAGGGTGGGAACGGCAATCCGATCCTTCTGCTGCACGGACTGATGGGGAGCGCGCAGACGTGGCGGCGTCAGCTTCCATGGCTACGTGAACTCGGCCATGTCTACACCTACGACGCACCCGGGCATCGTCGCCGCGCTCCGTCGTCGCTACGCACCGAGGCGTTCGTCGAGGACTTGACCGAGCACGCCGAGAAAGTGGGGCGGGCAACCGTCGTCGGACATTCGATGGGCTCGCTGCACGGATGGTGCTTGGCCGCTGCCAGACCGGATCTTGTGGCTGCGCTCGTCGTCGAGGACATAGCTCCCGACTTTCGGGGGCGAACGGCCGACGACTGGGCCGCGATGATCAGGCGTTGGCCGCAACCGTTTTCAACCGAGGACGACGTGCGTAGCTTCTTCGGGGATGTCGCGGGTCGGTACTTTCTGGATTCCTTCGTCGAGCGAGAAGACGGCTGGTATCTGCACGGCTCGGTGTCGACGTTCGAGGCAATTTCCGCGGAGTGGGGAACTCGACACTTCTGGAGCGAATGGGAGTCGGTCGACGTCCCGTCGCTGTTGTTGGAAGGTGAGTTCGGCATCACACCGGACGGTCAGATGGCCGAGATGCACGCGCGAAACGCCAAGTCGGAGTATGTCCTGGTGCCTGGCGCTGCGCACCTGATCCACGACGAGCGTCCCGAGTTCTATCGCGAAACGGTGACCAGCTTCCTACGCCAACTACGATGACGCGAATGTCGCTGGCGAAGATCAATGGAATTGAAATCAACTACGAGGTTGCCGGCTCCGGCCCGCTCGTCGTGTTGGTGATGGGTACAGGCAGCCCGGGGCGAGTATGGAAGGCGCATCAGGTGCCTGCCCTCGTGAAGGCTGGTTTCCAGGTGGTCACGTTCGACAACCGCGGTATCTCACCGTCCTCGGAGTGTGCGGACGGGATGGTCCTGGACGACCTGGTCGCGGACACCGCGGCGCTCATCGAGCATCTCGGCGGAATGCGCGCCAGGGTCGTCGGGACGTCGATGGGATCCCGGGTCACCCAGGAGCTTGCGCTCGCCCGCCCGGATCTGGTGTCGCACGCAGTCATGATGGCCACCTACGGGCGAGCATCGGCGATGCAACGGGCGTGGTCGAAAGCGGAACGCGAGTTGTACGACGCGGGAATTACGCTGCCGGCGTCGTACCGGGCGGCGATCACTGCGATGAACAACTTCTCGCCGGCGACGCTTCGCGACGAACAGGCGATCGGAGATTGGCTTGCGGTCCTCGAGTTCTCGGGCGGCCAGCCCAGTGCCGGCAAGCGCGCCCAGATCGGGCTGGAGATGCGGGCCGGGTCGGAACGTCTGACCGCATACCGAAAGATCACCGCCAAGTCGCTCGTCGTCGGATTCGCGGACGACCGGCTGATCCCCGTGCATTTGAGCCGTGAGGTGGCGCAGGCGATTCCGGGTGCTCGCTACGAGGAGATCGCCGATACCGGTCACTTCGGCTATCTGGAGCGACCTGAGATCGTCAACAAGGTGCTGGTGGATTTCCTGCGTTGATCATTCGCGTGAGGGAGTGCCCTCTCCCTCACCGGCCAGCGCGAACAGTCCCGAGTCGGTCTGTTCGATCAAACCGTCGAGTAGCAGTGAGTCCAGTGCCCGATCTCGCTGTCCCGGATCGGTGAGCCAGACTACGTCGAGTTTCGTGCGTTCGACGGGACCACTGCTCTCGCGCAGGACCGACATCAGCTTCCCGCGTACCTGACGGTCGGTGCCGGCGAATTTCTGGACCTTCTTCGCCGGACCTGTGTGCGCAGGCCGACCCGCCTCGATCCACGAGCACTCCGGAAGCGGACACAGCAGGCATGCCGGATTCTTCGCCGTGCAGATCAACGCGCCCAGTTCCATCAACGCAGCGGAATAACGCGCTGCCTTCGCGCGCGGGCGGGGGAGGAGTCCGTCGACGTCGGCTAGATCTCGCGTCGTCGACGGGTTGCCGGCTTCGGCGGTCCCGTGGACAGCTCTGGCGACGACGCGCCGAACGTTCGTGTCGACGACGGGTACGCGTTGCCCGTACGCGAAACATGCGACTGCGCGCGCCGTATATGCGCCGATGCCCGGCAGTCCGAGGAGGGTGTCGACGTCCGCGGGTACGACATCGCCGTGTTCGGCCGCCAGTACTCCAGCGCATTCGTGCAGTCGCAGAGCGCGACGCGGGTAGCCCAGCTTGCCCCAGGCTCGTAGTACCTCCGCTCGAGACGATTCGGCCATCGCGGACGGCACCGGCCAGCGTTCGACCCACTGCTCCCAGATGGGCGCCACACGTGACACCGGCGTCTGCTGCAGCATGATCTCGCTCATCAGGATCTGCCATCCGGTCACGCCCGGGCGTCGCCACGGCAGGTCACGTTCCTCGGTGTCGAACCACCCGAGGAGTGCGTTGGTATCGATCGGCACTGTCTCTCCCGCACCCTTTCTCCGATAGCCCGACTCGCCGGTAGCAGACGGCCCAGGCACAATGACACCCATGCCCGCATCGAACCCAGTTTCAGCATGGAAGTCTCTCAAGGAGGGTAACCAGCGCTTCGTCGCCGGCGAGCCGCTGCACCCCAGCCAGGGGATCGAGGACCGCACCCGTCTCGCCGAAGGACAACATCCGAGCGCCATTCTGTTCGGCTGCGCCGACTCCCGCGTCGCCGCCGAGATCATCTTCGATCAGGGCCTCGGAGATATGTTCGTCGTTCGCACGGCAGGCCACACGATCGATTCGTCCGTGCTCGGCTCGATCGAGTACGGAGTTGCCGTCCTGGGCGCGCCGCTGATCGTCGTGCTCGGCCACGACAAGTGCGGTGCGGTCCAGGCCACGATCGACGCGCTCGACTCGGGTGACACCCCCGGGGGTTACATTCGCGACGTCGTCGAGCGGGTGACTCCCTCTGTGCTGTCCGCGCGCCGGGACGGGTACGTCGCGGTCGACGACTTCGAGGCCCGCCACGTCGAGGAAACCGGAAATCTGCTGATGCAGCGCTCGCGAATCATCGCCGACAAGGTCGAGGCGGGAGATGTTGCAATCGTGGGCTTGACCTACAAGTTGTCCGAGGGGACCGCGCGGTTGCGCGAGGTAATCGGCAATATCGGCGAAGTGCCCTGATCAACTTCTTTCTCTAGTTGCGACACGCCGCATGCGCTTGCCAGATGCGTGAGCCACTGGCACCTACGGTTGTTCTGTGTTGGAACCAACCGGGCCTTTGCCTCCCGAAATCTACTGGCGTCGTCGTGCGCTCGCCATCGGTGCGGCCGTCGTCGTGCTCGGATTGATCGTGTGGTTCATCGCGTCGCTCGGCGGTAGTGGGGACAATAACCAGCAGGCCGAGCCGGCTGGTGTCGTGTCGTCGGCAAGTTCGACGACGGCGGCTCCGACTACCACCCCGCAGCAACAGGGAGCAGCATCCGGCGGGTCCAGTGCGGCAGGCGGATCCGGTGGGTCAGGTGGCACCGCCGCGTCTACCGGGTCGGATTCCAGTGCCGCCCCTGCCACAGATGCCCCTGCCGCGGACGCCCCTGTCGCAGCGAACCAATGCCCGGACCAAAGCCTGGCGATCAAGGCAACCCCGGACAAGGCGTCGTACCGAGTGGGCGAAGAGCCGGGATTCACGGTCGTCATCACCAACATCAGCTCCACCGAGTGCCAGCGCGACGTCGGTGCCGGTCTGCAGCAGGCCCTGGTCTACACGCTGTCGGATCAGCGGATTTGGTCCAACACCGACTGCTTCCCCGACGCGCAGTCGGATCTGCGAACCTTCAAGCCCGGCGAACAAGCGGGTTTCACGGTGAAATGGTCCGGAACCAATTCCGTTCCCGGCTGCGGGGAAGAACGCATTCCGGTCGGTGCAGGCTCGTACAAGGTGATCGCTCAGCTCGGTGAACTCCGTAGTTCACCGGAGCCGTTCAACATGACGACATAGCGGCCGTCAGGAATAGCGGCCGTCAGTCGAACGGCCCGGCGATCGAGGACTCGGCCAGCCGGGACAGGCCTTCTCTGATATGTCGGGCCCACAGTCCGCCGATGCCTTCGACGGACTGCAGGTCTGCGGCAGTTGCCGCCAAGAGTCCCTGCAAAGTGCCGAAAGATGCTACGAGACGGTGGATTTGGCTGAACTGCAGCCGAGGCACGCGCGTCAGGACTCGGTATCCCCGTGGACTCATGGGAGTGTCGAGTGCCTCGATCGTTGCGGGATAACCGAATGCCCGTGCGAGCGTGGTCAAGTCCAGCAGGTCGACGTCGGTGAGTTTGTCCAGCGCGCCGAGCGCCCGCTCCACTGCTGCCGTGCCTGCAGGTTCGGTGCCTGCGAGGTAGTCACGGACGACCAGCTGACGGTCGACGTCGTTGTCACCGAGTAATTCTTCGAGTTGAAGCGCCAATTGCCTACCGTCGGTGCCGAGTTCGAGAACGTTCTGTTCGATCTCCACGGATACGCGTCGTACCATCTCGAGCCGCTGTGCGACGGTGAGGGCGTCTCGTAGCGTCACGAAGTCCTCGATCTCCACGACCGACAATTGACGGGTGTTGTCGTCGAGACGAGCCTTGTACCGTTCGAGCGTTGCGACGGCCTGGTTTGCTCTGGATTGAATTGTCGCCGAGCCTTCGACGACATGTCTGACCCCGGCGACGTACACGCTGACGATGCTCATCGACTGGCTAACCGAGACGACGGGGTAGCCGGTCTGCATTGCGGTGCGCTCGGCCGCCCGGTGGCGGGTGCCCGACTCCACAGTCGGGATCTTGTGATCGGGAACGAGTTGCACGTTGGAGCGCACGATGCGCTTGCCGTCGGTCGAGAGCACGACGGCCCCGTCCATCTTCGACAGCTCCCGCAGGCGCGTCGGGGCGAACTCGACATCGAGTTCGAATCCGCCGTCGCAGATGGCCTCGACTTCGTCGTCGTATCCGAGAACGATGAGTCCGCCTGTGCGACCACGCAGTATGCGCTCCAACCCGTCTCGCAGGGCCGTACCGGGCGCCAATCGGGCAATGGTCTCTCGTAGGGCGGGGGAGGAGGACTCGCCGCGTGTTGTGTCGTCCATGATCATCCCCTCGTCGCTTCGGAGTTGCTGCGATTGCATGCCTGCGGATTTCGCCCTCGCGGTAGAGGTTACTGGAGCCGAATCACCGAGAACGCGTTCGCACCGAATTCAGTGCGTCGCCGAGGTTCGTGACGGTCTTGACCTTCATCCCCGGTGGGATCGGGTCGTCGTGTTCCGGGGTGATGGCATGAGTGAAACCGAGGCGGGCAGCCTCAGCGAGCCGACGACCGAGACCGGAGACTCGACGCACTTCGCCGGCGAGGCCGACCTCACCCAGGATGACGAAGCCGGGGGGAACGGGCACGTCGGTTACCGCCGACGCCACTGCGGCAGCCAATGCCAGGTCGGCGGCAGGTTCGCTGGTCTTCATCCCGCCGACCGTGGCCGCGTAGACCTCGCTCTTGGCGATCTTCATTCCACAACGCCGTTCGAGCACGGCGAGGATCATCGCGACGCGCGCGGCGTCGAGCCCACTGACGGCGCGACGGGGAGAAGGCATGTGAGTGTCGACGACGAGTGCCTGGACTTCGGCCAGAAGAGGCCGCTTGCCGTCCATCGTGACGGTGACGGCGGTTCCCGGTACCGCGTCGGTGCGGTGGTGCAGGAACAGGCCCGACGGGTCGGTGATGCCCTCGATGCCGGTGTCTCGCAGTTCGAAGCAGCCGACCTCGTCGGAGGCGCCGAAGCGGTTCTTGACGCCTCGGATCATGCGCAGTGTCGAGTGTTTGTCGCCTTCGAAGTGCAGGACAACGTCCACCAGATGCTCGAGCGATCGTGGTCCGGCGACGGCGCCGTCCTTGGTGACGTGACCGATCAGAAGCACTGCGACGCCGGTGGTCTTGGCGAGAGAGGTGAGGGCGCTGGTGATCGCACGCACCTGGGTGACTCCGCCGATTACCCCGTCGACATCGGCGGCGAGCATCGTCTGCACGGAGTCGACGATGAGCAGGCTCGGCTTGACCTGTTCGACGTGGCCGAACACCGTCGCGAGGTCGGATTCGGCGGCGAGAAACACTCTTTCGTGTACGGCGCCGGTGCGATCGGCGCGTAGGCGCACCTGCCCCGCGGACTCCTCGCCGGTGACGTAGAGGGCTCGTCGGTCCTCGCCGGTGCGCGCCCACCGGTGTACGACCTCGAGAAGCAGCGTGGACTTACCGACGCCCGGTTCGCCGGCAAGCAACACAACCGAGCCGGGTACGAGTCCGCCGCCGAGCACACGGTCGAACTCGGGGATACCGGTGGAGTTGGCCTGGGAGGTCGTGCTGCTGACCTGAGTGATCGCGGCGGCCGGAGACGACGGGATCATCGCCGCCATCGCCGAACGGGTATTTCCGGCGCCGAGTCCTGACGCCCCAGCGCGATTGGCGACCGGAACCAGGACAGGAGCTTCGTCCATAGAACCCCAGCTGCCACACTCAGGACATCGCCCGACCCACTTGCCCACGGTGTGCTGGCAGGCCGAACATCGGTAGTTGGTCTTCGCTTTCACCACTCGGGAAGACTAGATGCAGCTACCGACAGGAAACCTCAGTTGTTGCCGTCGGTTGCTTCTTCGACCTGAGTTTCGATGATGCTGTGCTCGGCCTCTTCCGCCTCGCCGTGCAACTCGGCCTCGATGGGCGACTTCGCGGAGACGTCGCGTGGCAGCACCTGACCGGCGTCGACCGGTACGAGCAGTTCGACGTCTCCGGCCTCTTCGAACGTGAAGGTGATCGGAACCGTGAGCCCGGGGCGGACCTCTTCACCGATGCCGTTGAGTTCCACGACGACGAACTGCAGCGGGATATCGGGGTTCACGGCCTCGTTGTCGACCGGCGCGCCTGCACCGAGAGCGGTCAGCGGAGCGATCTCGGTACCGCCGGGCTCCTCGCCCACGGTGATCGAGGAAGCGGCTGTAGTCGAGATGCGGGTGAGAGTGTCCGAGTTCGCCGGGCTGTTGTTGACGGCGATGAATCCGAGCTCGACCTTGCCACCCGGCTCGATGGAGTACTCCTCCGTCTGCGGGTACACGACGTGGACGTTGCGCAGCGAGATGTCGCCGACATCGGCGAAGTTTCCGTTGACCGCGGCGACCTGGGTGGCCGTTTGTGAAATCTGCCCGGCACCGCACGAGCTCAGTGCCAACACCCCGCCCGCCGCGATGGCGAGTGCCGATGCCAATCGACGGGTCTTTCGGTTCGCAGTCGCAGCAATGAACGCAGTCACGTCGTCGTCCTTACAGTTGTGGCCGGTGTAGTGGGCGCGGGCGATGCGGCTGCGTCGGTCAGCCGATCCGTCATGTCCACTAGGCAGAGTAGTAGTCAACTCGCAGCAGCGGATCGCTGGGGCGTAAAGAGGTTTCCGATCGTGCTCTCGACGACCTGGTTCGGGGACGCCGCGCGACGTGGTTCGCGGGCGCTCATCGGCGTGTTGACCGGCGTTTCGTGTTGCCTCCGCCACAGCCTGGAACTGCATTCGCGGACCCTTCGGATACACGTTCCGACGTCGGTGTCAACCCCGACGGAGACGGCTCGGCGCCCCTGACCTGCGCCGTTGATCTGAGCGCGTGGTAAACTGGGAAAATCGAAAGGGGCACGGGACACATGATTTTCAAGGTCGGAGACACCGTCGTTTACCCCCATCACGGAGCGGCGCTGATCGAAGCGATAGAAACCCGCACCATCAAGGGTGAACCACGAGAGTACCTAGTTCTCAAAGTCGCACAAGGCGACCTCACCGTTCGAGTTCCTGCAGACAATGCCGAGTACGTCGGTGTTCGCGATGTGGTCGGACAAGAGGGTCTGGACAAGGTCTTCCAGGTGCTTCGCGCACCGCACACCGAGGAGCCCACCAACTGGTCTCGCCGTTACAAGGCGAATCTGGAAAAGCTTGCTTCCGGTGACGTCAACAAGGTCGCCGAGGTCGTTCGTGACCTGTGGCGCCGTGAACAGGATCGTGGTCTGTCGGCAGGCGAGAAGCGCATGCTGGCCAAGGCACGTCAGATCCTCGTCGGTGAACTGGCGTTGGCCGAGGGAACCGATGAGGCCAAGGCCGACACGATTCTCGACGAAGTTCTCGCTGCCGCTTCCTGAGCGGTGGCACGTTCCAACTCAGGTCCCGTCGTCGCGCTCGTTCCGGCGGCGGGCCGAGGTCTTCGTCTCCAGCGTGGAGAACCGAAGGCCTTCGTCGAAATCGGAAACCGATCCCTGCTGCAGCGTTCGGTCGACGGCCTGATCCGATCGGGCGCCGTCGACCGCATCGTTGTGATCGTGCCAGCCGAGCTGGTGCAGCACACGCGTGATCTCCTGGGATCCGATGTGACCGTCGTCGAGGGCGCATCCGAACGGACCGGTTCGGTTCGACTGGGACTGGTTGCTGCCGAAGATGCGGGCATCGTGCTCGTCCATGACGCAGCTCGCGCACTCACTCCGCCGTCGCTCGTCGCACGCGTGGTGGCCGAAGTGCAGGCCGGGCGCGGCGCCGTCGTACCGGCTCTACCTGTCACCGACACAGTCAAGGCCGTCGATTTCATGGGCGCCGTTGTCGGGACGCCCGATCGAAGCACTCTGCGTGCGATACAGACGCCGCAGGGTTTCCGCGCGGACCTGCTTCGCCGCGCATACGATGCAGCGTCCGACGCAGCTACCGACGACGCCGGTCTGGTCGAACGCCTCGGCGAGACGGTGCACACCATCGTCGGCGAGGCACTTGCTTTCAAGATCACCACGCCTCACGACCTGCTGCTTGCAGAGGCAATCATTGCTCGGGAGGCCTCATGAGGGTTGGAATCGGCACCGACGTCCATCCCATCGCGCCAGGCCGCCCCTGTTGGCTGGCAGGTCTGCTGTTCGAGGGCAGTGACGGACTGGAGGGCCACTCGGACGGTGACGTCGCCTCCCATGCGCTGTGCGACGCTCTGTTGTCAGCGGCCGGCCTGGGTGACCTGGGCTCCGTGTTCGGCACAGGACGGCCCGAATGGGATGGCGTCAGCGGTGCTGCAATGCTGACCGAGGTGCGCCGATTGCTGTCCGAGAACGGGGTCGTCATCGGCAACGCGGCGGTGCAGATCATCGGCAATCGTCCCAAGATCGGACCACGGCGGATCGAGGCACAGGAAGCGCTGTCGGCGGTGCTCGGTGCGCCGGTTTCGGTGTCTGCAACCACTACGGACGGTCTGGGGTTGACCGGCAGAGGCGAGGGAATCGCGGCTGTCGCGACTGCACTTGTCATGACGGAGTAAAAGCACCGGTAGCATTGCTGGTCGTGACCCTTCACTTGTACGACACCGAGACGAGGGCCCTGCGGGAGTTTTCCCCCTTGGTCCCTGGCCATGTATCGGTGTATCTATGTGGGGCAACAGTGCAGGGTGAGCCGCACATCGGCCACGTGCGCAGCGGAGTAGCGTTCGACGTCCTGCGTCGCTGGCTCAGTGCCCAGGATTACGACGTCGCGTTCATCCGCAACGTGACCGATATCGACGACAAGATTCTGAACAAGGCCCGCGACGCGGGACGCCCGTGGTGGGAATGGGCCGCGACCTTCGAGCGTTCGTTCACGTGGGCGTACGACAAGCTCGCGGTTCTGCCGCCGTCGGCGGAGCCTCGCGCAACCGGTCACGTCACGCAAATGGTCGAGCTCATCGAACAGCTCATCGAGTCGGGCCATGCCTACGCCTCGGAAGGCGACGTCTACTTCGACGTCGTGAGCTTCCCCGACTACGGCGCTCTGTCGGGCCACAAGCTCGACGACGTTCATCAGGGAGAGAGCGCGGCTCTCGGCAAGCGGGATCCGCGAGACTTCACCCTGTGGAAAGCTGCCAAGCCCGGGGAGCCGTCGTGGCCTACGCCGTGGGGACGTGGACGACCCGGATGGCACCTCGAATGCTCCGCGATGTGCAAGGCGTACCTCGGTCCGGAATTCGACATTCATTGTGGTGGTTTGGACCTGGTGTTCCCGCACCACGAGAACGAACGCGCCCAAAGCAAAGCGGCCGGTGACGGGTTCAGTCGGTACTGGTTGCACAACGGGTGGGTCACCATGGGCGGTGAGAAGATGTCGAAGTCGCTCGGCAACGTTCTCTCCGTGCCCAATGTGCTCAAAAACGTTCGCCCGCAAGAGCTTCGATACTATCTTGGAAGCGCGCACTATCGGTCGATGCTCGAGTACTCGGACACCGCACTCCAGACCGCAGCCGTGACGTACCGTGGGATCGAAGGCTTCGTGAGGAGAACCGTCGAACGTGCGGGTGAGGTTCCGCTCGGTACGTGGACCGACGACTTCGCCGACGCCCTGAACGACGATCTCGGCGTGCCGAAGGCTCTCGCTGCCGTGCACGCGACCGTCAAGGCAGGCAACAACGCGCTCGAAAGCGGCGATCTGACCGGCGCCGTCGAGTGGGCGTCGAAAGTTCGGGCGATGCTTTCGATACTCGGCGTCGACCCGCTCGATCCGCACTGGGCCGCCGATTCCGGCGACAACGACGCTGTCGTCGGCGCACTCGGTGTATTGGTCGATGCTGAGCTGCAGCGTAGAGCGCAAGCGAAAATAGACAAGGACTGGCCAGCGGCGGATGCGATCAGGGATCGACTCGCCAAGGCCGGAGTAGACGTGACAGACACCCCCAATGGACCTGTTTGGTCCGTCGGGGCAACCAGTAGTACCGACGAAGCAGGGCAGTGATGGCAGGCAATTCCAGTAGGCGCGGCGCAGTTCGAAAGACCGGCACAAAGAAGGGGCAGGTCGCCGGCTCCGGTGGCAATCGTCGCAGGGGTCTCGAAGGACGCGGTGCGACGCCACCGGCCGAGGCCAGGACCAAGCATCCCGCATCCCGTCGAGCGAAGATGGCGGAGAAGTCCGCGCAGAATCAGAGCGGTGGTAGGCAGGGCGGCGGCCGCGTCGCGAGCCGCAAGAACGACGACGCCCCCGAGGTCGTACTCGGGCGCAACCCGGTCGTGGAGTGCCTGCGCGCGGGCGTGCCCGCGACGGCTCTGTGGGTGGCAGTCGGAACCGACAGCGACGAGCGGCTCAAGGAAAGCGTCCAGCGTGCAGCCGACGCGGGCATCTCGATCCTCGAAGTTCCGCGATCGGACCTGGACAAACTCAGCGCCAACGGACTTCACCAGGGCCTGGCTCTGCAGGTGCCGCCGTACCGCTACGCGCACCCCGACGACCTGATCAGCGCTGCTCGCACCCACCAGGAACCAGCGCTCCTCGTCGCTCTCGACAACATCACCGATCCGCGAAACCTCGGTGCCGTCGTACGGTCGGTCGCGGCGTTCGGTGGCCACGGCGTCGTCATCCCGCAGCGTCGTAGCGCGAGTGTGTCGGCCGTGGCCTGGCGTACCAGTGCCGGTGCTGCTGCGCGGCTCCCCGTCGCCAGAGCGACCAATCTGACTCGTACGCTGAAGGATTGGCAGACCAAGGGCGTCACCATCGTCGGTCTCGACGCGGAGGGCGACACCACGCTCGACGAGTTCGACGGAAGTGGGCCGGTGGCAGTCGTCGTCGGGTCCGAGGGCAAGGGTCTGTCCCGCCTGGTCCGAGAAACCTGTGATTCGATTCTGTCGATCCCCATGGCGGGCCCGGTCGAATCGCTCAACGCTTCGGTGGCAGCCGGCGTCGTGCTCGCGGACATAGCGAGGCAGCGTAGGCGCTGAGTTCTTGGGGCGGCTCCGCCCGCCAGTGGTGTGGTTAAGTGCCCTGGCGGGCGCTTAACCACACCACTGGAGGCGAGTGCTCACAACCTCGAACAAGGTGTTAGGTTAGCCGAACCTGACGAAAGGTTTGGTTGTGTCCATTGGTCGATTGATCGTTGCCTCTATCGCATCCGGAGTGCTGTTGCTGAGCGCCGGTGCATGTTCTTCCGCCGACGACGACTCGGCGGCGACCGAGACACGCTCCGTCGTGCACAAGCTCGGTACCACCGATGTACCCGTCGATTCGGGACGAGTTGTAACCATCGGCTACTCGGATCAGGACACGCTGCTCGCATTCGGCGAGGTGCCCGTCGGAGTCACCGATTGGTACGGCGACTACCCCGACGCGACGTGGCCTTGGGCGCAGAACGCTCTCGGAGAGCAGCATCCGGTGGTGTTGAACCGCGGCCAGTTCACCGGCCAGGCCAACATCGACTACGAAGGTATCGCTGCGCTTGCGCCGGACTTGATCATGGCGCAGTACATCGACGTCAGTACCGACGCGTACTCGCGCCTCAGCGAGATCGCTCCGACCGTGACCGGATCGCCCGACTACCCCGACTTCGGAATGCCCTGGCAGGAGAACGTTCGGCTTGTTGGCGAATCGCTCGGCGAGCAAGAGAAGGCCGACGAGCTGGTCACTTCCGTCGCTGATGAACTCGATGCACAGCGCCAGGCCCATCCTGAGTTCGAAGGCAAGACCGTGGCTGTTGTCGAGGCAGGCAACCCAGGCAAGTTCTGGGTCCGGTCGCCCAACGATCAGCGCTCGCGGTTGCTGACCTCCTTGGGTTTTGTCATTCCTGAGCAGATAGCCGATCTTGCCGGCGACAAGGATGCATTCGAGATAAGTACAGAACAACTGGGCATGCTCGATCTCGACGTGTTGGTGTGGAACACCGGAAGTACCGCGGGTACGAGCGATCAGGTCCGAGCGGTGCCCACCTATCAAGCGCTCGACGTCGCCAAGGACGGGCGGGACATATTCGTCGACGATCCGATCGTGTCGGGTGCACTCACCTGGGGGACCGTGTTGAGCCTGCCGTACGCCATCGAAGCGTTGGTCCCGCAGTTGGCAGTCGCTGCTTCGAAGTGAGGGCTAAGCGCTCGGTGGCGGGTTCGACTGGTTATCCGGGCGCGAGGTCGCGCAGCGTGAAGCGCACCGAATCGCCCGGCCGCAACTGGCCCAGCAGCGGTATGTCGAAGCTGCGCACCACTCCGATGACCGGGTAGCCGCCGGTGACGGGATGGTCGGCAAGGAACACGACGGGCATGCCGTCCGGGGGGACTTGCAACGCGCCGACGACCATTCCCTCGCTCGGCAATTCCTTCGAACTCGTTCGCTTCAGCGGAGTTTCGCCGTCGAGTCGCACCCCGACACGGTCGGCGTCGGCAGTGACCGCCCAGTCCTGGGCGAAGAGACTCTCGGTGTCGGTGAACCAGTCGGCGCGGGGCCCGAGGACGACGCTGATGGCGCCCGGACGCTCCGGTGGCAGTGCCCAGTGTTCGGCGGGCCATTCGGAAGATCCGTCTCCCACCGGGCAGTTGTCGCCTGCCGCAACAGGCGCTGGCCCGAGCCCGGACATGGTGTCCGTGGATCTGCTACCGAGCACGGGTTCGACGCCGATGCCACCTCGAACCGCCAGATAGGTCCGCAGTCCGGACAGTGGAGTGCCGATGAACAATTCGTCGCCGTCGGCCAGGACGATCGTGCAGTACATGCCGTCGGCGACGCCGTTGATCGTGACCGGGCTCGGAGCGCCGGTCACGGCCGCGACGACGCGTCCGTGCGCGCGGACTCGGAGGCCACCGAGAGTGGATTCCAGAGTTGCGCACCCGATGCTGTTGCCCACCAACCGGTTTGCAGCGTCATGCGCGCGAACGTCTGCTGCGCCGCTCCGGCCGACGCCGATTGCCGAGTATCCTGGCCTTCCTCTGTCCTGCACCGTGCACAGTGGTCCCGAGGCAAGAACGTGCAGTGAGCTCATAGCTTTTCGAACCGAACCGTGACCCCCGGACGAAGCATGGCCGGAGGATCGCGTTGTGCGTCCCACAATGGCGCATCGGTGCTTCCGATCAGCTGCCAGCCTCCCGGTGAACTGCGTGGATAGACGCCGGAGAACTCGCCCGCGAGACCGACTGCGCCGGCGGGCACCGTGGTGCGAGGTCTAGTGCGCCGCGGAACATGCAGGCGCGCATCGGTGCCGACGAGATAGCCGAATCCGGGCGCGAATCCGCCGAACGCGACCGTCCAGGTCTGTTCCGAGTGCGCGCTGACCACTTCGGCGACGGTCAGGCCAGTAGCGTCGGCGACGTCGTGGAGATCGTCGCCGTCGTAAACGACCGGAATGACAATTGGTTCGACCGTCAACTCCGTCGTGGCTTCGGAAGGTTCGGTGTCGCGCACCCATGTGAGAACTCGATCACGGTTTCCGTTGTGCCGCACGAGAACTGTACGAGCCGCCGGAACCAGGTCCTCGACGTCCTCGATGGTGCTGTCGGCGAGTGCGCGGTAGAAGGCCATCGTCTCGGTCAGATCCGGAAACTCGACGAGAAGTGCGCGGTCCCCGGCGTCATGGACGATCATCAGACGAATGCTTTGGTATCGATATCGTTGTCGAACAGTATTTTTCGGATAGCAAAAGCCATGTCGACTGCGCCCGGAGAATCTCCGTGCACACACACCGACTCGGCATCGACGTCGACTGTCGACCCGTCGATCGCCTCGATGGTGCCGTCGCGAACCAGCCGAAGGACGCGCTCGGCGACCGTCGACGGGTCGGACAGTACCGCACCTTCGGATCGCCTGGGCACCAGCTCGCCCGACGCCGTGTACGCGCGATCGGCGAACGCTTCGGCGACGGTTCGAAGTCCGGCGTCGCGGGCTTCGTCGAGAAACACCGAACCGGGCAGGCCGAGCACGGGAAGCGTCGGGTCGTAGGTGCGCACGGCATCGACGACGGCACGCGCTTGCTCTCGGTGAGTGACGATGGCGTTGTACAGCGCACCATGCGGTTTGACGTAGGCGATGGCCGATCCTGCGGCCTGCGCGAGACCGTCGAGTGCGCCCATCTGGTACAGAACGTCGGCCATCAGATCGGCAGCATCCATGTCGATGAAGCGCCGTCCGAATCCGGCGAGATCACGGTAGCCGACTTGGGCGCCGATGCGTACGGCATTGTCGGCGGCCGCACGGCACGTGTCGAGGATCGTTCGAGGGTCACCGGCGTGGAAACCACACGCGATGTTGGCGCTGGTGACGATCGACAGCATGGCGTCGTCGTCGCCGAGTGTCCAGGTACCGAAGCTCTCGCCGAGGTCCGAGTTGAGGTCGATGGAGGCCATTGCAGGCAGTCTAGGCCGTTATTGTGCGACCGGAGTTCGCCTTGCGCCGAGACCCGACCGCCCGGCAGATCAGGTAGATCACGAACGAGATCGTCGTGACGAAGGTCGACACCGGCAGCCCGGGAGCAAGTGAGAGCAGGATGCCACCGACTGCGGCTGTTTCGGCGAAGACTACAGACAGTAGCGTCGCCTTCAGCGGGCTGGCGGTCACGCGGGCGGCTGCGGCAGCAGGAGTGATCAGTAGTGACAGGACCAGCAGAGCGCCGACGATCTGAACTCCGAGGGCACAAGCAACGCCCACCAGGACGGCGAACACGACGGACAGGCCGCGAACCGGGACGCCGCGTGCAAGCGCGACTTCGGGATCGGTGCTGGCGAACAGCAACGGACGATAAACGATGACCAGCACTATCAGAACGACGATCGCGCAGACGAGCAGTAGCTGCAGCCCGCTCTGCCCGACGCCGACGATCTGGCCGATGAGAAGGGCGAAGCTGGTACCGGTACGTCCGGGGTAGAGCCAGATGAACAGGACGGAAAGGCCGAGTCCGAAGGACATGATCACGCCGATGACCGAATCGCGGTCCCGGGCTTTGGAGCCGAGCAGAGCAAACATCACTGCGGCGACGACCGATCCGACGATCGCGCCGAGCCCGACGGTTATGCCGACGAGCAGTGCAGCTGACGCTCCGGTGAGGGATAGTTCGCTCGAGCCGTGGACGGCGAACGCCCACTGGCGGCTGACGATCAAGGGTCCCAGCGCGCCGGCGAGCAGACCGAGGATCACAGCGGCGATGAGAGCTTGCTGTACGAAGTCGTAGCTCAACAGGTTCGCGGTAGTGCTGAAGTCGAACATATTGGAGAGCGCGTCGACCACTTTCTCGTTCAATGCGGATCCTCGGTCGGTGGATGGTGCGCGCCCGCGGTGCCCAGTGCGTCGATGGAATCTCCGGTTCCGACGACGATGAGCCTGCCGCGGACGCTGAGGACCTCTACCTCGGTGCCGTACAACTCGGAGAGCACTTCGGTGGTCATGACTTCTTTGGGCGTGCCGATGCGGAACTTTCCGTCGACGATGTAGACGACACGGTCTACGAGGGGGAGGATCGGATTGATCTCGTGGGTGACGAACAGGACGGCGGTTTCGTGCTCCCGGCGTCGTCGATCGATCAGTTCGGACACCAGCCTCTGGTTGGCGAGATCGAGGCTGAGCAGAGGCTCGTCACACAGCAGTACCGACGGGTCTCCGACGAGTGCCTGCGCGATACGCAACCGCTGCTGTTCACCGCCGGACATGGTGCCGACAGGTGCTCCGGCGAAAGAATTTGCGCCCACCTGGTCGATCGCGTGCTGGACGATGCGCCTGCGTTCCCGCATCCCGCGGAATCCGATGCCCCACCGGTGACCGTCCCACCCGAGGCCGACGAGATCCCGCCCGCGCAAAGGGAGATCGTCGTCGATACTGCGTTGCTGGGGTATGTAACCGACCCCGGATTGGCCGCGATGTACCGACGCACCGGCGATCGCCGCGGTACCGGAAGTGAGGTGGTTCTGGCCGAGCAAGACCTTCAGCAGCGATGTCTTGCCGGAACCGTTCGGGCCGAGGACGGCAACGAATTCTCCGGGCTGGACGGTGAGATCGAGGTTCTGCCAGAGCGTACGCTCGCCGAACGCCAGCCCGGCGTCACGCAGTTCTACAGCAGACATGCGCTATAGCTTTCCAGGGCCGGCGAGCCTACGCCCAGTCAGGATGCACTCAGCGCGGCATCGAGATCCTGAGCCGCCTTGGTTTGCCATTCGATGTAGGTCTGACCCTCTGGGAGTGTCTCGGTGACCTCGACGACGGGAATGCCGGCTGCTTCGGCGGTCGAACGGATGTCTTGCGTGACCGCGTCCTGGGTCTGGATGTTGTAGATCAATGCCTCGACGGAGTTGGACGTGAACAAGTCACGGGTGGCTGCGATCGACGCGGGCGACGGATCGGTGCCTTCCTCGATGGCGTCCTTGAAGTCCTCGGGGGTCTTGTCGTCGAGACCGGACTCCTCGATGAGGTAGTGCGCGATCGGCTCTGTCTGCGCCACCGGCACCGCGGGGTGGTCGGCGGCGATCTTGGCCGTCACGTCGGTGATTGCGTGAACCTGCTCGTGGAATGCCTCTGCGTTGGTGGTGTACTGCGCAGCGTTCTCGGGGTCGAGCTGCCCCAGCTTGTCTGCGATGGATTCTGCTGTGGCAGCAGCGGTTTCGACGTTGTACCAGACATGCTCGTTGACCTCACCGTGGCTGTGACCGTCGGCGGACTCGTGGGCCGTGTTCTCGGACTCTTCGTGTGCATGGTCGGAATCGAGCAGTTCGAACGCGTTCACCGACGGCACATCCTTGCCTTCCGAGCTCAGGATGTCGGTGATGAACTCGTCGTATCCGCCGCCGTTGTAGACCACGAGCGATGCTTCGGCGACCTTGGCGGCGTCACCGGGTGATGCCTCGTACGAGTGCGGATCGGCCGAAGGGTCGGCGATGATCGACTCGACGGTGGCCAGGTTTCCGGCGACGGCTTCGGCGACACTGCCCCAGACGTTCGTCGACGCGACGATGGTGATCGGCCCGTCGGCGGCGGTGGCAGGAGCCGAGGTGGTCGGAGTCTCGGCGTCCGAACTGCATGCGCTCAGAGTCAGAGCGGCGGCGCAGGACAGTCCGACGAGCGCTGTGGTGGTACGACGCATTGGGAAGCTCCTCGAGCGGCAAATTAATGCAATTGGAAACCGTTACCGTTGTACTCTAGCGAGTCGGGTGCTCAGTATCGAATCGGGCCGATTTTCGCTGGAACCTGGTTTGCGACTAACGTCCGGGTATGTCCAGGTCGAGGGAGCCGCGGCGCCCGGCTACGTTGGCGTCCATCGCGGCCGAGTTGAAGGTGTCTCGCACTACGGTGTCGAACGCGTACAACCGTCCCGACCAGCTGTCCCCTGAGCTGCGCGAACGCGTGCTCATGGCGGCGAAGCGGCGCGGCTATGCGGGCCCGGATCCGGTGGCGCGTTCGCTGCGCACACGCAAGGCAGGTGCGGTCGGACTCGTGCTGACCGAGGCTCTCAGCTACTCGTTCCGGGATCCTGCCGCGATGGCGTTCCTCGCCGGCCTCGCCGAGTCGTGCGAGGCAGCCGGGCAAGGACTGTTGCTCATTCCTGCTGGTCCGGATCGCGAAGACACCGCAGCCGCAGCCGTCGTCCAACAGGCAGGTGTCGATGCGTTCGTCGTCTACTCCGTCGCCGACGACGATCCCTACTTGCTGGCGGTCCGCGAACGACACCTGCCGATCGTCATCTGCGACCAACCGCGGGGCGTGCCCGAGGCTGCACTCGTCGCGATCGACGACCGCGCCGCGATGAAGCTCCTCGCCGAACAGGTCATAGCGCTCGGCCACGAGCACATCGCCGTTCTGTGCATGCGATTGGGGCGCGACCGTCGCGACGGCGTCGTACCCCCAGCGAGACTGGCGGACAGTCACTTCCACGTTCAACGTGAGCGAATCGCGGGAGTCAAGGAAGCGATGGTCGACGCCGGACTCGACCCGGACTCGTTGACCGTCGTCGAACGGTTCGAACACACCATGCGTTCCGGTCACTCGGCAGCTGCGCAGGCGTTGCAGGCCAATCGCGACACCACCGCCTTGCTGTGCACCACCGACGTCCTCGCGCTGGGAGCACTCAACTTCGCGAAGGTCACCGGCATCGATGTACCCGGTCAGCTCACGGTCACCGGATTCGACGGTGTCGAAGACGCCATCCGGGACAACCTCACCACCGTCCGTCAGGATGCCGAGGAAAAGGGGCGACGGGCGGGTGCGCTGCTGATGTCCACCTCCAGATCCGGCGTCGTATCGACCGAATTCATGCCCACCGAGCTGTTCAAGGGGCGTACCGCTGGGCCGCCACCGGCCTGACGTTCGCCGCCGTCCGGTTTGCCCGGCCCGGTTTGCCCGCCCACCATCGCTTGAATGGACCTTCCCAGCTATCTGATCGTATGGATGGACCATCCAAGCGATGGTGGGTGGGCGGCCGGTTCGCTTGAATGGACCTTCCCAGCTATCTGATCGTATGGATGGACCATTCAAGCGATGGTGGGTGGGCGGGCGGGCGAAAAACAGGCGGGCGAAGGATCAGCTCAGCAACGCCGCACACCGCAGCAGTCCGAGGTGACTGTAGGCCTGCGGATGGTTGCCGAGGGACCGCTCTGCGACGGGGTCGTACTCCTCGCTGAGGAGGCCGGTCGGTCCGGCAGCGCTGACGAGTTGGGTGAACAGAGCTTCAGCTTCGGAACGTTGCCCGGTCAGTAGGTATGCCTCGACGAGCCACGCGGCGCATAGGTGGAAGCCGCCTTCGCCGCCGGGCAATCCGTCGTCGTGGTGGTAGCGGTATACCGTCGATCCGCTGCGTAGCTCTGCTTCCGTGGCGGTGACCGTCGCGGCGAACCGCGGATCCGACGCGTCGATCAGCCCGGAAAGCCCGATGTGGAGTGTCGCGGCGTCGAGGTCGGAGCCGTCGTATGCGGCGGTGTAGGACTGGACCTCTTCGTTCCAGCCCTGCTCGAGGACCTCGGCTCGAATCGTCGAACGCAGTGTCTCCCAGCTGGGTTCGGTCTCGCGATCGAATGTGGACGCGAGGGTGAGGGCGCGGTCGATGGTCATCCACCCCATCACCTTGGAGTAGACGTGGTGACGTGGGTTGCCGCGGATTTCCCAGATGCCGTGATCGGGCTCCGACCAGCGACGCTCGACGGCCTCGACCATCGACCGGACGAGCGACCAATCGTTCTCGGACAGTGCTTCTTTCCCGTGCAACCCCTTTGCCTCGCGGGCGTGCGACAGGGAGGAGATGAGGTCGACGATCGGTCCGAACACGTCGAGCTGCACCTGCTGGTTCGCGGCGTTTCCGACGCGTACCGGCCGGGATCCGGCATAACCGGGAAGCTCGTCGATGACGGCTTCCGGCGGCAGCCCAAGACCCCAAATGGTGTACAGCGGATGCAGGCGCTCGGGGCCCGGAACCGACTGCAGCACACCGTGAATCCAGGAAAGGTAGTTCTCGGCTTCCGCTGTCGAGCCGAGATTCACCAGCGCGGACGCGGTCAGTGCGGCGTCTCGTAGCCAGCAGTAGCGGTAGTCCCAGTTGCGGACGCCGCCGATCTCCTCCGGCAGAGAGGTGGTGGCCGCAGCCATGATCGAACCCGAATCGGAGTGCACCAAACCACGTAGCGTCAACGCCGACCGCTTCATCAGATCGCGCTTGAGCGGTGGCAGGGTCAGGCCGTCGACCCAGTCCTTCCAGTAGGCCTCGGCGCGCTGGCGTCGTTCTGCCTCCGGAACCGCGGAAGGTTCGAGATCTTCGCTGCCGAGCCGTAATTCGAGAACGATGGGTCCTGCGGACGGGTCGACTTCGGCGTGTGCGGTCTGCTGCGCGCCGTCGGACACGATGTTCCACCGCACACCCGGACTGCGGAGCACCATCGGATCCGCGGTGCCGTAGATGCGCAGACCGTCGTTCTCGGGTTCGAGGCGAACCCAGACCTTGCCGAACTCGGGCCTCGGCGCGAATGTCACGACGGCGGTTGCTTTACCGGTGATGACGCGGGTCAGCGATGTCTGGCCGCTAGGCACGTCGTGTGGCAGATAATCGGTGACCTGCAGGCTCGACCATTTGGTCTGCACGGTCATGGTGCCGTCGACGTACTGCTGGCTGAGCGGCAGGGCCGCACGGGTGGGTCCGACGCTGAAATGGCCGGCTTCGTTGCCGCCGAGGAGATGCGCGAATATTGCCGCCGAGTCGGGTTCGGGGTGGCAGAGCCAAGTCACGTTCGCGTCGGGAGTCACGAGCGCGACGGCGTTGGGACTTGCCAACATGGTCAACCGCTCGATACGCGGGGCGTCTGCCCCGGACAGCCATTGGCGACGCTCCTCGAGGAGGAACGCGAGGGCGAGAGCGACCTGTGCGGTGCTGTCGATGCGGAACTCGGCCGCGCTGTCGCCGGAGCCGACCTTGACGCCGATGTCGGGGCCGTGGAGCCGAGCGAAGGCCTTTTCGTCGGTGACGTCGTCGCCGAAGAAGACCGCCGCTGTCGCCCCTTCCTGGTGGCGAAGGATGTCGAGGGCGACGCCCTTGTCGGTGACGATGACGGCAAGCTCGATGACCGATTTTCCCTCGGTGACCTGCACGCCGTCGCGCAGGGCAACGCCGTTTCGGACCGCGTCGAGGGCGCGTTCGGCATCGCTGGGTTCGGCGTTGCGCACGTGCAGGGCCGCACTCGCTGGTTTGACCTCGACGGTCACGCCCGGGCAGCGAGCAGCGATCGACTCCATATCGGCGGCGATGTCGTGCAGGAGCCTCTTGGCCTCGTCGTCGATGGCGTGAATGAAGCCCACGTCGAATTCGCTGCCGTGGCTGCCGACGAGCTGTACTTCGGCAGGAAGACGGGACAGTGTTGCCAGGTCGCGCAGTGCTCGACCGGAGATGACAGCGGCGGTCGTCCCGGCGAGAGTGGCGAGACCGCGCATTGCGCTCACGGCTTCGGGGTGCGGAAACGCCTTCAACGGATCGGACACGATGGGTGCCATCGTGCCGTCGTAGTCGGAAGTGACGAGCAATCGAGGGGTCCGGGCAACGCCGATGAGGGCGCGGCGAAGTTCCAGCGGCAGATCCAGTGCAGTCACGTGAACGAATCTAGGCGATCAAGGCACAACCGCCTACTCGGACATTGCTTGGCTAGTCGAGAGCCTTGGAGTCTCCGAGCAGAAGGTCGACGGTCAGTTCGAGTCGCGCTGCCACATCTGTGGCGGAGGATCGCCGGGTCAACCATGCCACTAGATTCGACAGCCACACATCGCTGATGACGCGAGCGATACTGAGCTGCAACTCCGTCGGCTCACCGTCGCTCATCGCCTTGGCGAACAATCGGTCCATCAGGCGCCCGACTTGATCGACCTCGGCGGCGGCGGACGCGTCGGCGAACATGAAGGCGCGCGTCATCGCTTCGGTGAGAAGCGGGTCACGTTGCATGGCCCGTGTGATCTGCCCGAGGATCAGGTGCATGCGCTCTTGCGGCGTCTGGCCGGGGGGAAGTTTGCGGCGGGAATCGATCTTCTCGAATTCGCGAGCCAGGGCCGATACCAGTAGATGCACCTTCGACGGAAAGTAGCGATACAGGGTTCCGACGGCCACATCGGCGCGCTCGGCGACGGCACGCATCTGGACGGCTTCGTACCCGCCCTTGGATGCGAGCGCGAGCGTCGAATCGAGGATTCGCTTGCGGCGTTCGCGCTGTGCGTTGGAGCTGAGATCGTCGTCCGTGAGCACGCCGACCGGACGGAGTGGCGTCAGATCGCCCGATCCGTTCTTGTCGGAAGGGCTCACTGCGCCCGACCTGGATGATGAGGTCATTGACGTTTTCCTTCGCACCTTGACTCGTGACCAGCTAGCGTATTAGAACACGTTCTAGATGGAAAAGTCATCACGAGACCTGGGGAAACCATTGTGACAATTGCCACGACCGAGGACCAACACGACGTCCAGCAATCGATTCGATCGTGGGTCTCTTCGGCCGATCCGATCGGAACCCTACGCGCCGACGAGCAGTCCGGATGGCGAAGCCACTGGCAGGCGCTCGCCGATCTCGGGGTGTTCTCCGTAGCGGTGCCGGACAGCGCGGGCGGTGCGGGCGGCACCACGGCGGACCTTGCCGCCATGCTGGAGGAGACGGGCGCAGGTCTCGTGGGTGGGCCGGTCCTCGGGACGGTCCTGGCTGCGATCGTCCTCGGCAAGCATCGATCGGCCGCAGATATCTGCGATGGGCGCACTCCCGTTGCCGTGGTCCTGTCCGGTGCAGTTCCCGAGGCCCGAGAGGGTGAGAACTCACTGATCGTCGACGGCAGCGTCGAACTGGCCTTCGGTGGAGCCGACGGCGTCGCGGTTCTATTGCCGGTCAATCGGGGTGGTGAGCAAGTCTGGTGCATCGTTGCCGCGGATACCCCAGGACTGAAGATCGAATCAGTTCTCGGAGTGGACCGGACGGTTCCGCTCGCGCGGGTGTCGCTCGAGTCGGTTCGAATCCCGGCCGAGGCCGTGTTCGAGAACGTGTCGACGCAGTACGTACACGACCTGGCGGTCACCCTCGCGGCCGCCGAAGCCGCAGGCATCGCTGGATGGTGTCTGCGGACCGCGGTCGAGCATGCGAAGTTCCGCGAGCAGTTCGGCGCGCCCATCGGGAGCTTTCAGGCCGTCAAACATCTCGCTGCCGACATGTTGTGTCGCGTCGAGAAGACGCGGGCAGCGGCGTGGGACGCCGCGGTGGCAGCGGACAGCGCATCCGGGGAATTTTCACTGTCAGCGGCAGTTGCGGGTGCGATCGCGCTGGATGCCGCCGTCGACACCGCCAAGGATTGCATTCAGATCCTGGGCGGAATCGGCTTCACCTGGGAGCACGACGCGCACCTCTACCTGCGACGGGCGCTCGCTGTGCGGCAATTGCTCGGTGGCGCGAGGCGGTGGCGCACACGCGTCACCGATCTGACACGCACGGGCATCCGCAGGACCCTTTCCGTCGATCTGGGTGCGGCGGAGGAGCTGCGCGCGAAGACCCGAGACGAAGTCGGGGCGATCGTCGCGTCCGAAGACCCTCGTGGGGCTCTCGCGTCGTCGGGACTGGGCGCCGCGCACTGGCCGAGGCCGCACGGGCGCGATGCGAGTGCCGCGGAGCAGCTGCTCTACGCCGAGGAACTCCATCGCGTGGGCTTGACGCCGCCGGATCTGGTGATCGGTTGGTGGGCAGTCCCGACGATCCTCGAACACGGCACCGAGGAGCAGATCGAGCGCTTCGCTGGTCCGACATTGCGAGGCGACATCACGTGGTGCCAGCTCTTCAGTGAACCGGAAGCGGGCTCGGATCTGGCCTCGCTACGGACCACGGCGAAGAAGGTCGACGGCGGATGGACGCTGCAGGGACACAAGATCTGGACGTCGCTCGCGCGAGAAGCGGACTGGGCGATCTGCCTGGCCCGAACCGACCGCGACGCCCCGAAGCACAAGGGGATCAGCTACTTCCTCCTCGACATGGCCTCGCCGGGAATCCGTATCGAGCCACTTCGCGAGATCACCGGTGACGCGGTGTTCAACGAGGTGTTTCTCGACGGCGTCTTCGTCCCCGACGACTCTCTCGTCGGGCGCGAGAACGACGGGTGGAAGCTCGCGCGGACTACCCTCGCAAACGAGCGCGTCGCGATGAGCAACGGCTCCACGCTTGGGTCTGCGCTCGAGGACGTCGTCGTGACGACGGTCGACGATGCGAGTGTGGCGGATCGACTCGGCGGGCTCATTGCCGACGGGCTCGTCGGTTCGCTGCTCGAATTCCGCGCGACGCTGCGGAGGCTCGGCGGGCAGGATCCGGGTGCGGAATCGAGCGTGCGCAAGCTGGTCGGCGTCCGTCATCGTCAGGATCTTGCCGAGTTCGCGTTGGAAGCGGCGGGACCCGTCGGGGCGGTGGAAGGTTCGCTCGCCAAGGAAATGCTGCTGACGAGATGTCTGTCGATCGCAGGCGGAACGACGCAGATTCTGCTGACGGTTGCTGCCGAGCGGATCTTGGGGCTGCCACGGTAGCGGGGTGGGTCTGGTGATTGTCGCCCGAAGGTGTTAAAAATAGAACACGTTCTACCAATGCTGGTTCTCCCGTCGATAGGTGATCAGGCGTGGACTTCACACGAGATTCGACCCAGACGACCATCGCTGAGATGGTCTCCGGACTACTGGCGCGCGAGCCCTCGGACCTGTGGGCCTCGCTCTGGGACGCAGGACTGCTCACGATGTTGTTGCCCGAGTCGGCAGGCGGCGACGGTCTCGGTCTCCCTGAGGCCGCGACCGTGCTCACCGAACTTGCGCATGCCGGCGCGGTCGGTCCTGCACTTGCGACCATCGGCTTCGGTATCGTCCCGCTGGCCATGCTTGCGCCGGATGCAGTCGATGGACGCATGCCGCCGGGATCGATCCTCACTGCTGCCCTCGCCGAACCTGGGCGTCCGTTCCCGTCGAATCCCTCGACGACGAGCACGCCCGACGGTGACCACATGCGCGTCACGGGTACGAAGATCGCCGTTCCGTACGCAGAACAGTCCTACCGAATCCTGGTGCCGACTTCGGCAGGAATCGTCCTGGTCGACCCGAAGAGTGACGGCGTTCGGCTCACCCGCACGCCATCGTCGTCCGGCGACCCGGAGTACTTCGTCGAATTCGATTCGGCACCTGGCCAATTCATCGCTGGCGACGTCACAAGCCTGTACCGGATCGCGCTGGCGGCCATCGGTGCTGTCGCCGACGGACTTGCCGCGGGAGCTGCCGAGTTGACGGCCTCCCATCTGGGAAGCAGGCATCAGTTCGGAAAACCGCTGGCGACGTTCCAAGCGGTCGCAGGCGAGATCGCCGACGTCTATGTCACAGCCCGAACGATCCACGTGGCCGCGGTATCTGCGGTGTGGCAGGCGTCGCAACGGCGAGAAGCCGATGACACCGACGTCCTGGCCTACTGGATCGCCGCCGAACTACCTGCGGCGATGCAGATGTGTCATCACCTGCACGGGGGCATCGGCGTCGATGTCACCTACCCGATGCACCGCTATTACTCGGCGGCAAAGGATCTCGCCCGACTCGTCGGAGGTTCGTCCTACCGACTCGACTTAGTGGGGGCAGCGTGTTCGTCGAATTGACCGAAGACCAACTGAAACTTCAAGCGGAACTGCGTCACTACTTCGCCGACCTCGTCGACGAGCACGACGCCGACATCATGATGACCGAGCGGCACGGTGAGACTTACCGCAAGATCATCAAGACGATGGGCCGCGACGGGTGGCTCGGAGTCGGATGGCCGAAGGAATTCGGCGGCCATGGCTTCGGTGACCTCGAACAGTCGATCTTCGTGAACGAAGCTGCCAGAGCCGATATTCCGCTACCGGCCGTGACGCTCCAAACCGTCGGTCCGACGCTGCAGAAATACGGTACCGAGGCCCAGAAGGCCAAGTTCCTCACGGCAATTCTCGCGGGCGACGTCCATTTCGCCATCGGTTACACCGAGCCCGAGGCGGGTACCGACCTCGCCTCGCTACGCACGACAGCGGTTCGGCACGGCGACGAGTACGTCGTCAACGGGCAGAAGATCTTCACCACGGGTGGGCACGACGCGGACTACGTCTGGTTGGCAGTGCGCACCGGCGCACCGGATTCACGTCACCGTGGCATTTCGATGCTCATCGTCGACACCAGCGATCCTGGCTACTCGTGGACTCCGATCATCACGTGCGACGGCGCTCATCACGTCAACGCCACGTACTACAACGACGTGCGAGTTCCCGTCGACATGGTGGTCGGGGAGGAGAACGCCGGGTGGCGACTCATCACCACTCAGCTCAACCACGAGCGGGTGATGCTCGGGCCTGCCGGACGAATCGCCGGTCTGTACGTGCGGTTGCGTAGTTGGGCCGAGCATCACTCGCTGCTGGGTGAATCCGATGTGCAGCGCGTCCTCGGTGAGATCCAGGCAACGTTCCGCATCAACGAACTATTGAACTGGCAGGTGGCATCGAGTACTGCCGATTCGGTGGACATTGCGGATGCCTCGGCTACGAAAGTGTTTGCAACCGAGCGTATTCAGCGGGTCGGTCGAATCGCGGAGGGAATGGTCGGGCGGCACGGAAACCCGGCGGACCCCGATACCGCAAAACTGATGGACTGGCTCGACAAGCAGGTCAAACGCAATCTCGTCATTACCTTCGGCGGTGGTGTGAACGAAGTCATGCGTGAACTCATCGCCACCTCCGGTCTCGGGTTGCCGAGGGTGATCCGGTGAGCGAGTCGATCGCCGAGGCGGCCGAACGCATTGCCGCGGCGGGTGACAGCGCGCCGAAGCCAGGCCGCGATCCCGTCAACCAGCCGATGATCAACAACTGGGTCGAAGCCATCGGCGACACCAATCCCATCTATGTCGACGCCGCCGCAGCCGAAGCGGCCGGGCACCCTGGCGTCG
Organism: Rhodococcus sovatensis; assembly: GCF_037327425.1. Classification (NCBI taxonomy): domain Bacteria; kingdom Bacillati; phylum Actinomycetota; class Actinomycetes; order Mycobacteriales; family Nocardiaceae; genus Rhodococcus; species Rhodococcus sovatensis. Next base: position 4,043,215 of record NZ_CP147846.1, on the reverse strand, counting down.
TCGCGCCGCCAGCGATGGCGCAGGTTTGGACGATGGGCGGTCTGCACAGGACTCGCGCTGCGGACGACCCGCTCGGTCAGATCATGGAGATCCTCGACGAGGCCGGCTTCACATCGATCGTTGCCACCAACTGCGAGCAGACGTATCACCGGTACCTGCAGCTCGGGGAAGAGGTGACTTTGACGGCCCGCCTCGGTGACGTAGTGGGGCCGAAGAAGACGGGCCTCGGCATCGGCTGGTTCGTGACGGTGCACAACACCTGGTATGTGGGCGAGGAGGCAGTCGCCGAGATGCTCTTCCGGGTACTGAAGTTCGCACCTGTCGCGAAAGTAGTTCCAGCCGAACAGATCCGACCAGTGGCTTCGCAGGAGACCGAGTTCTTCTGGGAAGGAACCAAGGTCGGTGAGCTCAGAATTCAACGGGTACAGGACGGTTCACTCCGACACCCGCCGATACCGGCGATCTGGCAGGACAAGAACAAACCCATCGACTATTGCGTTTCCGTCGGAACGGGCAGCGTGTTCAGCTACGTCGTTCACCATGCACCGAAGGTTCCGGGACGAACGTTGCCGTTCGTGGTTGCGCTCGTCGAACTCGACGAAGGAGTCCGGATGCTCGGAGAACTACGAGGTGTGGATCCGGCCGAGGTAGCCGTCGGACTACCCGTGCAGGTCGAGTTCGTGCGTATCGACGACGATCTGACGTTACCGGCGTGGAAGGTCGTGAAATGATCGCCGCCGTCGGAGATGTTCTCCCCGAGTTGCAGATCACTGCCGATCCGACGTTCGTGGTGTCGACGGCGTTGGCCACCAGAGATTTTCAAGATGTGCACCACGACCGGGACAAGGCAGTCCAGCGAGGATCGAAGGATATCTTCGTCAACATTCTCACCGACACCGGGCTCGTACAGCGATTCGTCACCGACTGGGCCGGTCCGTCCGTGGTGTTGCGATCGATCGCGTTGAAACTCGGTGTGCCGTGGTACGCCTACGACACGCTGACACTGACGGGGATCGTGTCGCGGGTGCAGGACGGTGAGGTCACCGTGGACGTTCGCGGCACGGACTCTCTCGGGGATCACATCACGGCGACGGTGAGGCTGGTATGAGCGGATTTTCCAGAGAAGCGGCGATCGTCGGCATCGGGGCAACGGATTTCTCGAAAGACTCCGGGCGGAGCGAACTTCGGCTCGCAGCCGAGGCCGTGACCGCCGCTCTGGACGACGCGGGCCTCACGCCGAACGACGTCGACGGACTTACGTCGTTCACTATGGACACCAACACCGAAACAGCTGTTGCGCGAGCAGTCGGCATCCCCAATCTCACCTTTTTCAGCCGTATTCACTACGGCGGCGGTGCGGCGTGCGCGACGATCCAGCAGGCCGCGATGGCCGTCGCAACGGGCGTCGCCGATGTCGTAGTCGCGTATCGGGCGTTCAACGAGCGCTCAGGCGCGCGGTTCGGGCAGGTGGCGTCACATCTTGCAGCCGCACCGACGTCGTCCGGCATCGACGCCGGTTGGTCCTACCCGCACGGTCTCGGTACCCCGGCGTCCTTCGTCGCGATGGTCGCCCGACGATACATGCACGTCTACGGCGCTACGAGCGAGGATTTCGGCAGAGTTGCTGTCGCGGACCGCAAGCATGCCGCCAACAACCCGGCCGCGTTCTTCTACGGTAAGCCGATCACGTTGGAGGACCACCAGAATTCGCGGTGGATCGCCGAACCGCTGCACCTGCTGGACTGCTGCCAGGAATCCGACGGTGGCATCGCACTCGTCGTGACGAGTGCCGAGCGTGCAAAGGACCTTCCCAATCCGGCGGCCGTCATCACCGCGGCAGCGCAAGGAAGTGGGCCAGATCAGTACATCATGACCAGCTACTACCGCGACGCACTGACGGGTCTGCCGGAAATGGGACTCGTCGGAGATCAGCTGTGGGCGCAGTCCGGTCTGACTCCGTCGGACATGCAGACGGCGGTTCTGTACGACCACTTCACGCCATTCGTGCTGATGCAGTTGGAGGAATTAGGGTTCTGTGGCCCGGGAGAGGCCAAGGATTTCGTCTCCGACGGCGCCATCGAACTCGGCGGTAGATTGCCCCTCAACACCCACGGAGGACAGTTGGGGGAGGCGTACATCCACGGCATGAACGGAATCGCCGAGGGCGTCAGGCAGATTCGTGGAACCTCGGTGAACCAGGTACCCGACGTGGAGAACGTCCTCGTGACGGCAGGTACCGGCGTTCCTACGTCCGGTCTGATTCTGTCGAAGTAGAAGTCGCGGAGGTAGCGGTCATCGCTGTGGACGATTCGGCGACGATTTGTTCCATCGCCCGTTCGGCCGCGTGCGCGTCACCTGCCTGAATCGAAGATGCGACGACGCCGTGCAGGCGAATGGCCTCGGGATCGGCTTGATGCGGCATCAGCGCATGACGGGTACGCCCGGCCAGTACCTCGACGACGATCTCGGACATCGAACGCAGCATCGGATTGCCGGATGCGGCAAGAAGAGTGCGGTGAAAGTCGGAATCGTGGGCCAGGTAGGCGTCGGAGTTCGCGGCACGGGAGGTCGCGGACATTCCGATCACTGCCGCAGTCAGCTGTCCGCACTGTTCGGGTGTCGCCCGCTGCGCGGCGAGCCGCGCCGCCAAAGGCTCGATTCCCGAACGCAATTCGCTGAGGATCGCGAGTTGGGCTGCGCGGTTGGGTCCGGCCAGTTGCCATCTGATCACCAGTGGATCGAGCGAATTCCACTGTGAGGAGTCGAGCACGGTGATGCCGACTCGGCGACGAACGGTGAGGAGTCCGAGAGACTCGAGGACGCGAACGACTTCGCGTACGACCGTTCGCGATACCTCGAACCGGGTCGCAACGTCGTCCGCTGAAATCCTGGTTCCTGCGGGCACGGTCCCGTCCACGATGTTCCGTCCCAGTTTTTCGAGTACGGAATCGTGTAGTTGTAGGAAATCTGCGCCTGCTTCGACCACCACTGTTCGATCGTGCCACGTATACGCGGGCTTCTCTCGCCGCTATTGTCTTCGGCACACATGGAGGTGGGTTATGACCAAGCGTTACGACGTGCGTTTTCCATCCGGTTCGGTCGACTGCAGTGCCTGGTTCTACGAGGGCGCAGTGGGAGCTCCGGTAATCGTCATGGGCCATGGACTCGGGGGAGTCAAGTCGATGCGTCTCGATGCGTTCGCCTCGAGGTTCGCGGCCGAGGGGTATTCGTGCCTGGTATTCGATTACCGCCACTTCGGCGATAGTGAGGGTGAGCCGCGCCAACTTCTCGACATCGACCGGCAGCTGCAGGATTGGGCTTCGGCAATTGCGTACGCGCGATCGCGTGGCAGTGAGAGCGGCAGTGACAGTGTTGTTCTGTGGGGGACATCGTTCGGCGGTGGCCATGTCATCGTCGCGGCGGCGCGGGACGGTGGTGTGGCCGCCGTGGTGTCACAATGCCCGTTCACCGACGGTGTGGCATCCGCTCTGGCCACGAGCCCGCTCGTTGCAGCTCGGGTGACGGCGCGCGCGGTACGAGACCGGGTCGGCTCACTGCTCGGCCGAGAACCGACGTTCATCCCGCTGGCAGGCCCGCCGGGTTCGACAGCCTTGATGTCCGCGTCCGACGCGCTCGACGGCTATCTGGCGCTCGTGCCCGAGGGCAAGACGTTTCGGAACGAGGTGCTGGCCCGGGTCGGTCTCGACATTCCGCTGCGTCGCCCTGGTAGGCATGCGGGAAAGGTGACGTGCCCGATCATGTTCTCGGTGTGCGAGACCGACACCGTAGCGCCGGCCAAGGCAACCCTGCGGCATGCGAAGCGTGCCCCGAAAGGCGAGGTCGTCGTCTATCCGGACGGCCATTTCGACATCTATGTCGGGGATGCGTTCGACCGTGTCGTCGTCGATCAGATCGAGTTCCTGTCCCGTGTTGCTCCCGCAGTGAAGCCACAGTAATTAGTATTACGAATCACCCCAAGGGTTGCTTTAAGTACTACTTTTAGGGATAGTGAGCAGAGTCACCTCGGTCCGACGAGGCTGACTGTCTCACCTTCGTCCGGAAAGAACTCGTTTTCGCCGACCCTCTGGCTTGTGTACGACGCAGGAGCGGGGTTGGTGCAAGGAGTATCTGGGTACTTCGGACGTGCGGAACCTGAAAACTTGGAGTGTGATGGAATGCGCTGTTTCTCAGACGGCCCTAGCCGGCGCGATGACTTCGAGTGTGGTGAGCTGACGTGAGTTCGCCACAGAATCCCCATCCGGTACTCGTGATCATGGGTGTGTCAGGGTCTGGGAAGTCCACTGTCGCAGGCATTCTTGCGGGTGCGTTGAAGTGGGACCTGCAGGAGGGGGATGACCTGCACCCTGATTCGAACGTCGAGAAGATGGCGTCGGGCCAGCCGTTGACCGATGCCGATCGCTGGCCGTGGTTGGAGACCATTGCCGATTGGATCCGAGCGCACACTGAAGCGGGCGAGCCTGGAATCGTGACATGTTCAGCGCTCAAGCGGAGCTACCGCGACGTCCTGGAGCGGGGGTCGGAGGGGCGCGTGGTATTCGTCCACCTGGCGGGTACGAGGGAGCGAATCAGCGGCAGGTTGAACGCTCGGATGAATCACTTCATGCCGAGCGGCCTCCTCGACACTCAGCTATCGACTCTGGAGTCGATCGGATCCGACGAAGAAGCAATCGTCGTCGATGTGGGCCCGCCACCAGCGGAAATCGCGGCTACGATCATCGCGGAACTCGAACGGACACGCGGAATATGAAGCAGCAGCGCTGGTTTTTAGGCATACGAATGTACGACATTCTTGCCAAAAGTATGTTGAATGCGGGAAAGTGAAGTGGTTCACGAAGACATCCGCGCGCGCAGACGGGTCACAAACCTCGTTGCGCCAGCGCTCATGAGGAGACCCCGATGGTGAGAGGCGTGCCGTCCCGGCCGGTCGAATTGCCGGTTCCGAATGCCGACGTGTGGGATTGGCAGCTGGACGGATTGTGTCGCGGCTACGACTCCTCGGTCTTCTATCACCCCGAGGGGGAACGGGGCCGAGCCCGCGCGATGCGGGAAAGGAAAGCCAAGGCCATCTGTTCGGCCTGTCCGGTACTTCTTCAATGTCGATCGCATGCATTGTCGGCGAACGAGCCCTATGGCGTGTGGGGTGGAATGTCCGCCCACGATCGTGCCGATCACTACCGCGCCGAGGCTCGGCTGGCTTAGCCTTTCTCGCTGTGACCGAACCCGGGAAGTCCTCATCGGTACGTGGATGGGACGTCGTGATTTCGGTGACCGCGCTCGTGTTCACGGTGATGCTCGGCGGCTTGGCAGTCCTGGTCGGGATCTTCTCGGTGGCATTCCTCGACCACCGCACCAATTCGAGTGCGGACCGGGCCGTCGCCGCTGTTGTTGTCACTCTTGCCGTGGCCGGACTTCTCGGGATCATCGGGTTCACAGCGACTGCCGTCAGGCTCGCCCGTCGCCGGATCGCGTGGCCGTTCTCGGTGGGAACGCTGGTGGTCTGCATGCTGACTCTCATGTCGGGAGCGCTCTGGTTTGCCTCGGCAGTAGGCGCCTGAGCCTGTGGACAGGTTTCGTGTCGGTGGCCTCGTGCACCATGTCGAAGCATGAACAAGGTCTTGCGTGCGACGCTCGCCAGTGCGGTCGTCATCACCACTGTCATCGGCATCGCATCGTTCGTCCTGAGCTTCGCGGCGCTGTGGGATCTCGCCACGATGGCGGGTGTGCCCAGAAGTCTGTCTTGGCTGTGGCCGGTCATTGTCGACGGCACCATCCTTCAAGCCACCATCTCGGTCATCGCGCTGGCGCAATTCGAGGACCAACGAAGTGGGCGACGGTTCTTCTGGGCAGTCCTCGTCATTGCGGCGTTGGTGAGTATCGGGGCGAATGCCATGCACGCGTTCATCTCTGAGGCCGGCATGCTGCACCCTGCGCTGTCGGCAACTATTGCCACCGTTGCGCCGGTCAGCCTGCTGGCTGCCACCCACGGGCTCGGCATCCTCGTCAGACTGCCAGCACTCGGTCCGTCCGAGCACTCATCGTCCGAGCACTCATCGTCCGAGATTTCATCGACCGAGAACTCATCGATCCACGAGACAGCGTTCGCTCAGGACGCCGCGGCTGCGCCGCGACCTCCCGCACCCGAACCAGTCGAGATTCGGGCTCGTGAGGAAATCACGGCCCCTAAGAGGTCGAGCGCCCCTGCCACCGTGCGGCTGAACAACTCTGTCGCCGAGCGGTTGAGCGACCCTGTGACCGATCCATTGGCAGAGGTGGACCGGTGGATCCTCGACGAGGACCGATCCGACGATCTCTACCCGGTAGACGCACCTTGACCTACTGTGGCCCTGGTGTGCGTCGGCCCTACTGTGCGTCCGCCCCAGCAAGCGCTGGATGCGTGGCACTATCGGGAGGATGAGCATAGTGACACCGCAGGTGCCCGGACCAGGTCAAGAATCGGTGTGGGACTATCCGAGGCCCCCGAAACTCGAGCAATCGAACCGGTTGATCACGGTTCGGTTCCAGGGTGTCCTGGTGGCCGAGACTCGCGACGCTTGGCGCGTTCTCGAAACGAGCCATCCGCCGACGTGGTACATCCCACGGGATGACGTGGCCGCCAATGCGCTACGCCCCTCCGAAGCGCGGTCCACGCACTGCGAATGGAAGGGCGCGGCGACGTACTGGGATGTGAACGGTCATGATGCGGTAAGTGAAGGTGCGGCCTGGAGCTACGAGACTCCGACGGAGCAGTTCCTTCCCATCACCGGGCACCTTGCGTTCTCGCCGAGCCGACTCGAGTGCGAGGTCGACGGGGAGCGCGCCACTCCGCAGGAGGGTGGGTTCTACGAAGGCTGGATCACCAGCGACGTCGTCGGGCCGTTCAAGGGAATTCCCGGCAGTTGGGGCTGGTGAAACTCAGCCGCCGAACTTCTCGCGGTGTATGGCTTGTGACAGTGGGCGACGAGGGCGCCACCCGAATCGTTCGAGGTCGGGGACTGTCTGAAATTCCGACACGGGACCGACACACAGCCACGCGATCGGGCGCACGGGAGCAGGTATGCCGAGCAACTCGGACAGAAACTGCTCCTGATAGAACGACACCCATCCGACGCCGATGCGTTCCGATATCGCAGCGAGCCAGAGGTTCTGTACGGCCAACACGGCAGAGAAGATGCCGGTTTCGTCGACGGTGGCCCGGCCGAGGACATGCTGGCCGCCGCGTTCAGGGTCGTAGGTGACGACGATTCCGGTGCCGGATGTCTCGATACCCTCTATTCGGATGGGATCGAACGTTTCTCGTCGATCTGCGGGGAGCGATTCTGCGAACGCCACACGTTCATCGGCGACGTGTTTTCCGAATTCGGCCAGTGTTTCGGGGGACCGTACGATCACGAAATCCCACGGTTGGGTATTGCCCACGCTCGGTGCATGATGGGCGGCGTCCAAAATCCTGTGCAGCACATCGTCTTCGACGATCTGTCCGGTGAACTCGGCACGAACGTCGCGGCGTGATCGGATTGCGGTGTAGACCGACATCGGGTTTTCGGTGTCGCTCATCGGGTATCCGTGCACTCCTTCAGTTCTGCGTTCAGCTTGGACACCGAAGCCGGTATCTCCTCGGCCGGCACCGGACGTCCAACATAGTATCCCTGGGCATAGTTGCAGCACAGCGCTTTCAATTCCATGAGGGTGTCGAGGTCTTCGACGCCTTCGGCGGTGATGGTGAGACCGAGGGTGCGTGCCAGGTCGATTGTCGATCGTACGATGACTCGATGCGCAGGGGCCGTCATCATATCGAGCACGAACGTCTTGTCGATTTTCAACTGCTGCACCGGTAATCGCTGAAGGTAGGCCAGCGAGCTGTACCCGGTTCCGTAGTCATCGATCGCGAGGCTCACTCCCAGCCGACGCAACTCGGCCAGGGTTTCGATGGCCAGCGGTGGGTTCGTCATCGACGAAGTCTCGGTGATCTCGATCGTGAGCATTCGCGGGTCCATGCCGGCGTCGAGCACCCGTCGAACCCGCTCGACGAGTGTGGTGTCGAGCAAGTTTCGAGTCGAGACGTTGATGGAGAGTGCGAGATCGATGCCCTCGCGTCTCCACTCGAGGTGCTGCGTCGTCGTCTGAGTGAGCACGAAGTCCAGAAGCGGGCGGATCAAGCCGGTGCGCTCTGCCATCGGCAGAAACGAGTCCGGTTCGATCAGTCCGCGGACAGGATGGTTCCACCGCAGTAGAGCTTCGACGCCGACTGCCTCCATGGCTGTGAGATCGACCTGAAGTTGGTAATAGAGCTCGAGATGATGCTGATCGATTGCCGTGGTCAGCTCGCTGAGAAGAAGCAGCTGGGCACTGTTGTCGCGAGCCATCGAACTGTCGTACACGGCGGTGCGAGGTTGGACCGTCTTGGCCGATTCCATCGCCAGGTAGGCCTGTTGGCCCACGGTCTCCGCCGTCGATTCTGCCGACATCGAAATCCCGATACTGACTTCGATGAACAGCGTCGCATCTGCGGTGGTGACCGGCCGACGTAGCGAGTGGTGCACGTCGTGGGCGATGCCCTCCGCTTCGAACGGGTAGGTCGTGGTGGCGATCAGGAACTCGTCGGCGCCGACCCGGGCGACTACTCCGCGCAGGCCGACTGCGCGAACAACGCGGTGGGCGACGGCCCGGACCACGTCGTCGCCGATTCGGTGGCCGAAGGTGTCGTTGATGTCCTTGAATCGATCGATGTCGAGCAGCAGGAATGCAAGTGGTCGCTGGTCGGTGTCGTTGACGTCGATCCATCGTTCGAGACCGCGGCGGTTCAGTAGGCCGGTGAGATGATCGGTGTCGGCCACGTTCCGTAGCGTCTTCGTCTGCCGTTGCAGTAGCAGAAGTAGTTCGCTCACCCGCACGAAGACCAGGCAGACGAGGATTGTTGCGCTCAGCACGACACCCCATCCCCATTCCCGCACGGGTTCATCGCGGATCAGCATGATCGCCATGACCGCGGGTGTGGTCAGTGCAGCCGCGGTGACGATGAGCACGGTGGGGAAGTTGAACGACGCCGCGATGGTCGAAACGCTGCTGCGGGGTGACGGGGCGGACAGCCGGCGCATCGAGGGGTGTAGTGCAGCGGTGCCGACGAGGATGTTGTAACCCAGGTAGCCCGCGTCCGCGACATCGTGTCCGGCAACGGTGAAAGCTACGAGTTCCGCTGCAGTGTCGGCGGCGAGGACAAGCACGACGGCGGCTATGAGCAGTCGGAATGCCGCATTCTGCCACTGTGTCGCGCTGACGAAATGGACGAGAAGGCCGAGTAGAAAAATGTCCATGGCGGGGTAAACGACGGCAAGGAGTCCGGCTTCGGTGGAGACGTCGACCGCGTTTGGGTGCACGACGAATATCCACAGCATCAAACCGAATGCGATCATGACGATCGTGCTGTTGGCGACGTGCCCGAGATCGCCTCTCCGCCAGCCGTCGTGGACCAACAAGTAGAGACCCGCCGCGAGTACCGGGTAGCCGACGAGGTAGATGTAGTCCGCAGGGGACGGCATCGGGACGGTGCCCTGGCTCTGCGAGATGTAGAGGTACATGGCGTCGCCCGCAACCCAAAGTGCAGACCCGGTTGCGATAAGCCCCCATGCCCGCGTTGTGGCGGGCCGGTAGTTCCAGATCCCTGCAACAACTGCCGATACCGAGATCAGTCCGATGCCGACGAACACCGATTCCGAGACGAGTCCTGGTGGACTTGCGAAGTATCCAGCGCACGCCACGACGCCGAATACCAGAAACAACCACGACTTCACCGGTTGTCCCTCCCTCTCACCGCCACCACGAGTTCGCAGTCCCAACATTCCACATTCGATCACTCAGGACACTTCGAATGCGCGATCGGGGCGTAGCGACCTGGGCAATCAGGGTAGGAGCTGGTCGATCAGGGTGTTGCTGTAGATGCGGTGCGGATCGAAGGCGTTGTATACGGAGAGGGCGGTGTCCCAGTTCTCGTCAGACGGGACGCCCTCGCGATAGGTATTGGGAAGAATCGTGTCGATGACATCGGCGTCCTTGTACGGGAGCTCGGAGCTGAAGGCCCATCCCTTGGACCACTCGGGTCGGAAGGTTGCCCACTGGCCCGAGTAGTGACCGCGCATCCACTGTTCCATCTCGCGGTAGAACGCAAACATACCGGGAGTGCCGGGGACTCCGAGTACGTTGAGCCATACCGCGGTGTTCCACTCTGGGTGGTCCGGGCGAGGTCGCATGGCAGAGATGGTCGGTGGCCCGGCCGAATCGACGATGACGTCGGCGGGATCGTCCATACCGCAGCATCGGATTTCCACCGGACCGTTGATGGGGAATTGTCCGATGGACTGGTAGTAGGACACGCGATCCTCAAACCACACGGCGAAGTCGTGAATTACCTGCGCGACGTTGGCCCTGGAGGTGATGACGGCGCCCCCGCCCTCGGTCAGGAGAAGGGTGCTCGGTTTGATGTAGAACTGTAGGTCCTTCGCCCATCCCCAGAGATCGTACGACGCGGTTGCGGCGAGCCCGGCGACCGTCGTCCCGTAGAAGACCTGACCGAATGCCGGTGCGATGGAGGTATTTCCGACGGTGAGCTGTCCGATCAGATCCGAGGCGATCTCGGGCAGGTTGTCCGAGAACGGATAGTTGTACGGACCGAACACTTCTCGTGCAGTAGGCGGCTTCTGCGGGGAGATCGACCATACTTTGAGCCACGGGTTTTCGGTGAACGGGTACCAGATTGCCTCGACGCGGCCGGTCCGATCGAGGTAGCTCTCGAAGGTTCGTCCTGGTGCTCCGCTGACGGCGAACAGTTCTCGCCAGCCGATGTCGGTGAAACTCTCGCAACGCATTCGAGTGTTTGCGCCTGCCTGCAGCGTCACCGAGGTCAGGAAGGTGCGCCCTAGATGCGCGAGCAGGGGAGTGATCTCGGGCTCCGACCTATCGAAGGTGCGCAGTGCGTACTCGGACCCGTTCCAGACCACTGCGGTCAGTGACGTGATCAGGTTGCTCATCGAGCCGTATGTCGTTCCCAGGGGGGCTGATTCGCCCACGGCGGGCACCGCTGCACCGTGCGCATCGACTGCGAGCGCTCCGGCGACGGACAGTACGCCCGGTGCGGGCACGCTCGCCCATCCCAGTCCGTTGTTCTGCAGCTGCTGAAGAATTGCCTCGATCGTGGCTCCTGCTCCGGCTGACACGGTCCCCGCGCCGGCATTCACCGAGATGCCGTTCAGGTGAACCATCGTGTCCACCAAAACGGTTCGATCGATGTTTTCCCCGTTGACGATGGTCAGGGGGGTCCACCCGTGCATGGCGCCGCGCGGGCGAATGCGATATCCATTTGTGTGTGCCCAGTTCGCCAATCGGACAACGTCTTCCGCCGTAACAGGCGAGCACGTCCAGATGGCGTCGAGAATGATCTCCTTCGACCAGTTCTGGTAGCGCTGCTGATACAGCGGAATGCCGGCGGGAAAGTTGGGCGGTGCGGGGATCGTCGTATCGACGCTGCCGAAGGGGGCGGCACCGGCGGGTACCGCACGCATCACCGAGGCGGCAGCGAGAGCGCCTGCCCCGGCGGCGATGAACTGTCGACGCTTCAGCTCGGACATGATTCTCCGTCTTCTTCAATGTGGCTCAGGGGCTCAGGGGCGCGGTTGGGCTCAGCGGGCGGCAATGACGACATCGGCGAGAGCGGGGGCGTCCTCTCGCCCGGGTACGGTCACGCCGACAATATGGTGATCGCCTTCGTGCCAGATGCGGCACGCGAGATCCTCGCCGGGGTAGACGACGCCTGCGAAGCGCGCTGCGATGCTGCGCATGGCGTCGGCGTCGCCGTCGAGGACGGTGTCCGTCACAGCCTTCGCGACCATCGAATACGTGCACAGACCATGCAGAATCGGTTTCGGAAATCCTGCTGCACGGGCGAATTCGGGGTCCGAGTGCAGTGGATTTCGATCACCGCACATGCGGTACATCAACGCCTGCTGCGGCAGGATCGGAATGCTCACTTCGGCGTCCGCAACCCGGTTCGGCAGTGCCACCTTGGTGGACGGACCGCGCTCGCCACCGAATCCACCCTCTCCTCGTGCGAAGATCGACGACCGTGCTCGCCAGAGTGCGGTGCCGTCGAGTGCCGTGGTGATCATTTCCTGCACGATGACAGCAGCACTGCCCTTGTCCCAGATTTCGGTGATTCGGGTGACCGTTTCGGCCTCGCCCGATGCCGGGATAGGTGCGTACGTCTCGATCTCTTGGCTACCGTGCACGACCTTTGCCAGGTCGATGTCGATTCCGGGGAATCGCACCCGGGGAGCCTCCGTGCTGTGGAACGTCGCAGCGACGGTCGCGAACGTCGGAAGTACCTGTGGCTTCGCGTCGTCGAGGTAGCGCAGTTCCCGGCCCTCCAGTGGCGACGATCCGGCGCCGAGAGCGAGGTGATAGGTCTGAACATCGTTCGGAGTCCAGGAAAAGCGTTGTCGAGGGAGTTCGGCCCCGAGCGCGGTATCGAGATCTATGCTCATTGCGACGCCCGGCTGATCATGTCGAGTACCGCAAGGTAGCCGAAGGTCATTGCCGGCCCGATGGTCGCGCCGGGTCCGGCATAGGTGTGCCCCATGACCGGGGCGCTTGCATTGCCGACCGCGTAGAGACCGTCGACGACACTCCCGTCCTCACGCAGTACCCGCGCGTCGGCGTCGGTGAGGAGACCGCCCTTCGTACCGAGGTCGCCAGGCACCATCTTGACGGCGTAGAACGGCGCTTTGTCGATGGGGCCGAGGCTTGGGTTCGGCTTGTTCGTCGGATCACCGTAGTACTTGTCGTACCCGCTGTTTCCGCGACCGTAATCCTCGTCGACGCCGGTGCGCGCGAATCCGTTGAAGCGCTCCACAGTTGCGCTCAACTCGGCGGGTGGAATGCCGGTCCGTTCGGCAAGTTCCGAGATGGTATCCGCCTGGACGACCACCCCCGCTTTCAGCCATCGAGAGGGGAACCGCTTCTTCGGTTGCAGACCGGCGAAGATGTATCGATCTCGGTACCGCTGGTCGATGATCATCCAGGTCGGAATGTTCTCGCCGGGTCCATCGCCGACGCCGTATTCCCCGCCGTACATCGAATGCACCGCCTCGACGTAGGGGGCTGCCTCGTTGAGGAATCGCTTGCCCGAAGTGTTCACCATGATGCCGCCGGGCAACGTGCGTTCGGCGATACAGAACCATGGTCCGCCGGTCAGTGGAATCGACGGCCCCCACCACGCGTCGTCCATCAGATCCAGGGCAGCGCCGAGCTTCTGGCCGGCGCGAATACCGTCGCCGGTGTTTGCTTTCGCCCCGACGGTCCACTCCGTCCCGATCGGTTCGCGCTGGTACTGCTTGCGCATCTCCTCGTTGTGTTCGAAACCGCCGGAAGCGATCGCGACGCCGAGGCCGGCGCGAAGAACAGTGCCGTCGGCGGTTTCGACGCCTCGAACTCGACCGCCCTCGACGACGAGATCCACCATCGGGGTGTCGAGAAGCACGGGCACGTTCTTGTCCTGAAGCCCGGCCCGCAGCGCGGCAGCGAGAGCCTGGCCTCGGCCGAGAAGGTGCTTGCCGGTGAGTTTTGCTGCCATCCAACGCATTCCGACGCGCATTACCCGTGCAATCCCACTTGGATGGCGCCGTAGCAGATTGATCGTACGGTAGTCCGCCTGCGTGAGCACGACGTTGAGTGGCGCCTTTCCGTAATCCGGTTCCAGGTTGTTCACCTCGGTTCCGAGGCAGGAGGCGTCGAACGGGGTCGGTTCGACCGACCTGCCTCCGACGCGTCCGCCGGGGGCTTCCGGGTAGTAATCCGAGTAGCCCGGTACCCACTGCATTTTCAGCGGTGAGTTCGCGAGAACGAAGCTCAGCATCTCGGGACCGCGCTCGAGGTAGGTGTCGATGCGTTCCTTCGAAACGACGTCGCCGATTATCGCGTGGAGGTAGTCGCGGGCGGCCTCTGGAGTGTCGTCGACTCCGTCTGCCTCGAGCGCCTCGTTGTTGGGGATCCAGACGCCGCCGCCCGAGCGGGCCGTCGACCCGCCGAAGTGCCGGGACTTCTCGATCACGACGACGCTCAGTCCGCGGTGCGCCGCGGTCAGTGCGGCGGTCATCCCGCCAGCGCCACTTCCGACCACGACGATGTCGTATTCCTGCGTGCTCATCTAGAACACGTTATAGAATGATCCTGGTTCGAGTCCATGCTTTCGGGCAGCGAAGATGGAGAGAATTTCGTTCATAGACCGAAACGCGTTCCAGTTTACTAGTTCGGAGGTTGCGAGTGACGTGGGATCTACACGCCGACGTCGTAGTGGTCGGTTTCGGAGCGGCTGGAGCTGCGGCGTCCATTCAGGCACGAGAGTCGGGCGCCGAGGTCATCGCGCTCGACCGCTACGCGGGCGGTGGGGCCAGCGCATTGTCGGGCGGAGTCGTATATGCAGGCGGCGGTACATCCGTCCAGGACCTTGCCGGGGTACGCGACAGTGTCGAGCACATGTTCGAGTATCTCCGGAAGGAAGTGGGTGACGCAGTCAGTACCGCGACGCTGCGACGTTTCTGCGAGGAAAGCCCACAGATGATCGAGTGGCTGCAGGCGCACGGTGTGCCGTTCGAAGCGTCACTGTGCCCGTACAAGACCTCGTACCCCAGCAACCGGCATTACCTTTACTACTCCGGGAGTGAAGCGGCGGGGGAGTTCCGCGCGGTCGCGACGCCTGCCCCTCGGGGCCACCGCGCGAAGGGTAAGGGAACGAGCGGGAAGATGCTGTTCTCTCCGCTTGCATCGTCCGCTCTGAGTTCCGGTGTACACCTGGTGCCGCAGACGCGAGCCGTGTCTTTGGTCGTGTCGGACGGGCGCGTCGTGGGTGTCGAGTGTCGGTCGATGAGCCGAGCTCCGGCCCGTATTCGAATGCTGCATCGACGACTTGGACTCCTCTCGGCCAAACCCGGCATCTACGCTCCGCAACTGAGGTACTTGCTCGAGCGTCGACTCGCCCACCTGGAGAAGAGGTATTCCGAGGTACTCCGAGTCGAAGCACGACGCGGCGTCGTACTCAGCGCGGGTGGGTTCGTAGCCGATAGAGCCATGATGAAGGAACACGCTCCGAAGTACACCGGTGGGATTGCCCTCGGTACGGCCGGGGACGACGGCAGTGGGATCATGCTTGCGACCGAGATCGGAGCGGCAACAGACAAACTCGGCAACGTATCGGCTTGGCGTTTCATCGTGCCTCCCGTTCCCTTCCTCGGCTCGCTGCTGGTCGACCGCGAGGGGAAACGGATGATCGACGAGTCAAGGTACGGCGCGGCCCTCGGTCACGCGATCGTCGAGCAGGGAGCTGGTCGCGGTTGGCTGCTCGCCGACGCCGATCTCGTCCGGCAGGCCAAGAAGCAACTTCCGTCGCAGTCCACCTGGTTCCAGCGTGTTCAGAACGCGGGACTGATGCGTACCGCGAAGCGCGGCAACACCGTCGAAGCAGCTGCCCGAGCTGCTGGAGTCGACCCGTCCGGGCTCCGGGCGACCGTCGAGGCGCACAACTCGGCCATCGCTGCGTCGACCGCGGACCCGTTCGGCAAGCACGACGACTTCCGTACTCCGGCGCTGAAGGCTCCGTTCACATTGTTCGACGCAGGGATTCCAGCCGGTTCGGCGGTGGCCAAGCTGATGAATCCATGCCCCATGCTCACCCTCGGCGGCCTTGTGGTCGATGAAGAGACTGGCGGAGTGAAAGACACGTCGGGATCGGCGATTCCGGGTCTGTTCGCCGCTGGGCGTACTGCCGTCGGCTTGTGCTCGAACTCGTACGTCAGTGGGTTGTCGCTGGCGGATTGCATCTTCTCGGGGCGCCGCGCCGGCGCACACGCAACGAAAGGGGAACTTCGTGCTGTCGACGCAGACGCGAATTGAACTCGCCGAACGGTTGGCGACGGCAGAGGTCACCAGGCATCCGATCGCGCCACTGCCGGTCATCGACGTCGTCGACGCCTACGAAATCCAGTTGCTGAACATCAGACGACGAGTCGAGGCGGGAGCGTCGATCGTAGGCCACAAGGTCGGCCTGTCCTCGCTCGCGATGCAGCAGATGATGGGCGTCGACGAACCCGACTATGGACACCTCCTCGCCGATATGGAGGTATTCGAAGATGTTCCCGTCGACACCGGGAGGTTCTGCTTCCCGCGGGTGGAAGTGGAAGTGGCATTTCTGCTCGGTGCAGATCTCCCGGGTGAGGGATGCACTGTCGACGACGTCCTTGCGGCGACGGCGTACGTCGCGCCGTCCATCGAGCTGATCGACTCCCGCATCGAGAACTGGAAGATCGGTCTGTCCGACACGATCGCCGACAACGCGTCCTCCGCCGGGTTCGTGCTAGGTCAGCAGCGAGTGCGACCGTCGGAGATCGATCTGCTGAGCATCGACGCCGTTCTCTGGCGAAACGGCGAGGTTGCAGCGAAGGGGCGGAGCGACGCGGTGCTCGGCAACCCGGTGACCGCGGTGTCCTGGCTCGCGCGCAAGGTCGCCGGATTCGGCGTCCGTCTGAAGAAGGGCGACATCGTGTTGCCTGGATCATGCACTCGGGCAATCGATGCCGAAGCCGGTGACTCCTTCCGCGCGGAGTTCACCGGACTCGGAACCGTCTCCCTCGAATTCACCTGAACAGAAAGGTCTCACTTCATGGCCACAGCGACCGTAGCGATAGTCGGTTCCGGCAACATCAGCACAGACCTTCTGTACAAGCTGCGAAGATCGGACTATCTCGATCCGCGCTGGATGATCGGGATCGATCCCGACAGTGAGGGATTGGCCCGCGCTCGCTCGCTCGGTCTCGAGACCAGCGCCGAGGGCGTCGACTGGTTGTTGGCGCAGGACGAACGACCGGACCTGATCTTCGAGGCGACGTCGGCGTACGTCCATCGGGCCGCTGCTCCGCGGTACGCCGAGGCCGGCATCCGCGCGATAGATCTGACGCCCGCAGCAGTGGGCCCTGCAGTCGTCCCGCCCGTGAACCTGCACGCACACGTCGACGCTCTCAACGTCAACATGATCACGTGCGGTGGGCAGGCCACCATCCCGATGGTGCATGCGGTGTCTCGGATCGTGGAGGTGCCCTATGCCGAGATCGTCGCATCCGTGGCCTCGGTGTCGGCGGGCCCGGGAACTCGGGCGAACATCGACGAGTTCACCAAGACCACCAGTCGGGGAATCGAGGAAATCGGCGGGGCCGCGCGAGGGAAAGCAATCATCATCCTCAATCCTGCGGATCCACCGATGATCATGCGAGACACGATCTTCTGCGCCATTCCCGAGGACGCCGATCCTGATGCGATCTCCGAATCTGTGTTTCGGATGGCGGCGGAGATTGCCGAATACGTGCCGGGCTACCGCCTGCTGAACGATCCGCAGTTCGATCCTCCCTCCGAGATCTCGGGCGGATTCGCAAAGGTGTCGATCTTCGTCGAAGTGGAAGGCGCCGGGGACTTCCTACCGCCCTATGCGGGAAATCTGGACATCATGACCGCTGCTGCCACCAAAGTCGGCGAGCAGGTTGCTCAACATATTCTGGAGGCGGGTGTTCGATGAGTCGGATACGAGTGACAGACACGTCCTTGCGCGACGGCTCGCACCACAA
Organism: Rhodococcus sovatensis; assembly: GCF_037327425.1. Classification (NCBI taxonomy): domain Bacteria; kingdom Bacillati; phylum Actinomycetota; class Actinomycetes; order Mycobacteriales; family Nocardiaceae; genus Rhodococcus; species Rhodococcus sovatensis. The sequence goes on along the minus strand of NZ_CP147846.1, from coordinate 4,025,540 downwards.
GAGGCACCTGTTCACCACCAGCGATGTGGAGAACATCGTCGCCGCGCTCGACGGCGCAGGAGTGCCTGTCATCGAGGTGACGCACGGTGATGGACTCGGCGGCTCCTCGTTCAACTACGGATTCTCCAGAACGCCGGAGCAGGAACTGATCTCGATCGCCGCGAAGACGGCGAAGAACGCAAAGATCGCGTTTCTGATGCTGCCGGGTCTCGGTGTCAAGGACGACATCGTCACCGCGCAGGGCAACGGTGCGTCGATCTGCCGGATTGCTACACACTGCACCGAAGCCGATGTGTCCGTTCAGCATTTCGGCCTCGCGCGGGAACGAGGGCTCGAGACCGTCGGCTTCCTGATGATGGCGCACTCGCAGCCACCCGAGGTACTGGCCAAGCAAGCGCGCATCATGGCCGACGCAGGGTGCCAATGTGTCTATGTCGTCGACTCGGCCGGTGCGCTGGTCCTCGAGCAGGTGTCGGACCGGGTGTCGGCCCTCGTCGCAGAATTGGGTGATGATGCGCAGGTAGGGTTCCACGGCCACGAGAACCTCGATCTGGCCGTGGCCAATTCGATATGTGCAGTTCGGGCAGGAGCGAAGCAGATCGACGGCAGCGCTCGACGGTTCGGCGCAGGCGCAGGCAATACGCCGGTCGAAGCGTTCGTCGGGGTGTGCGACAAACTCGGCATCGAGACAGGCATCGACTTCTTCAAGATCGCCGACGCCGCCGAGGATGTGGTCCGCCCGGTGATGCCGGCCGAGTGCCTGCTCGACCGGCAGGCGTTGATGATGGGATACGCCGGGGTGTACTCCAGCTTCCTCCGTCACGCCGAACGCCAAGCCGAGAGGTACGGCGTGTCCTCGGCGGAATTGCTGGTGCGGGCGGGTGCCAGGAAGCTGGTCGGTGGTCAGGAAGACCAGCTCGTCGACATCGCCCTCGAGCTCCAGAAGGAGGCCGCGGTCGGCTGATGTGCGGCTCCGCCGCAGTGGCCCTGGTGCGGCTCCGCCGCAGTGGCGCGGTTGAGTGCACTGGCGTGCGCTCAACCGCACCACTAGGGGCGCAGCACCTCGATCACGCTCGCCCCGTCGTCGGCGCCATGACCGCGGGCGATCGCGGCGTCGTACAGAGCTTCGACGGCGGCAGGTAGTCCGGCGGGAATTCCGAGGGACCGGCTGGTCTCGGTGATGTGTGCCGCCGTGGCGCCCATCATGGTGACTGTGCTCAGATCTCCTGGATAGGACCGAGCGTCGATGGACGTACCCAGTCCTGGGCCGACGATGGCCGGAATGGCCGCGATCATGTCGAGAGCCTCCGGCACGAAGTCGCTCGCGGTGACCCCTGCTGTGTTCACCAATGCGGTGGCGTGGAGGATCGCGGACAGTGACGTCAAGAACACTGTGAGCTGCGCTTGGTAGTAGAGCTGCGCCAAGCCCGGGTCGTGACCGAGATAGCGCGCGGATCCGATCGCTGCGAGCGTCGCTTCGACGGCGTCGAACGTCGAACGGTCACCGCTCTAATACACGTACGCGGAATCGGTTCCGATCATCGGCGCCGGGACCATGACGCCACCGGTGACGAAGCTCGCCCCCTGTGCACGTGCCCACTCGGCCGCCTCCCTGGTGCGGTCAGGTGTGTCCGAGCTGAGATTGACGAGAGTCTTTCCCATCAGCCGTGATCGGTAGGGCCCCAGGATGTCGTACATCGCGTCGTAGTGAGTGAGGCTGAGGACGATGATGTCACCGGCTGCGAGTGCACCCTCGACGGAATCGGCGACGGTGACGCCCGTCAGGCCGTCCGCTCGCGACCGGGTCCGATTCCAGACGGTCACCGGATGGCCGGCATCGACGAACGCCCGGGCCATTGCCTGCCCCATCGGTCCGAGTCCGATAATTGTGATTGTGTCAGACACGTTCTCCCCCATACGCGATGCTCTCGTAGATTCTGGCAAAGCGGCTCTTCAACTTTAACCGGGCAACTCAGCAGGAAGTCTGAATACTGGCCCGCGCGGAGCGGGTCGTGTGAAACCGTATCCGACGGGCCGAGTTGTCAACGTTCCGGAACCCACATGCGGATCGCTTTACCTGTTTTACCAGTCGGTTGTAGCCTTCCGTTTTGGCGTTGGTGATGCCGGTGGTGATGAACGCGTTGATTTCCGGCCACCACGTGTCGACCATCTTGGCCAACGTGAGCAGCTCCGGGACCTGCGAATCGGCGCACCATGTGAAGAACCGCTGCAACCGATGCGATGTCCGATGCCGATCCCCACCATCGCGGACGGTCGAGAGCAAGGTCCTCAATTCCTCCTTCGCGATATACGCGGACAAGATCTGAGCACTCGGATCCTGCGCGTCGATTTCATTCCACATTCGAGCAAACCCTCTGTCCGACATACGTTCCCGGCCACGCAGAAGTCGACGTCTGTTCGCCCATTCCGGGTCGATCGCCCGCCCACGCCGGGACCGCTGATCCCACGTCACCCGCTGCCGAACCTTGGTGACGGCGTCGTTGGCTTTGGCGACAAGATGGAAATGATCGACCACCAGCACTGCGTTCGGCAACAGGTCCGGGGTGCGGACCGCGGAGGCGTAGACAGCGGCGGGGTCGATCGCGACGTATTCGATGCCGTCCCGAAACTGCGCACTACGAGCACGGAGCCAGCCCACCACTGTCGCCGACGTGCGACCGCTTTGCTGCCCGAGCAAGCCCTGAGAGCCGCTGATGTCGACGAACCCGGTGTCCCACGGATCGGTCCGCACCCATGTGCCTGTCGTGGTGCAGCGGTCCCATCGCGGCTTGCCGCGGCGGGTCTCATCGATTCCCAACACTCTCACCGGGTCGGGTTCGGTCAACATCCGCCCGGCCAGATCGACGAACCCTCGATGCGCAGTCGGCCAGGAGACGCCGTGACTGGTCGCCACTTCGGAGACCGATCGGGCAGCGTCTCCGATAGCCCATCCCATCGCGCGACCGAGCCGGCCGGTCACCCTTGCCCGCGGGGGTAGCTCGTCGACGCTCTCGGTGAACGATCCGCGCTGGCAATACTCCTCCCGGCAACGCCACCGGGTTTTGGTCCACTGCAACAGTATTGATACCTCACCGTACGGAATGTCTTTCGGTCTGGTGACCGCATGCCCCTTCACCGATGTCGACACCACGCCGCAACCCGGGCATGCCGCGGCCCGTTCGTCGTCGGTGAAGAACTCCACCAATCGCACGCCGATATCGTCGGTGGACACACGGTCCACGCGTACTCCGGGCAACCCGAACAGCACTGTCGTACTCTGATCCATGCCCTTGGTTCCTTCTGCAGTCGGAATGTGTCGCAACATCCAGACTTCAGGGGCCAAGGGCTTTCAGCTGGTAGACGCGCCGAACGAGCTCAGGACCAGGGTTGCCCGGTCAAGATCGAAGAGCCGGCAAAGCTGTCTGCACCGCGTCCCTCGACCTGCTGACGGACATTCGTTTCTCCCTTCGTCGGTGAGAGAAAGGATTGCGCGCTACCGTGAATCCTGCAAGTACCCACTATTTTGTGCGCTACTGACTTATTCGTAAGCATGGAGGACGAACGATGGACCGCAAGCGTCGTGGGCCGTACATCTGCGGTATCGATGCCGCAATGGACGTGGTGTCCGGAAAGTGGAAGTCACTGATTCTGTGGGAGCTGAACAACTACGGCGTTCGACGCTTCGGAGAACTGAAGAAAGGACTCCCCGGGGTCAGCGAAAAGATGCTCGTACAGCATCTGCGCGAGATGGAGGAGGACGATCTCGTTCACCGCGAGGTATACCGAGAAGTGCCTCCGCGTGTCGAGTACTCGTTGACCGTCCACGGGAAATCACTCAACGCTGCGTTGGGTTCGCTCGGTGATTGGGGAACCGAGCGCCAGCAGCGGCTCCGCCGCAGTGGCGCGGTTGAGTAGGCCAGAACATACTTAACCGCGCCACTGATATGTAGAGAGATTTGTCAAGAGGGCATGGTGAGACGCCGCCGGGGAGCTACCCCGACGGCGTCTCGGCGCTTCGCCCGGCTGAGTCTGTGTGTGATGAGCGTGTCGTATCGCGACGCGCGGTCAGACTGATATACGCGGGTTGGTTACCGCAGGACGGGGATTCGGCTGGATCGTGTCCGCGTGTCTAGGATCGAGCGTCGACCCCCCAGTACAGAGGAGTCTGCTCATAGGGGCATCGCGGGTCGATCCACGCGCTGTCACCACATCGGCTCAGCTAAGCGAAGCAGTTCAAAGGGATGCTCAGGTCATCCGGCCGTCATCGTCCATGACAGCAAGCGACCAGCACCAGCCAGCGAGTTCACGCGCGATCGCGACGTTCGCCACGACCGGCCGCTTGCGACGCAGCCCGAAACGCACCCACCGCTCGTGCAGACGCGCATTGCCGGCTTGCCCTCGGGCACGTGCTGCCGGGTCGGCGAACTGTTGACGTCGCACCAACCCGGCACTGAGACGATTCTCGGGTCGGTGATGCCACGCCGACTCGATCAACAACCGCCGCAGATGTGTGTTCCCGGTTTTGGTGATCGAGCCTTGAACCCGGGAACCACCGGAGGAGTATTCGGTGGGAACCAATCCAACGAATGCTCCGATAGTATTGCCGGTGAACCGTTTCCAGTCACCGATCTCCACAGTCAAGGCGAGTGCAGTCAGTGTCGCGACACCGCGTAGACATCCCAGGCGGTGCACGATCGGGGTGAATTCACTGTTCTCGGCGATCTCTTCGATCGCGGTGTCCAGGCGTGCGCGGCGGGCGATCATGGTCAAGGTGTGGTCGTAGTCGGAGTCGAATGCCGCCCGTGACGCGGTTTCGGTCAGCAACGGGCGTGCCGTACTGCGCAGCCACCGGTCGTGGGTCTGCGTCCATGCTGAGCCGTCGCGGTAGACGATGTCGTGGCGGAGCAGCAGTTTCGAAAGGCGGTGGCGGGCCCGCATCAGATCGCCGCGGCAGTCTTCGCGGGCGCGGACCAGATCGCGGGCCGCTTCCTGGGCGACGGTGGGAATCGAGACGGCGGTGACTTCATCGAGTCGGAGTAGTTTCGCCAGGTGCAGGGCGTCGCGGGCATCGGTTTTGATGCGGTCCCCGGCCGGTCTTTGTAGTTTCGAGGGTGCAGCGACTGTGCAGTTGATCCCGGCGGCGGTCAAGGATCGGTAGAGCCCGAAGCCGGTGGGTCCGGCTTCGTAGACCACTGCTGTCGGGCCTGGTAGAGAGCGGATCCAGGACAGTATCTGCTGGTGATCGGTTGTGAGTTTGGATTCGAACACTTCCCCTGTCATGCCGTCGATTGCTGCTGCTGCAGTCGATCGTGCGTGCACATCCAGGCCGATACTCGTACGATTTGTATTCACCGGGGCCTCCCACCACTGTTGGATAGACCGGGCAGGGGGATTTCCTGCTCGGTAACCCACGAACATGGGTGAGAGGGGCCCCGGCCCGCAACCCCCGAAACCAACAAAAATTCGGGAGCATCCTCATACCGTCTAGTCGGGGACCGGCAGAATCCCCTCCATCACGGCGTGATCGATCGAGTCCTGCAACCGCGGACACGAGTCCTGAGTCGCCGAGCTGCCCGATTCTCGGAAGATCGGGCACGACTCGGTCGGTCGTGACGTCCACTGAACCGACGTCTGTTTGAGACTGTTCTTGCGCGCCAATACGCACGTTCCGCAGGCACGACATTCGACGGGGGTGAGTCGAGAGTCGAGGTAGTTCTCCTTGTCCAGGACCGTCTGCGCGTGGATCTCTTGAATCCGAGAGGGATCGTTCGCGAAATCAGGTGCCTTCGCCCACCTCACGCGTCGGCTTTCTCGGCCGCCTGCTTGGCGAGGTTCTCTTCGACTTCGTGCTGCCACGCCTCATTGGCTTTCGTGGTGTCGACCTCGAATTCGAAGCGCCCGGTCATCTTCTCGTTCACCTCGGCGACGTCGACGTAGAACTGGTCGTACCAGCGTCGCAATTGGTAGACCGGTCCGTCCTCCTCGCACAGCAGGGGATTGTCGATCTTGGTCTTGTTCTTCCAGATCTCCACATCCTGAAGGAAACCGACGCTGATGCCTTCGGTGAATTTCTCCGCCAGTTTGCTCGCGGTCTTGTCGTCGATACCTTCGGGCTTCTGCACGGTGATTCCCCATTGCAGGACGAACGAGTTCTGATCGATGGGGTAGTGGCAGTTGATCAGAACGCTCTTTACTTCGTAGCCGCCGTAGATATTGGTCAGTGGATTGATCATGTACGACGGACCGTAATACGACGCCTCGGACATCAGGAGAGTGTCGCCGCCGTACTGTGACGCCATTCCGATGTCCGGGCGGCCCTTGGTGTTCAAGTACTGCGACGCGATGTGACCTTCGAACACATTCTTGAAGTAGGTCGGGAACGCGTAGTGGATGTAGAAGAAATGAGCCATGTCGACGACGTTGTCGATGATTTCGCGGCAGTTCGCGCCTTCGATGACCATGGAGTTCCAGGTCCAGTCGGTCCAGTCGTCGCTGTAGGCGCCGTCGATGCGCGGAATGGTCACGTCCTCGGGCGGCGGATTGCCCTCGGCGTCGTTCCAGACGAACAACTGCCCGTTCCGATCGAGCGTCGTCCACGAACGCGTCCGGGCCAGAGGCGGGACGCGTCGGGCATAGGGAATCTCGGTGCACTTTCCACTGGCTCCCCACCGCCAGTCGTGGAAGGGGCATGCGATCTCGTCGCCCTTGACGGTTCCCTGAGTGAGATCTCCACCCATGTGTCGGCAGTAGCCGTCGAGGACGACGATCTTGCCCGACGAATCGGCGAACACGACCAGCTTGGTGCCGAAGGCAAGCACAGCGTGTGGGGCGCCGTCCATGAATGTCTTGGTCAGACCGAGGCAATGCCAACCGCGTGCATAGCGAGTCGGTGTCTCGCCGACGTCGATCTCGCGAATCCTTGCCATGTGCACCCCTAACTTGCCGGTCGATAGTTCTACTAGAACACGTTATAGAATGACCCATGAAATGGCTAGTGAATGCGTTGCAATGTCTTCTCGACAGTAACCGGAACGTGTTCTAGTCTGGGACGGGAACCCACTGAAGGCAGGAGTAGGCAAAAGTGACTCACGAGGTGATGGAGAGGCTGGACGCCTTGCTGCCGGCGCTGCGCGAACGCGCGCAGGAGACCGAGGATCTGCGGCGTCTTCCCGACGAAACGGTCAAGTCTTTGCAGGAGACGGGGTTTTTTCGTCTGTTGCAGCCCGCGCAGTGGGGCGGATACGAGGAAGACCCTGTGCTGTTCTACTCGGCGGTCAAGAAGATAGCGAGTGCCTGCGGATCGACGGGCTGGGTCTCGTCGATCATCGGAGTCCACAACTGGCACCTGGCCTTGTTCACGCAACAGGCGCAGGAGGACGTCTGGGGTCAGGATACCGACGTCAGAATCTCGTCGTCGTACGCGCCGATGGGCGCGGGAACCGTCGTCGACGGTGGTTATCGACTCTCGGGTGCATGGCAGTGGTCCTCCGGCTGTGACCATGCGTCCTGGGCGATGCTCGGCGGGCCGGTCATCAAGGACGGTCGACCGGTGGACTTCGTGACGTTCCTCGTTCCACGAGAGGACTACCGCATCGACGACGTCTGGAACGTGGTCGGTCTTCGCGGCACCGGCAGCAATACCGTTGTGGTCGAGGACAAGTTCGTCCCGACGCACCGAGTTCTGAGCTTCAAGAAGATGAACGACGGAACTGCCGAGGGGCTCGGGCGCAACACTGCGCCGGTCTACCGGATGCCTTGGGGAACAATACATCCGACGACGATCTCGGCACCGATCGTCGGAATGGCGGAAGGCGCCTACGCCGCGCACGTCGAGCATCAGGGCAAGCGCGTCCGCAAAGCATTCGTCGGTGAGACCGGCAAGGACGACCCGTTCGCGAAAGTGCGCATCGCCGAAGCCAGTAGCGATATCGATGCGGCGTGGCGTCAGCTGTCGGGAAATGTCGCCGACGAATACGAGGTGCTGAAATCCGGCAACGAGGTTCCCATCGAACTGAGACTGCGTGCCCGACGCGATCAGGTGCGCGCCACCGGTAGGTCCGTCGCGTCGATCGATCTGCTCTTCGAGAGTGCGGGCGCATCTGCGCTGCAGAACGATGCTCCGCTGCAACGATTCTGGCGTGACGCTCACGCCGGCCGCGTACACGCCGCGAACGATCCCGAACGTGCGTATCAGATGTTCGGCGGAGGCGAATTCGGGCTCCCGTTGAAGGACACGATGGTATGACCGCGGTAGCCGAATCGATCACCTACGAGTCGACGTCGAAGTTTGCCCAGGTGCGCGACGATCTGACCTTGCACTACCACGAAGCCGGCGTTGGAAACGACACCACGATAGTGCTGCTGCACGGTGGTGGGCCTGGAGCATCGGGCTGGTCCAACTTTGCCGCCAACATTCCAGTTCTCGCGCAACACTTTCACGTGCTGTGTGTCGACCAACCAGGATTCGGGCGGTCCGACAAGCCGACCGAGCATCCGCAGTACTTCGTGCACAGCAGTTCGGCTCTGAAGGATCTGCTTGCCCATCTGAAAATCGATCGTGTTCACCTGCTGGGGAATTCGCTCGGCGGAGGAACGGCGGTCCGGTTCGCACTCGACTATCCCGAGCGAGCGGGCAGATTGGTGCTCATGGGTCCCGGAGGGTTGAGCATCAATCTGTTTGCACCCGATCCCACCGAGGGCGTCAAGAATCTCGGCAACTTCTCTGCACCACCCGGGCCGTCGAAGGAGAAGCTCGAGGCATTTCTGAAGGTGATGGTCTACGACCAGTCGCTGATCACCGAGGAATTGCTGCAACAACGCTACGAACAGGCGTCGACGCCGGAGTCTCTCGCCGCGATGAAGGCGATGGGAAAGTCGTTCGGTGGCGCCGACTACGAAAAGGGCATGTTGTGGCGTGAGGCGTACAAGCTTCGGCAACGTGTGTTGCTGATCTGGGGGCGCGAGGACAGGGTGAATCCGATCGACGGAGCGCTCGTCGCGTTGAAGACCATTCCGCGGGCGCAACTTCACGTGTTCGGACGGTGCGGGCACTGGGCTCAGGTCGAGATGGCAGACGAGTTCAATCGCTTGACCACCGCATTCTTGACCGAGGGGAGCTGACAGGAATGGGAATCCGTTCACTGGCCTACATGCGCATCGAGGCCACCGACATGGACGCCTGGCGGCAGTACGGCCTCAAGGTGCTCGGCATGGTCGAGGGTAAGGGCGTCGTACCAGGTGCCCTGTACCTGAGGATGGACGACTTTCCGGCTCGTCTCGTCATCGTGCCGGGGGAGAAGGATCGCCTGCTCGTATCCGGATGGGAGACTGCGAATGCCGCCGAGCTGCAGTCCATTCGAGATTCCCTGGACGCAGCGGGAGTTCCGTACAAGGAGGGAACGGCGGAGCAGGTCCAGGATCGCCGCGTCGACGAGCTGATCGTGTTCGAGGATCCGTCGGGCAACACGCTCGAGGCGTTCCACGGTGCGGCGCTGGAGCATCGGCGACTTGTGAGTCCGTACGGACACAGGTTCGTGACGGGCGAGCAGGGTCTGGGACACGTGGTGCTGTCGACGGACGACGACGAAGTCTCACTGCGGTTCTACCGGGATGTCCTGGGATTCCGCCTGCGTGACTCGATGCGTCTGCCACCTCAGATGATGGGCAGGCCAGCAGACGGCCCGCCTGCGTGGTTGCGGTTCTTCGGATGCAACCCGCGGCACCATAGTCTGGCATTCCTGCCGATGCCGACTCCCAGCGGAATCGTCCACCTGATGATCGAGGTGGAGAATTCCGACGACGTGGGCTTGGCGTTGGATCGCGCGCTGCGGAAGAAGGTACCGATGTCGGCGACACTCGGCCGCCACGTCAACGATCTGATGCTCTCGTTCTATATGAAGACGCCTGGTGGATTCGACATCGAGTTCGGCTGTGAAGGACGGCAAGTCGAGGACGATGCCTGGGTCGCGCGCGAAAGTACAGCCGTGAGCCTGTGGGGACACGACTTCTCGGTCGGGATGAAGTAATGACGTTCGATCCCCGCACGTTCCGGACCACGCTCGGCCAGTTCTGTACCGGGATCACTATCGTCACCACTGTCGACGGCGATGATCCTGTCGGGTTCGCCTGCCAGTCCTTCGCGGCGCTCTCGTTGGAACCACCGCTCGTACTGTTCTGTCCGACAAAGGGTTCGAGGTCGTGGTCGGCAATCGAGAAGTCGGGACGCTTCGCCGTCAACGTGCTCGGTGAAGACCAGCAGGACACGTGCGCCAGGTTCGGCTCGCGGGAGCCGGACAAGTTCGCCGGCGTGCACTGGAGTCCGTCGGAACTGGGCTCGCCGATTCTGTCCGGATCGCTGGCGCACGTCGATTGCACGGTCGAGACTGTTCACGATGGCGGTGACCACTTCATCGTCGTCGGACGCGTCCATTCCCTCGGTGAAGTCCGCGGCGAACGCCCGTTGTTGTTCTACCGAGGTCAGTACTCCGGCATCGAGCCGGACAAGACTGTTCCGGCGCCGTGGCGCAACGATCTGGAGGCGTTTCTGACGGCCGCTTCCTCGGATACTTGGCTGTGATGGGACTACCGTGATCCTTCGTGATCACTTTTCGTCGTGTCGTCGAAGCGGACTTCCCGCTGATCGCTGAGTGGCTGTCACAACCCCACGTCGCGCGCTGGTGGAATCAGGAATTCACCGCGGAGGCGGTCGAACGAGACTTCGGGCCGGTCGCGCGCGGCGAGGAACCCGCCGAGGACCTTCTGGCATTCGAGGACGATGTACCGTTCGCGCACGTGCAACGGTGTAGGTGGAGCGACTACCCGGAGGAGCTCGACGCCATTGCACAGTTCGTCGAGATGCCCGACGAGGCAACGACGATCGACTACCTCATCGGGGACGTCGCTCAAACGCACAAGGGTCGCGGAACCCGCCTGATTGCGGCGCTCGTCGAGGACACATGGAATGCGTATCCGGCGTCGAACACGATCATCGTTCCGGTAGTTGCCGGCAACCGTGCGTCGTGGAGGGCGTTGGAGAGGGCAGGTTTTCGACGCGTCGGCGAGGCGCAATTGGCGGCCGACAATCCGATCGACCCGCCGTTGCACTACGTTCAGCGGATCGACCGTCCGGTCATCGGATCCTGACGGCGTCCCCGAATTCCATACGTAGAGAGGGCATATGCGTCGTCAGCAGTGCGTGTCGCGAGATGTCCAGCTGACGTAGCTCGGAAGCGAGCGGACCCTCGCCCAGGGTGAGTCGAGCGCCGCCCGGCCTCGTCCTGACTGTTCCGGGTGTCATCGTCCAGCTCGTGCTTCGGGTGACGCCGTCGAGACACGAGTAGGCATCGAGCGGCCGAGCGAATGCGCGGCCGGGGGCGGGCAGACCCGCACCCAGCTCGAGTCGGAGAATCTCCCGACCGTCCTGACTCAGTCGGCCGTCGAAAGTCGAACCGTACGAGGCGTCGAAGTCCGCCAGTTCCTTCGGAAATCCCCAGATCTGTCGGCCCGCCGCCATCGTGAAGTCGCCGTCGACGGGCAGACGATGGATGAGTACCCCCGTCGAAGTGGGGAAAATGACGCCGAATTCGTTGTACGGCCCGAGATCTCCGTCCTCGTAGCGCACGAAGATGAGCGCGCACAGCCCCCGCCCAGGCCGGAACGTGCGGATCTTCAGTCCCGCGTAGTCGATAGATCGTTGTGCGCGTGCTGCATCGACGGAGAACAACGCCATCGCGGACCTGGCGCTGCGGACGTGCACCGGCATCTCGATGCGCTGTCCGAGCACGGTATGCGAGGTCACGCCGTCACACCTCTGAGGCCGTCGGCGCCGAAGACTTGCTCGAGCATCGACGTGTAATCGGGTCCGCGGCGCAGGCTCTGGCCGCCGTCGACGTTGATGATCTGGCCGGTGATCCACGAGGATGCCTCGCCGAGCAGGAATATCGCGAGTGCGGCGATGTCCGATACCTCGCCGACGCGATTCAACGGCGTGCACTGCAGGTAGTCGTCGAGGATCGGTCCGCCGTCGGTGATCAACGCGACGAGATCCGTTCGAGTCAGACCTGGTCTGATGCCGTTGACACGGACGTTGCTCGCCCCGAGTTCGTCCGCGGCGAGTTTCACGAGATGGTCGACGCCGGATTTCGACACCCCGTATGCCCCGAACCATCGATGGGTGTTGTTGCTGGCGATGGACGATATCGCCACGAACGATCCGCCACCGCCGCGCACGAGTTCGCGAGCAGAATGCTTGAGCGTCAACATCGTTCCGGTCACGTTCAACTCGACGGTGCGGCGCCACGCCGCCGCATCGATCTGTGTCACAGGTGCAATCGTTTCGTTGCCGCCTGCGCAGGCGACAACGCCGTCGAGCCTGCCTGTGTGCGAGGTCGCGAAAGCGACAGCATCGACGACGGCATCCTCGTCGGTGACGTCGGCAGGGAAGGTTCGCAACGATGTGGCTTCGGCCGCGTTCTCGAGCTTGCTCTTGGTACGACCGACGATGGTGACGGTCGCGCCTGCGTCGGCGAGCGCGGTGGCGATGCCGAGCCCGATGCCGCTTCCCCCTCCTGTCACGAGGATCGACTTTCCTTCGAATTCGGTCATTGCTGCCTCTCGTAGGGTCTGCAGTCCATAATAGGAACATGTTCTAGTTTGGGGTGAGGTTTCCGCGGGCCGGGAGTGGAGTCTGCGGACATGTCGGCTGAAGGTGTCGTACCCGCGTGGGAGCATCGACCGGTGATCATGCATGCCGACCTGGACTCGTTCTACGCGTCGGTCGAGCAGCGGGATGACCCACGGCTACGAGGGAAACCCGTGCTCGTCGGCGGCGGAGTCGTGCTTGCAGCCAGCTACGAGGCCAAGGCGTTCGGAGTCCGCACTCCGATGAGCGGATCCCAAGCCAGAGCGTTGTGTCGACATGCGATCGTCGTCCCGCCGCGGATGGACGCCTATATCGAAGCCAGTAAGGCTGTCTTCGAGATCTTCCATGACACCACCCCGCTCGTGGAGGTCATCTCCGTCGACGAGGCATTTCTCGACGTCACCGGCCTGCACAAGATCCGGGGTACCCCCGTCCAGATTGCTCGGCGACTGCGCCGAGAAGTCAAGGATCGTGTCGGGCTCCCCATTACTGTGGGAATTGCCAGCACCAAGTTCCTCGCCAAGGTGGCCAGTGCCGTCGGCAAACCGGATGGGCTGCTGCTCGTCGAACCTGGCCGTGAACTCGAATTCCTGCACCCTCTGAAGATCGAGCGGCTCTGGGGTGTCGGCAAGGTCACCGCCGAGAGGCTGCATGCGTTCGACATCGTCACAGTCGGCGACATCGCTGCACAGTCCGAGGCATCGATCGTGTCGATCCTCGGAAAAGGCGCAGGCCACCATCTGTACTCGCTCGCGAACAATCGGGATCCCCGACGGGTGCAGACCTACCGCGGCCGCAGTTCCATCGGTGCCCAGCATGCGCTCGGACGAGGTCCGACGTCGCCGAAAGATGTCGAGGTGTCGCTCATTGCGCTGGTCGATCGTGTCACCCAGCGCATGCGGGCGGCCGACCGGACGGGCAGGACCGTCGTGCTCAGGGTCCGATTCGCTGATTTCACGACGATCACTCGTTCGCACACCCTGAACCGAGCCACGGCGGACACGCAGGATGTCCTCGATGCAGCGCTGACGTTGCTTCGTGACGTTGCGTCGTTGATCGCAGATCAGGGCATCACCCTCGTAGGTGTGACCGTCGCCAACATCGAGCGAAGCGGGGCCGAGCAGCTCGAGCTGCAATTCGAGCAGCGACAGGATGCGCCGAGTGCGTCAGCGCTCGACCTTGCGCTCGACGGCGTACACAGCAAGTTCGGAAAGAAGTCGCTGACGAGAGGTGTTCTGCTGGGCCGTGATTCGGGCCTTTCGGTACCGCTACTTCCGGACTGAGACGGACAGTTCGAAGTTCTTCGGCATCAGTGTCAGCCGTTCCTCGATCTGCAGTCGGTACGACGGGTCAGCGGAAAACTCGAACTGTTGCAAGATCGTCCCGATCACCAAGACGGCTTCGTGAATGGCGAATTGTCTTCCGATGCACGCTCGTTCGCCTGTTCCCCACGGCTTGTAGACATGCCCGGGACGGGCTCGGACGGCTGCCGACAGGAAACGGTCGGGGTCGAATTTCTCCGGGTCCTCGCCCCACACCGGATCGCGGTGCAGTCCGGGAATGAGCACGAACGCCCAGTCACCCTTCTTCATCTCGTGGAATCCGCCGATCACGGTGTCCTCCCGCGCCTCGCGTGCGAATGCGGGCGCGGTCGGCCACAGGCGCAGCGTCTCGTCGAGGATGCGTCGGACGAGTCTGAGCTTGGGAACCTTTTCGAAGGTAGGTGTGTCGGAACCCCATACCTCGTCGACCTCTGCACGGGCGGCGTCGAGGATATGCGGATTCTGCGCGAGGTAGTAGAGAGCGAAGGACAGCGCCCCCGAGGTCGTCTCGTGGCCGGCAATGAGAAAGGTCAGAATCTGGTGCCGAATGTTGATCTCGCTCAGCGCATTCGGATTCGTGGAATCACGGGCGGCATCGAGCATGATGTCGAGCAGATCGGAGGTGCCGGTGGCGGCCGGCGAGGCGGAGTCGCGGCGGGTTCTCACGATGTCGTCGAGAACCTCTGCGAGGTAGCGCTGATTCTCCGCGTTCGTGCGGTCTGCCTTGCGGAACACAATGTTCGCGAGCCACGGTATCGGGATGATCTCGCGACGTTGGTTGTGCGAGAGGACCCCGACCATGGCGTCGACGAAGGGGTGTGGGGTGTCCCGGGTGAACGAGTCGAAGGAGTAGCTGAACCCGGTTCGACCGATCGTATCGAGAGTCAGTTTGGTCATATCGGAAGACACGTCGACGGTGCTGTGTGCTCTCCAGTGCGCGACGAGGTCGGATGCGACGTCAACCATGATTTGGTGGTAGCTACGCATGGCGCTCTGGGCAAATGCGGGGCGCAGCAGATCGTGTGCCTTGTGCCAGTTCGGCTCGTACGAGTGGGCAGTGAACAGGCCGTCTCCGCCGATGGACCGGAGGCCCTCGATCGCGGGGGAAATGTGTTTGACGAACCTGTCTTCGTCACACAGTTCGCCGGCCAGGTCGGCGCCCGACACCAGGACGTACCGACGCCCCAGGACGACGCGTTCGAAGATCGGGCCCAGCTCTCTGGACAGGGCAATCGAATCCTGGACGGGTGTCGACGCGTGCACCCCTACGACATCGCCGAGAAACGGCAACCGTCTCGGGGGATGCGGCAGTGCCGAGGTCCGGGGAGCGACGTCGGTGACCATGTCAACCTCTTCGTTCGTTACTGAACGCCAATTCAACAACGAACGTACTCGCTACTGAATCCATGTCAAGTAGCATTGGCCGGGATATGACCAGCCCCCGAAAACGCTTGTCGCCGGACGCGCGAAGGACTCAGCTCCTCGACATCGGTTCTCGCCTGTTCGCCGACAGGCCGTACGAGGACGTCTGGATCGAGGAGGTCGCCGACCTCGCGGGAGTCTCCCGCGGGTTGATGTACCACTACTTCGCGTCGAAACGCGATTTCTTCGCGGAGATCATGAAGGTGGAGTCCGCGCGGATTCTCGACATCACGGCACCCGACACGTCACTGCCGGTCACTGAACAGGTCGCCGCGGGTCTCGACGCCTACATCCGATACACGGTCGAACACGAACACGGAGTGCGGGCGATCAATCGGGGAGCGATGCTGGGTGACGCGGAAATTCAGGCGATCTTGACTGCAGAGCTCGAAGTGCAGCAAGAACGCATTCTGGCCGCGTTGCCTGCCGGAGTGCGCGAGGACGAAATCACCAAGACGGCGCTTCGTGGGTGGGTCTCGTTCGTTCGGGCGGTGTGCATGGATTGGTTGGATCGTAAGTCGATCACGGAGGCCGACGTCAGAGACCTGTGTCTTCGTGCGCTCGAGGGGCTGCTCGAGACGTGAGGGAGGGACTATCGTGGCGGCATGTGCCGAAACATCACCACCCTGCGCGGGCTCGAACCGCACGCCACAGACGAGGAGATCGAAGCCGCCGCGAGGCAATACGTGCGCAAGATCAGCGGTGTTCAGAAGACATCCGACGCGACTCGTGATGCCTTCGAGATCGCCGTCGCCGAAGTGACCGCGACGACCCATCGATTGCTGGACGCACTCCCGGAGCGCAGGCAGCCTCCGCCGACGGTTCCGCCGCTCCGCAGACCGGAAGTTCAGGCGCGGATCGCAGCGAAAGCAACACCCTGACAGTCAGCCCACCGCGGCGAGGTACTCGCTGTAGAACAGGGCCATGCCGAGTGCCGATGCGATGGCTGCAAGCAGCCACAGTCGGATGATGACGGTGGTCTCGGGCCAGCTCGCCAATTCGAAGTGGTGATGGATGGGCGCCATTCGAAACACGCGAACTCCGTTGGTCCTGAATACCGCAACCTGAATGACCACCGAGGAAATCTCGGCGACGAACAGAGCGCCGATCACCACCGCGAGCAGCTCGGTCTTGGTGACGAGTGACAATCCTGCGAGCAAGCCGCCCAGCGCGAGTGAACCGGTGTCACCCATGAATATTTTCGCCGGCGCGGCGTTCCACCACAAAAATCCGATACAGGCTCCGGCCGCCGACGCGCACACCAGAGCAAGATCGAATGGATCGCGGACGTCGTAGCAACCCAGTCGTGGGTCTGCCGAACAGGATTGCCGATACTGCCAGAAGGTGATGACGGTGTAGGCGCCCAGCGCGAGGGACATCGAACCGGCAGCGAGGCCGTCGAGGCCGTCGGTGAGGTTGACGGCGTTGGACCACGACACGATCAGGATGCAGCAGAATCCCACGAAAACGAGTGTCGGCATGTACGCGATCGCCAAGTCTCGCACGTACGACAGATGCCTGCTTCCAGGTGTGACACCACCATTGTTCGGAAACCGCAGCACTAGGACCGCGAAAACGACTGCTGCAGTTATCTGTCCGGCGTACTTCGCCTTGGCGGTGAGGCCCAGGCTTCGGTTCTTCGTCAGTTTGACGTAATCGTCCGCAAACCCGACGAGACCGAGGGCGGTTGTCAGTCCGAGCACCAGAAGCGCCGACGCCGAGGGGCCGTCGACGTCGTAGCGGATACCGAGCACGTGAGCGCCGCCATAGCCGAGCCACAGCGCGGCGAGGATGGCGATGCCGCCCATTGTCGGAGTTCCGCGCTTCGACTGATGGCTCGCAGGACCTTCCAGCCGAATTTCTTGGCCAAGTCCCTGCTGTGAAAACTGCTTGATCAGGAGCGGCGTCAGGAGAATGGACACTAAAAATGCGACACCGCCGGCCGACAGGATCAAGATCACCGCGGCGAATCCATTTTCTCGTTCTCCCCCTGCTCGTGTTCGGTGTCTCCCGCGACACTGTGCCAAACACCGACCGCTGTCGCTTTCGATCCGACTAAAAGGTAGTCGACCCGTGACCGGCGGCGGAGTTCAAAGGCCGTGGGCTATCGCGTGGCTATTGCGCGATGGCGCCAGAACTCACCTAGTGCTGTCGGGGGGGACCTCCGGCAATCCTTCGCTTGCGCGTAGTTTTTCGGCCATCGAACTGAGAAGATTCTGCGATTCCTCGGACAGATCGAACGCGCGAGTCGACAGCCGCCGAAGGCCGTAGCCTTGCAGCTGAGTCACGAGTTCGAGATCCGTCTCGATCTGCGCGGCGTAGATGTCGTCGAAAAAGTAGTCGGGCTTGACCTTGAAGAATCGCGCGAGTGCCGCGACGGTCTCCTCCGACGGGTTCGTCCTCTGCCCGGAGCGCAGCTGCGAAATGTACGGTTTCGAAATCTGGTATCCGCCCTCGGCCAAAGCCTCGGCTACCTCGGCGTTGGTATGGGGCTTGCGGCCGGGTGGGTGCACCTTGTCGAACAGCGTGTTCAGCCGCGAGGCGAAGTCTGCAGGCATCGGGATCTACTGGCACCCTTCTCGGTCCACCCGAGCCGTACTCATGTTGACCCGGGAATGATAACGAGTAGGTAACCATATTCGGCGGTGGCCGGTTGGTTCGACCCGCCAAGGGGGCCACGCGGGCCGTTTGTGCTCCCGCATCCGCGAGTAGGTCGACCGGTCGGCCTGTTTTCGGGCTCGACGCGTCATTCGCCCGACCGACACGCAGGGCGTCGAGCAGATTCGGTCCTTCTGTGCGGTTGCTGAAAGTTAGCCCTTCCGGTCTACTGGTGGGTGAAAAGCGGCTGTCCCGACAGAGGCTTTCGGCGAGTGGCTGTCGATGAATGGCTTTCTGTGGTGTGGCGAAATGGGATGCGGGGGTGCTCATGAACGACAATCGCCGTCGAACGTTCGAAACCGGTGGTGGTGGGATCGAGGTCGTGTCCCCCCTAGTGCGGGCAGTTCTGTCCTACGCGCCGTGCGACGAACGCGAACCGATGCTTCCGACCGAGTGGATCGAACTGTCGGACGAGGTTGCCGGGCTGGTAGACGATGAACCGTCAGTCCGACTGCGGCTGAGTTGTGCGCAGCAACTCGGTCGCGGCGTGCCCGGCCCCTTCGGATCGATGTTCTACCCCGGTGACCACTTCGAGGTCATCGTGCCGTGGCGCAGCGCCGAGCAAGGTGCGCTCCTGATGATCAACATGCTCGACGCCTCGGCGCCGAGCAGATTCGAATTCGACACCGAACTCCCGGCCGGATGGAGTGTCCGAGTCGAACGCGATGGATCGGTCTCGATGGTCGACGACCACGGGGTGCCCCGAATCTTCATCGGCGCAACGTGGGCGCTCGACTCGCGGTCCGCTCGTGTCGGGACGCGATATACCTGCGAGCAGGGGAGACTCGTTCAGAACATCGACGTATGCGTCGAAACTTCGTTTCCCGTGCTTGTCGACCCGGATCCTGATGCGATCTTCACTCCCGACGGCTTCCTCGTCACCGACACCTGGGAACCACGCTTGATCCCCGACGAGACCGACATAGTGGTCGGCGACGCCTAGATTCGCTCGATGATCGTGCCGGTGGACAGCGCGCCACCCGCACACATCGTGATCAACGCGGTCGAGGCGTCGCGCCGTTCGAGCTCGTATAGAGCAGAGGTGATCAATCTCGACCCGGTACTGCCGACGGGATGCCCGATCGCGAGTGCGCCACCATTGACGTTGACCTTGTCCATATCGGGCTTGTGTACCGACGCCCAGGACAGCGGAACCGATGCGAACGCTTCGTTCACTTCGAAGAGATCGAGGTCCCCGATCTTCATGCCGCTCTGCTCCAATACGCGAGTTGTTGCCTGTACCGGACCGTCCAGATGGAACTCGGGTTCGGCGCCGACCAAGCACTGCGAGACGATCCGAGCTCGCGGGATGTATCCCAGCGCTCGGGCGCGGTCCTCGTCCATCAAAATCACGGCGGCGGCGCCGTCGGATATCTGCGAGGATGTTCCGGCGGTGTGGAGACCGTCCTCCATGACGGGCTTCAATCGCGCCAGCGATTCGGCGGTGGTATCGCGGAGTCCTTGATCCCGTGTGACGACCTCGTCGCCTACCCGGGTTGGAATTACCTCGCGGTCGAACCGGCCCTCGTCCCACGCCCGTTTCGCGAACGCTTGCGATCTGACTCCGAGGGACTCCAGGTCCGCGCGGCTCAGGCCGCGGCGTCGGGCAATGCGTTCGGCCGCTTCGAACTGATTCGGGAGGTCGATGTCCCACGAGTCGGGGCGTCGTGGACCTGCGTTCTCGCCGACGTTGGCGCCCAACGGCACACGACTCATCGCCTCGACTCCGCAGGCCATGCCGGCGTCGATCGCGCCGATGGAGATGAGGCCGGCCACAAGGTGATTGGCCTGCTGCGCCGAGCCGCACTGGGCGTCGACCGTCATACATCCGCTTTGCCACGGTAGACCCGCGTGAAGCCAGGCTGTCCGGGTGATGTTGTTGGATTGTTCGCCCGCCTGGGTGACGCACCCGCCGATTACCTGCTCGACATCCTCGGCGGCGATCCCGAGCCGATCGATTGCGCCACGTTGGACGACACCCAGTAACTCGGCGGCATGGAGTCCGGACAACCAGCCTCCTCGCTTGCCGATGGGAGTGCGCACTGCTTCGACGATGACGGGATTGCCCACGGTGGGCTCCTTTCTAGTCACCATGAAAGTAGAACATGTTCTCGAAAGATGGCAAGTGATTGCCTTCCCAGTGAGGCGGGGTTGTGCTTGAATGAATCTAGAACGTGTTCCACAACTGTTCGCCCCTAGCCTGGTCCGGCTTGCGGAGTGACCGAAAAGACTGTCAGGAGAACCCAGTGACAGATGTACACCAGGACGTTGCGCGTCCCGATCTGCCCGAGGGCTTCGACCCCACTGATCCGGGCATCTACGAACAACGGATACCGGTCGAAGAGTTCGCGGAGCTCCGTAAGACGGCACCGATCTGGTGGTGTCCGCAACCACCGACTGTCGGCGGCTTCGACGACGACGGATACTGGGTGGTCACCAAGCACGCCGACATCAAGGAGATCTCCAAGCGCAGCGACGTGTTCTCGAGCTTTGAGAACACCGCGCTGCCACGGTTCAACGACGACATCACCCGCGAACAGGTCGAGCTTCAACGCTTCGTGATGCTCAATCAGGATGCGCCGCAGCACACGAAGACGCGAAAGCTGGTGTCCAAGGGCTTCACTCCCAAGGCGATCAACGGCTTGCGCGAGGAGTTGGAGCGGCGTGCGAACGAGATCGTGAAGAATGCCGCGAAGAACGCCACGGGTGACTTCGTCACCGAGATCGCATCGGAGCTGCCGCTGCAGGCGATCGCAGACCTGATCGGCATTCCCCAGGAAGATCGACAGAAGATCTTCGACTGGTCCAACGAGATGACGTCCTACGACGACCCGGAATTCGACATCGACCCGGTCGAGGCGTCCACCCAAATCCTTGGCTACGCCTATCAGATGGCCGACGAGCGACGTAAGTGCCCGAAAGACGACATCATCACCACCCTCATCAACGCCGATATCGACGGTGACCACATGGCCCCGGAGGAATTCGGGTTCTTCGTCATCATCCTGGCGGTGGCCGGCAACGAGACGACCCGCAACGCGATCACTCACGGGATGGCCGCCTTCATGGACAATCCGGAGCAGTGGGAGCTGTACAAGAAGGAGCGTCCGGACACCACCGCCGACGAGATCGTGCGGTACGCAACTCCGATCGTCGCTTTTCAGCGGACGGCCAAGGAGGACTTCGACCTCGGGGGTACGACGATCCAGGCCGGTCAGCGAGTGGCGATGTTCTACAGCTCTGCCAACTTCGACGACGAAGTATTCGAGGATCCGTACAAGTTCGATATCCTGCGAAACCCCAACCCGCACGTAGGATTCGGCGGTCACGGTGCGCACTACTGCATCGGTGCGAATCTTGCTCGCATGGAGATCAATTTGATGTTCAATGCGATCGCCGACCACATACCCGATATCTCCAGGCTCGGCGATCCGCGTCGGCTGCGATCGGGTTGGCTCAACGGGGTCAAGGAGTTCCAGGTCGACTACACCGGTAAGTGCCCGGTCCAACACTAGCTCTTGTTCGCCACTGGCGGCTCCGCCGCCGAAGGCACGGGGCGGCTCCGCCGCCAGTGGCGCGGTTAAGTGTCATGGAGTGCACTTAACCGCGCCACTGGGGCTGGAGGCCCTTACATCACTGGGCCGGAGGCCTTCAGTGAATATAGATCTCGGCGAACTTCCGCATGGAGTCCTTCTTGGCTTCGAGCGGGCCGTCGAATCCGATGCCGTCGAAGATCCAGGGCACGGTGATGATGTCGGTAACGCCTGCCTCCTCCAGCTCGGCGTACCCGTCCTTGCCGAATCGGTCGATGCACACCGTCTGAATCTCGTACGGCTCGTCGGCCTTCCCGTACTCCGCGCGTAGCTCCTTCAACCGGGCGATGACGGACACCAGATCGTCGAACTTGATCATCGCCGACGTCCAACCGTCTCCGACACGCGCTGCTCGCCGCAACGCGACGTCGGTGTGGCCGCCCACGTAGAACGGAACCGGTTTCGTCGGCGCAGGACTCATCTGCAGCTTGTCGAAGTCGTAGAACTCGCCGTGATGCTCGACCATGCCGCCGCCGAGGATCGACTTGATGACCTCGATCATCTCGTCGACGCGCTTCCCACGTTTGGCGTAGGGCACTCCGCACCATTCGAATTCCTCAGGTGCCCAACCGATGCCGACGCCGAATCCGAACCGGTTGCCGGTCAACGCGGCAACCGATCCGACTTGACGTGCCAGGAGTACTGGATTGCGCGAACCCAACTTGAGCACCTGGGTGTAGAACTCGATTCTCGTCGTCACCGCACCCATCGCGGCGGCCGCGATCAACGGGTCGACCCACGGAGTCTCTTCGTTCCACATCCGCGAACCGTCCGGCGTGTAGGGGTAGTCCGCGGACTGAGTTTGCATGTAGAACAACGAATCCGGAAGTGCAATCGAGGTGAAGCCACACTCCTCCGCGGTCTGCGCCAGTGCTGTCAGCTCGTGCAACGGTGTCATCGCGATTCCGACGGTGTACTTCATGGCTGCTCGCTCCCTACTACCCACATCGAAAAGTACTGTGACCCTCCGCCGTACGCGTGACCGAGGGCCTTCTTGGCGTTCTCGACCTGGTGATCGCCCGCGCGCCGCATTACCTGCATCGCGGCTTCGGCGAATCGAATCATCCCTGACGCGCCGATCGGATTGGACGACAACACACCGCCGGAACAATTGACCGGCAACCGTCCTCCGATGGCCGTGTCTCCTGCCTCGGTGAGCTTCCATCCTTCACCTTCGGCCATGAACCCGAGGTTCTCTAGCCACATCGGCTCGAACCACGAGAACGGAACATAGATCTCTGCGACGTCGATCTCCTCCAGCGGGTCGGTGATACCGGCCGACTTCCACAAAGCGGCCGCGGCGTCGCGTCCAGCCTGCGGGTTCACTTGATCTCGCCCGGCGAACGTCGTAGGCTCGGTTCGCATCGCCGTCGCATGAATCCAGGCGACGGTCTTCCCATCGGCCTCGCGTGCGCGCGCGGTCTCCTCGTCGCCGATGACTACAGCGCAGGCACCATCCGAGGACGGGCAGGTCTCGTCGTATCGAATCGGGTCCCACAGCATCTGCGATGCCTGCACCGATTCGAAGGTGATGTCGGGCTGCTTGAGGTGCGCGTAGGGATTGATGCTGCCGTTCAGTCGATCCTTGACGGCGACCATCGCACCGATGTGCTCGGGTGCGTGGGACCTGCGAATGTACGAGCGGACGTGGGGCGCGAAGTATCCACCCGCGCCTGCGCCGACCGGCATGTTGAACGGAACCGGAATCGACAACGCCCACATGGCATTACTTTCGGACTGCTTCTCCCACGCCACCGCGAGTACGCGTCGATGCACGCCCGACTGCACGAGTTGCGACGCCACCACCGCAGTAGATCCACCCACGGACCCGGCGGTATGGACACGAAGGAGCGGCTTGCCTGTAGCGCCGATGGCGTCGGCCATGAACAGCTCCGGCATCATGACGCCTTCGAACAGGTCAGGAGCCTTGCCGACGACGACCGCGTCGATATCGTCCCAGGTCACCTCGGCGTCCTGCATGGCACGGTCTATGGCCTCACGGACGAGCCCGGACATCGAGACGTCGTGACGCTTGGCGACGTAGTGTGTCTGACCGGTGCCGAGGACGGCGGCGGGGTGCTTGCTCACTTACTTTCCCTCCATGACGGCGACCAGATTCTGTTGCAGCAGAGGCCCACTCGTCGCGTGTGCGAGAACTCTGCTGTCCTTGCCGTCGAATATGCGAGTTGCGGCATGCCCGATGCGCTCGAGTCCTGCAGAGAACATGGCATTCCCGACGAGGGTGCCCCCGGACGGGTTCACCGTCGTTCCGCCTGGTAGCCACTCCGACAGAATCAATTCCTGATGTGTGAACGGTGCATGCAATTCTGCTGCCGAGATGCTCGACAGATCCCCGCCGGATGCCTTCAGTGCTGCGTTGTACGCAGAAGGTGCGGTCGTGAGGTCGCGAGCGCCGAAATTGGGGGAGTCGACGAGATGCTCGATCCCGGTGATCCACGCCGGGTTCTCTCGCAGCGAGCGCGCCCGGTCGCCGGCAGCGAGGACGATCGCCGACGCTCCGTCGGTCACGGGTGCGCAGTCGTGTGCACGAAGGGGATCGGCGATGTAGTCGGCGGCGAGCAATTCGTCGATGTCGAGGACGCCTGTGAGTTGCGCGAGCGGGTGCGCATTCGCCCGGTTGCGTACGGCGACCTCTGCCATCGCGCGTTCGTCCCACTTGCCGGCATCGATCCCGGCACGTGCTTGAATTCCGGCCAGCGACAGCGAGTCCGGCCACAGCGGCGCGACGAGATACGGATCGAGCTGCAGTGCGAGTACCTTCGCGAGCGTGCCGGCGGAGGACTTGCCGAACCCGTAGACGAGAGCTGTCTCGACTTCTCCCGTCATCAACTTGATCCACGCCTCATAGAACGCCCATGCCGCGTCCATCTCGACGTGTGACTCGTTGATCGGAGGTACCGCACCGATCGCATCGATGGCGGAGATGAACGAGAACGCTCGGCCTGCCAGGTAGTCGGAGGATCCGGAACACCAGAATCCTATGTCGGACTTGCTTATTCCAAGTTCTGAGTACAGCTGCTGAAAGCACGGAACCAGCATTTCGACACCATTGGTGGTGCCTGCGGTTTCCGCGACGTTGGGTGCCTGTGCGAAGCCCACCACTGCGATATCGGTCATTGCTCGCCTCTCTACAGGTGGTGCTTGTAGGTGTCGTAGTCCGCGTCGGGCTCACCCGTCGGGCGGAAGTACTCGATGTTCTCGAGCGTGTAGCCCCACTCCTCACGAGGCTTCCACTTCGCTGCCACACGCATTCCCATCCGCACTTCGGCGGGCTCGCACTCCAGGATCAGGTGCAGAAACGCGATGTCGGCGCCGTCGAGCAACACGTAGGCGGCAATGTAGGGCGGTTTGATGCGTTGCCCGAGGAATGGAACGTTGACGATGCAAAACGTCGTGACGGTGCCCGTGTCGGGGAGTTCGACCTGCTCTGCCGTCGGCCGCCCGTCAGTGGGGCTGGCGCCGCGAGGGGGTACGTAGACTTTGCCCTCTGCGTCGGTTCGGCCGCCGAGAATGCGGCCCTCGGCGAGCCCGCGCAAGTAGTAGCTTTCTTCGGCCGACGCGGAATGCGTGTACTGCAGCCGGACCGGGGTGGTGATCATGGCGACAGGCTCGGCACCGGGATCAGAACCGGAATCAGGTTGGTCGTTGCCCTCTCCAGGTTCGAAGAATGCTACGTCATGGATGTCGCCTACCCGATCCTCTGCCCAACGAGCGTGGACACGCATCCCCGTCGACATGTTCGCCGACGAACCGGCGTCGACGGCATGCAGTAGCGCAGTGTCGGCTCCGTCGAGCTGGATCAGGGCGAAGGCAAAGGGGTGATCGAGCGGCTGCCCTTCGTACGGCACAGGTACCCATGACCACGACACGACGGTGCCGGACGATCCGACGTCGACGAAATCGGTTGTCGGTTCTTTTGTGGCCGAGTCGAATTCGGGAGGTGGTACGTACACCCTCCCGTCGCTTCCGCGTCCGCCGATGATCTGTTTGCGGCGCAAGCCCGTCAAGAACTCTCCGATTGTGGGCCCGACCGAGCGGGTGTAATCGAAGGCGTTGTTCAGAGGTGCGCTGAGTGGTGTGTTCACCATAGTCACATTTTTAGTAGAACAGGTTCTTATTATGGTGGCAAGGGTGGTCTGATGGAAGGCGTGCGAAATGAAGTTCGGATTGCAGCTCGGATACTGGGGCGCGCAGCCGCCGTCGGGGGTCGGGGAGCTCGTCGACGCGGCGGAGTCGGCGGGATTCGACGCCATCTTCGCCGCTGAATCGTGGGGATCCGATGCATTCGGCCCGCTTGCGTGGTGGGGGTCGCGGACGACGACAGTGAAGTTGGGGACCTCGGTGGCGCAGCTGTCGGCTCGTACGCCGACGAGCTGTGCGATGCACGCGCTCACGCTCGACCACCTGAGCGGCGGCCGCGCCATTCTCGGCCTCGGTGTGTCCGGGCCGCAGGTCGTCGAGGGGTGGTACGGGCAGCCGTTCGCAAAACCATTGGCGCGCACGCGCGAATACGTCGACATCGTGCGTCAGGTTCTCGCGCGCGAAGCTCCGGTGACCAGCGACGGACCGCACTATCGGCTTCCTGCCGGCGGGACTGGACTGGGTAAGGCGCTCAAGCCGATCACGCATCCGCTTCGCGCGGACCTGCCGATTTGGCTGGGGGCGGAGGGGCCCAAGAACGTGGCATTGACGGCGGAGATCGCCGACGGTTGGCTTGCGATCTACTATTCCCCGCGGCTGGCGCCGATGTACGACACGTGGCTCGACGAAGGGTTCGCGCGTGCGGGAGCTCGGCGGACCCGGAAGGATTTCGAGATCGCCGCAACCTGTCAGGTGGTTCTCACCGACGACCGAGCGGCGGCAATCGCCGAGCTCAAGCCCACGATCGCGTTGTACGTCGGTGGCATGGGCGCACCGGAGCTCAACTTCCATGCGCAGGTCTACCGCCGAATGGGGTACGAGCGCGAGGTCGACGAGATCGGACGACTGTTCATGTCCGGCCGCAAAGCCGAGGCCGCGGCTATCGTGCCCGACGACATGGTGGCCGAGACGATGATCATCGGCGACGCCGACCATGCCCGTCGCGAAGTGAAGCGCTGGGAGGATGCCGGAGTGACGATGTTGTTGGTTACGGCGCGCACTGCGTCGGAAGTGACCGCCTTGGGGGCCTTGCTCAACTAGTAGAACACGTTCTAGATTGAGGGCATGACGACTGCGACGCGAACGGGTGGACTCTGGAACATCGCGGCCGAGGAGCCGGACCGGATTGCATTGGTCGACGCCGGCCAATCGGGTGGCGTGAGCTACACATACGGCGAGTTGGTCTCCGACGCCAACAAGTACGGTCGGGGGCTGCAGGACATGGGGCTGCAACCCGGCGACAGCGTGGTGATGATGCTGCACAACAGCGCCGATCTCGTAGCGTTCTACTTCGCAGCGTTCCAGACCGGTCTCTACATCGTCGCGGTCAACTGGCATCTCACCGGACCTGAGGTCGCGTACATCTTGAAGGACAGCGAAGCGAAAGCCTTTGTCGCATCGGAGCGTTTCGCCGACGCCGCTCGTCAGGCTGCCGACGAGGCAGGCGTCCCGGGCAGGTTCTCGGTCGGATCGATCGACGGGTTCACGCCGCTGCGCGATCTCGGCGGTTCCGACGAGCGACCCGACATTCTCACCGCCGGTGGACCGATGCTCTACACGTCGGGCACGACCGGAAAGCCGAAAGGTGTAAGACGCCCGCTCACCGGCGCAGATCCGGACCAGGTGCCCCTGGCGTCGAGCGGATTCTTCGGGATCTTCGGGATCAAACCGTTCGACGATCACGTCCACATCTGCGGCTCGCCGCTCTATCACACTGCGGTGCTGAATTTCGTCGCGATCTCGATTCAGCTGGGGCACAAAGTAGTTCTGATGGATCGGTGGGATCCGGAAGAGATGCTCGCGCTGATCGACCGGCATCGCGTCACGCACAGCCATATGGTCCCGACGCAGTTCCATCGACTGCTTGCATTGCCGGAGGAAGTCCGCGCGAAGTACGACGTGTCCTCGCTGCGGGTGATGATCCACGGAGCTGCGCCGTGTCCGCAGGAGGTGAAACGGCGGATGCTCGAGTGGTGGGGTCCGGTCGTCACCGAGTACTACGCGGCGACAGAGGGTGGGGGCACAGTCATTTCCGGTGAGGAGTGGCTGCGCAAACCGGGTTCCGTCGGCACTGCATGGCCGAATTCGGTGGTCAAGGTGCTCGGCGACGACGGCAGCGAGCTTCCCGTCGGTACACCCGGTCAGGTGTACATGCGGATGGGCGGGTCCAGCTTTGAATATCACCACGACAAGAAGAAGACCGCGGAGTCACGCGTCGGGGATCTGTTCACGCTCGGTGATATCGGCTACCTGGACGAGGACGGGTATCTGTTTCTGTGTGATCGCAAGTCCGACATGATCATCTCGGGTGGAGTGAACATCTATCCCGCCGAGATAGAAGGTGAGTTGATCACTCACCCGAAGGTGGCCGATGTTGCGGTCTTCGGTGTCCCGCATGCCGATTGGGGTGAGGAGATCAAAGCCGTCGTGCAGCCTGAGGTGGGCGTCGAGCCGAGCGAGGAGCTGACCGAGGAGATCATGGTGTTCGCGCGGGAGCGGCTGGCCAAATTCAAGCTCCCGAAATCCGTCGACTACACCGACGAGCTACCGCGCGATCCGAACGGAAAGCTGTACAAGCGCAAGCTTCGTGATCCGTACTGGCAGGGCCGCGCGAACATTTAGGGCGCGGAGCGCCCAGATGGACTGGCCGATTACAGCGGATCGTGCTGCACGTGCTGCATTGGAGTGCCGACTTTGCGCAGCGCGTAGATGGTCGTTCGAACCATGGACGGCGAGCCGCAGATCTGGATCTGGCGATCCGCCCACGATCCGAACTGAGTGACCACTTTGCCTATCGGTCCGTGCAGTCGGTGGTGCATTCCCCACGGCAGTTCGTGCGTCCCTGTGGTGTGCCACCAGGGGTCTTCTTCCTCCTCCGTGACCGGAACGACGGTTAGCCAGGGATTGGACAGCGACAGTTGCCACAAGGTGTGCATGTCGTAGAGGTCCCGCGGAAAGGTGCCGCCCACGAAGAGATGGACACGGGGATTGCGGCTGTATCGCGCCATCTCCATGATCTGTGCGCGGAGCGGCGCCAAACCGGTGCCGCCCGCGATCATCAGTACGTCGTCTCGGAGGCTGCGATCGACCTGTAGTCCGCCCAGTGGAGGGCTGATGGCCCAGCGATCGCCGACGACCGACTCGGTGACGATTGCTGGGCTGACCCAGCCACCGGACACGCGTCGGACATGAAATTCGATCTCGCCCTGAGGGTTGCACGGTATCGCTGGGGAGAGGTAGCGCCACAGTTTCGGACGCTGCGGAATCTGCACGCTGACGTACTGGCCGGGAAAGTAGTGGATGCCCTCGTCGACCTGAAGTCGAACGATCGCCAGGTCGTCGAGCACGCGCTGATGCTCGACGATGGTCGCACCCCAGTAGGGCGGAAGTTCATCGGAGTCCGCTGCGACGGCCATGTTGTCGGTGACGAATGCAAGGGTCCTGTGCCATGCGCCTTCTACCTCGTCCGTCCACACTTCGTTGCCGACGAAGTTGCGGAACGCTGCGATCAGGGCCGACCCACCTGCGCGGAAATGTGATCCGTCGATCCCGTGCTTGCGGTGATCGCGTCCGAGTTGTCGAAGAAACGACTCGACGCGGTCGTCCTTGTCCAGGTTGTCGAAGACGTACGCCAATGCTCGAACGAAGTGGTCCCGTTGCTCATCCATCGATGCGGGAAAGTAGGACCGAAACTCGGGATGCGCGACGAACAATTGGGCGTAGAAGGACCGCGCGAGGTGCGCCGGTCCGTCATCAGCCGCCAGAACGGACTTGAAACCGGCGCGAACCAGGGAAATAGTTCGCGCATCGAGCATCGATCAACCTCCGCCATTGCTAGACGGTTCCGAAGTAGACCGCCCGAGGGTATCGCGTTTGCACTCACGTGGCCATGCTGCTGCGAGTCGACCGGTGAAGGCTCCCGGCAATATTTCTTAAGTTGAGCGGAACAGACTCAACCTTTGTAACGTTGTACCCATCGACATGAAGTTCTTCTCCGCAGAAAGAAGGTGACCGGTGGACAGTTTCACTCCCACCACGAAGACGCAGGCTGCGCTCAGCGCAGCTCTGCAGGCCGCGTCCGCGGCCGGAAACCCGGATATCCGTCCGGCGCACTTGTTGGTGGCGTTGCTCGATCAGACCGACGGCATCGCCTCCCCGTTGTTGAAGGCTGTCGGCGTCGATCCAGCTGCGGTGCGCAGTGAAGCACAGACACTGGTCGACCGCCTTCCGTCCGCTACGGGATCGACGACAACGCCGCAACTCGGGCGCGAAGCACTCGCCGCGATCACCACCGCCCAGAGCCTCGCAACCGAGCTCGACGACGAGTTCGTCTCCACCGAGCACCTGATGGTCGGTCTTGCGACGGGCGACTCCGACGTCGCCAAGCTCCTGACCGGCCGCGGTGCAAGTGCTGACGAGTTGCGCGACGCCTTCCAGACGGTCCGCGGCAGCGCCCGCGTCACCAGTGCAGACCCCGAGAGCACGTACCAAGCGTTGGAGAAGTACAGCACCGATCTGACCGCGCAAGCGCGCGAAGGCAAGCTCGATCCGGTCATCGGACGCGACACCGAGATCCGACGCGTCGTACAGGTTCTGTCTCGCCGCACCAAGAACAACCCTGTTCTGATCGGCGAACCCGGCGTCGGCAAGACCGCCATCGTCGAAGGTCTCGCGCAGCGCATCGTCGCCGGTGACGTGCCGGAGAGTCTGCGCGGAAAGACCGTCGTATCGCTCGATCTCGGTTCGATGGTCGCGGGAGCCAAGTATCGCGGTGAGTTCGAGGAACGGCTCAAGGCCGTGCTCGACGACATCAAGAACTCCGCGGGCCAGGTCATCACGTTCATCGACGAGTTGCACACTATCGTCGGTGCCGGCGCGACCGGTGAGTCGGCCATGGACGCGGGCAACATGATCAAGCCGATGCTCGCCCGAGGCGAACTGCGGCTGGTCGGCGCGACGACCTTGGAGGAGTACCGCAAGTACGTCGAGAAGGACGCCGCGCTCGAACGTCGATTCCAGCAGGTGTACGTCGGTGAACCGTCTGTCGAGGACACCGTCGGAATCCTGCGCGGTCTCAAGGAGCGTTACGAGGTGCACCACGGTGTCCGCATCACGGACTCCGCTCTGGTGTCGGCCGCGACCCTGTCCGACCGCTACATCACCTCGAGGTTCCTCCCGGACAAGGCCATCGACCTGGTCGACGAGGCTGCGTCGAGGCTCCGCATGGAGATCGACTCACGTCCCGTCGAGATCGACGAGGTCGAGCGGGCCGTCCGTCGTCTCGAGATCGAAGAGATGGCGCTCGAGAAGGAGACCGACGAGGCGTCGAAAGCACGGCTGGACAAGCTACGCGCGGAACTCGCCGACAGCCAGGAGAAGCTGAATCAGCTCAGTACTCGCTGGCAGAACGAGAAGAATGCCATCGATTCGGTGCGCGTTCTGAAGGAGGAGCTCGAAAACCTCCGCGGCGAGTCCGAGCGTGCCGAGCGCGACGGCGACCTGGGCAAGGCCGCCGAGCTTCGCTACGGGCGAATCCCGACGTTGGAGAAAGAACTCGCGCAGAAGACCGAAGCCTCGCCGAAGCAGGGCGATGTCATGCTCAAGGAGGAGGTCGGCCCGGACGACGTCGCCGATGTCGTCGCAGCCTGGACAGGTATCCCCGCCGGCCGAATGCTGGAGGGCGAAACCGCCAAGCTCCTGCGTATGGAAGACGAGCTGGGCAAGCGTGTCGTCGGCCAGAAAGATGCCGTACAAGCGGTGTCGGACGCAGTCCGGCGGTCTCGTGCAGGCGTCGCCGACCCGAACCGTCCGACGGGATCCTTCCTGTTGCTCGGTCCCACCGGCGTAGGCAAAACCGAACTTGCGAAGTCGCTCGCGGACTTCCTGTTCGACGACGAACGAGCGATGGTTCGGATCGATATGAGTGAGTACAGCGAAAAGCACGCTGTCGCACGGCTAGTCGGTGCCCCTCCCGGCTACGTCGGGTACGAGGCGGGCGGTCAGCTCACCGAAGCAGTTCGCAGACGTCCGTACACCGTGGTGCTGTTCGACGAGGTCGAGAAGGCCCACCCGGATGTCTTCGACATCCTGTTGGCGGTGCTCGACGAGGGCAGGTTGACCGACGGGCAGGGCCGAACGGTCGATTTCCGGAACACGATCCTGATCCTCACCTCGAACCTCGGTGCGGGCGGATCGAAGGAGGAGGTGATGGACGCTGTCCGGCGTGCATTCAAGCCGGAGTTCGTCAACCGACTCGACGACGTCGTGGTGTTCGACTCGCTGTCGGAGGAGCAGTTGGAATCCATCGTCGACATCCAACTCGGCTTCCTGGCGAAGCGGCTGGCGACGCGCAGACTGACGCTCGACGTGACCTCGCCGGCGAAGTTGTGGCTCGCCGCCCGCGGTTACGACCCGCTCTACGGTGCTCGTCCGTTGCGCAGGCTGATCCAGCAGGCCATCGGTGATCAGTTGGCGAAGCTGTTGCTGGCCGGTGAGGTTCGCGACGGCGATGTCGTGTCGGTGAACGTCAGCCCGGACGGGGACGGGTTGGTCTTGGGTTAGCGTCCCGCTCCACACCCGCGCGAGAAACACCCGGTGTTTCTCGCGCGAGTGTGGAGTTCGTCTACCGCGCGCCATGACTGTGGGGACGTACCCTCGATACATGACTTACCCGGAAGATCCGCGCGAACGGCCGTGGGACGACGGGACGGCGAACCCGCCGCCCGACCGTCCGGAAGCCGACCAGCCGACCGAGACGTGGCAGGCATACCCGGACTCCCAGCCGCTGCCGGATTCCGCGTCGTATCCGGATCAGCCGACCCAGCAGTATCCATCGGGCCAGCAGTACAGCCAGCCCCAGTACAACCAGCCCCAGCAGTACGGCCAGCCCCAGTACAACCAGCCGAACCCGACGCAGGCTATGCCGCCGTACGACCCGAACCAGCACTACGCGGCGAATCAGAACTATGCCAGTCAGAACTACGCAGGTCAGAGTTATGGGCAGCCGCCCATGTACACCGGCGAGACGGCGTACATCTCCGAGGATCCGGGGTCGGGCGGCAATTCCTCCAGAAAATGGCTGCTCGCGTCGGTGGCCCTTGTCGCGCTGGCCGTCGTCGTGCTGGCAGGCTTTCTCGTCCTGTCCAATCAGAAGTCGGAGCCGGCCACGGCGGCCGGACCCTCGTCGACTTCGCGGGCACCGCTACCGACGCTGCCGCCGAGTCAGCCCCCGTCCGTGTCACCTTCGGTTCCAGGGGGTTTGGTGCCGGGTGGAATCCCCGAGATTCTCGGTGAGTCCGGCGCCGCAATCGGAACCATCACCGCGATCGACGGCTCGACTCTGTCGATACAGGGCATCGACGGTGCACCGGTCACGGTTCTCGTCACCCCGCAGACCCAGGTGCTGTCGCTGTCGGGGTTCGATGTCTCGTCGCTGACAGTGGGTTCGCTCGTCGTGGTGAACGGTAGTCCGATGCAGGACGGCACGATCACCGCCGATGTCATCGTCGAAACGCCGGACCTCGGGGGATAGGCGCTTCCGGGTCGTTCCGCGGCCTTCGTCCGTCGACGCTATAAGCTGACGTCCGATGACGGCTATGTGGTTCGGACTTGCAGCGATCGCCCTCGTGGGCGCGGTCGCCCTTCTCTATATCGATCGTTCGCGTCGCGATCAGCTCGGACGCGTGCGTCAGATGTGGGCAAAGGCCCAGGGCTATTCCTACTCCGCCGACGACGAGGACATCGTCCATCGGTTCAAGCGTGCGGCGTTGGCCAAGCCTGAGCACACCACTGCACTCGATCTCGTACGTGGTGTTCGGCGTGGGGAGAAGTTCGTACTCTTCGACGTCGAGGAGCTCGCGACCATTGTCGCGGTACAGCGCCCGGTCGGGTCCGACGTGGACATCGATCTACGCCTCAAGTCGACACCTCCACCGCGAGATCCGGACATGGAGCTTCTCGGGGCGATCGGTCCGCGTGTCGTATTCGCAACCGATACCGATGTAGCCCGCCGGGTATGCGACCAGCGAATGGCTGCGTTCACCGAATCCGTTCCCGCGAAGATGTCGTTGATCTGGAGCGAGAACGACTGGACACTCGGTTCTTTGCCACTCGGGAGCACCGGTCGAGATTGGGACGCCGCGATCGACGCGGTGGCGCGGCTGTCGGGCATGCTGCACGTGCTTCCTCCAGTCGTTCGCGCGTCCGCCGGTTCGGCCAGGGTCGATGCACCGCAGCAGGGCCGTCGGTCGCAAACTCCTGCCGGACGCTCCGACATGGACGTAGCGCCGCGACGACGCGGTGGAAGCGTCACGGACGGTGGCCGACCTGCCGCAGGCCACGTGGACACCGGTCCCGGCCAAGCTCGTGATGCAGGAATTCGTCGCGACAATCCCCGGCCAGGCCCACGACCTGCGCCGCCGTCGCGGGGCGAGTCTCAGAATCGTCCGACGCCGATCACCCGCGATGCGGACCGGCGCCCGACCGACCACTGACCATTCTCGTCGCCGCGAGTCTGCAGAACTGAAGGCAAACGCCGTAGCCTTCAGTTCCATGACCGCCGAACCGATCGAACCTTCGTCCGCTGCCGCCATCCGTCCGGTTGCCCTTGTCACCGGTCCCACCTCGGGTCTCGGAGCGGGCTTTGCGACGCACCTGGCTGCACGTGGCTACGACCTGGTGCTCGTCGCCAGAAACGAACTCAAGTTGCGGGCGCTCGCCGACGACCTGCGGGTTCGGTTCGGCGCCGACTCGGAGATCATCGCCGCGGATCTGTCGACGCAGGCGGGCCGTGATGCGACCGCGGAGAGGCTGCATCGGGGCGTCGAGTTTCTCGTCAACAACGCTGGATTCGGGACGGCGGGTGAGTTCTGGACGGCTGAGCCAGAGCTCCTGCAATCCCAGCTCGATGTCAACGTCACCGCGGTGATGCAGTTGACGCGTGCCGCACTGCCGTCGATGGTCGCAGCTGCCAGAGGCACGGTCGTCAATGTTGCCAGCGTCGCGGGCATCTTGGCCGGACGAGGGTCGACCTATTCGGCGTCGAAGGCCTACGTCATCTCCTTCTCCGAGGGACTCTCCGGAGGGCTCGCAGGAACCGGTGTTCAGGTGCAGGCCTTGTGCCCCGGATTCGTCAAGACCGAGTTCCACCAGCGCGCGGGCATCGAGATGTCCTCGATTCCGAAGTTCATGTGGTTGAACGTCGAGCAGGTGGTGCGCGAATCGATGCGCGACCTAGGCAAAGGCAAAGTCATCAGCGTCCCTGGTGCCCAGTACAAAGTTCTGACCGCGGTCGGGACGAAAGTACCCAAGAGCGCAGTGCGCAAGCTGACCAATCTGGTCGGACGAGGGCGGGGACGAACTTAACGAGAATCTCCTCGCACGGGCGAGCCTCCGGGCGAGTTCTGTTTGGTCCCGTAAATTCAGACCTTGTGACTGTTTTTGTGATTGCGGCGATCCTCGTCCTTGCAGTTCTCGCGTACGCGGCGAGTGTCGAACGGCGTGTGCGTCGTTGCCGCTCGACCACGGTCGCGAGCAGAGAGCTCGTGACGGTCGAACTCGAGCGGCGTCATGGGCAGTTGGAACCGTTGATCGCGGCAATCGAGTCCTCGGATCTGGACCAGTCCCTTGTACGTCAACTCGTCGGCGCGCGTTCGTGGTCCAAGGCTGTGCGTGAGCGGGGACTCGGCCTCGCTGCCCAAGCCGCCGCCGAGAACGCACTGTCGGCGGCTGTGCACGCCGTACTGGCGGAGTCCGATATGCATCCGAGCCTCCGATCCAACTGGGCGTTCCAGGGACCCGCGGGAGACCTGGAAACGACCGAAAAGCGTATTGCGGGCGCAGTCCGGGTGTACAACGACAATGCGTACAAGCTTGCTCAGCTCCGCACGTCGTTCTCGACGAAGCCGATGGCGAAGGCGCTGAAGGTTTCCGCCCCCGAACCCTTCGTCGAACATGTCGCCCTCTTCGCCGACGGGCAGCCGGAGGATGTGCCCGCATAGTCCGACAACGAACGCGGTCGGTAGATTCATCCACGGAATCGACCGAAGGGAACCACAATGGCCGACAGTGCCCAGCGCGCCGAACTGGCCGAGCTGGTTCGGGAGCTCGCCGTCGTACACGGCAAGGTGACGTTGTCCTCCGGCAACGAAGCCGACTACTACGTCGATCTTCGACGCGCGACGCTCCATCATCGCGCGAGCGCGCTGATCGGCTCCTTGATGCGCGACCTCGTCGCCGACTGGGATTTCGACGCCGTCGGCGGGTTGACGATGGGAGCGGATCCTGTCGCACTGTCGATCGTGCACGCACCCGGTCGGCCGATCGACGGCTTCGTCGTGCGTAAAGCCGCGAAAGCGCACGGGATGCAGCGTCAGATCGAAGGTCCTGACGTCGTCGGGAAGCGAGTTCTTGTCGTGGAAGACACCACGACAACCGGTAACTCGCCGCTCACCGCAGTCAAGGCGCTCCGCGATGTCGGCGCGACGGTCGTCGGGGTGGCAACCGTCGTGGACCGAGCAACCGGCGCAGACGACGTCATCGCCGCCGAGGGGCTCGAGTACCGCTCGCTCCTCGGGCTGGCGGATCTAGGTCTGTAGGCGGCTCCGCCCCCAATGGTCACCTGGGGGCTCCGCCCCCAGTGGCACGGTTAAGTGTTCTGGAGTGCACTCAATCGCGCCACTGGGCCGGAGGCCAGCGGGCCTACTGCAACTGGGCGACGACGATGTAATTGTCGTCCGTGGGTTCCCCGTCACGAACGTCGCAGTTGGCGAGTATCAGTCGACCCGGCACCGATCGACGAAGTTCGTTGTCGCCCAACAGCGAACCCTTGGGTAGCGGTCCGACGGTCTCGACGGAGTACTGCAGAACCCCGGACGGTGTCGACAGCACGACCTGATCGCCGGGCTGCATCACGCTCAGCGCCTTGAAAGGTGCGTCGCGCGTCGAATAGTTGTGTCCCACAACCACGACGGTCTGCTGCGTTTCGGTTCCCGGCAAGCCACTCTCGGCCCACCAGGCCGGACGCTCGTCGACCGGGTTCAGAACCTGCCCGCTCTCACCGCCGCGGTAGAGCCCGTCAGGGTTTATCTCGTTGCTCATGTACGTCACCGAGTCGGCCGACCTCAGTTCGATCCAGCCGGGCTGCGCGGCGGTGACGGGAACCGGTGGAATCACCGAAATTCGTGACTCCGCCGGCGATCGATCCGCAGGTGCGCTATCGGGTTGCGTACTCGCACAACCCGATAGCAGCACCGTAACGCTCAGAGCGACTGCGAAACTACGAAGCCGCATCTGACGAGTTGCGACGACGGAGGTAGACGGTGCTGCCGACAGCAGCAACGCCGACGACTCCGACGCCGATCAGGATTGCGGGTAGATTGCTCGATCCGCTGTCGCTTTCTGCGCGTGCAGACGAATCGCCGAGTGCGAGGTCGACGGCAGGTAGTTCGCCCGCGGCGACGGTCACACCGTCTTCGTTGGTGGTGAAGTAGTCGACCACGGTGAAGGATCCGTCGTCGTTCGATACACCGACCAGTCGAACGCCCGTCTTGTCGACGACGACGGTGTTGGCGTCGACCTCGGTGACGTCGACACTCTCACGAACAGTGTTGCCCAGGTTGATCGTCCAGGTGAATTTCGGACCGCTCGCAGCGAGTTCGGCTGCCTCGGCCTTCAGGTCTGCCTCGGCCTTCGCTGCCGCGTCTGCCCCGGTCTTCGCCTCGGCTGCGGCAGCTTTCGCAGTCGCAGCATCTGCAGTTGCCTTGTCGGCCGCATCCTTCGCGTCCAGTGCAGCAGCAGCGAGCTCGTCCGCCTTGGTGGTTGCCGCTTCGGCGGCAGTCTCGGCGGCCGCGAGTGCCGCAGCTGCCTCGTCGGCCTTCGTCTGAAGATCTTCCGATGAATCTCCCGCGGTGGTGGCAGCGGACGCTGCTTCTTCAGCGGCCGTCGTCTTGGCTGCGGCATCGGCTGCCGCGGCATCAGCTGCTGCCCTTGCCTCTTCGGCTGCCTTGCCCGCTTCGATGGCAGCGTCGGTCGAGGTTGCAGCCGTTGCTTCCAGTTCCAAGGCCTTGGACTCGGCGGCGGCGGATATTGCTGCCGCACTTCGCGCTTCCACTGCCAGCGACAGTGCCTTCGCTGTGGCTGCTGCTGCCGCACGGACGGCGGTGTTGATCTTGGCGGCATTCAGAGTTTCGAAGGCCGCGGGCAAGGCGTCGAACGCTTCGCGCGCGGCGAGTGTCGCTGCATCGGAGTCGGCTTTGGCGGTAGCAGCAAGCTCGGCCTTTGCACTCGCATCGGCGCGAGCCTCGGCGGCGGCTTCGGCCGCTTCGGGAGTTCCGGCGGCGATGGCGTCGGCCTCCAGCTTTGCGGCGTTCGCCTCGGCAGCAGTCGCCTCCGCTGCCGCGGTGTCCGCTGCGGCCTTCGCATCCGCTGCGGTCTTGTCAGCTGCTGCAGCTTCCTCCTTGGCCTTAGTGGCAAGTCCTGACGCAGTAATGCTGTCGAGTTTGGCAGCTTCCGCGGCCTGGGTCGCCTTTGTTGCCTCGAGAGCGGCGGCCGCAGCGTCGACCTCTGCCTTGGCCGATGCTTCGGTCGTGTCGGCTGCGGCGGCGACTGCTGCGTCGTATCGAGTCTGCGCAGCCGCGGAAGCGTCGGTCGCTGCCTTCGTTGCCTGTTCTGCCGCAGCTAGAGCCGCCTTCTCGGCGTCGGAGAGCTGAGGAACGACGTCGACATTGAACGTGACGGATCCATCGGCGTTGACGACTACTCCGCCAGTGACCTGGGGCAGCGGGCGTTCAGCGGAGGGTGCAGGAGCAGCGGCGGTGTCACCCTCGGCAACTACCGCGTTGGGAACCACCAGGGGATCCGGTGTCTCCGCGGCGCTCTCGGAGGGAGAGCTCGGCGCCTCGGACTCGCCGGTCGAATCGTCGGCAGGGGGAGCTTCTTCTACGACGCTTTCCGGGGTGGGTGTCTCCTGGGCCAATGCCGTTCCTGGTCCTGCGACGGCGAACGACAGTGCAAGTGCAGCTCCGGCTGCAGCGAGGCGGGTCCGCCGTGATCGAGCAATCGACTTCTGCGACATGAATGTTCTAGCCCTTCGGTCGTGGTGGCTCGCGCCACCGACACGTCCGTCCCGATCCGGAAATGCTTTTAGTGAGGCACACGTACTTGTGCTTCAAGGACCGTAACCGACCGTTAGGTATTTGAACCTTTGCCGACAGTTTGGTTATAGAAGTGTTACTGATGGTGCTGCTGTGACATCAGTGGTTGTTGGGGCGGCCAGGTCTGGAGCGAAAGGCTATTTCGGTCACTCTGAGTGTGCGAACGACTCATTCGGTCACCTGGGGGCACCTGCATTCGGTCACCTGGGGGCACCTGCATTCGGTCACCTGGGGGCACCTGGGGGCGGGCGGACGCCTGGGGCTCAGCTCAGGCTGTTCCCGTCCATGAAGTTCTTGATCGCAAGGTCCCACTCGGATTCGCGCTGATTGTCGAGGTGGAAGCGATAGGCCGCATACAGGCCGTAGAGGAGAAGGTGCACCGTGAGCAAGCTCCCGATGCCGGTGAACAATGCCGCCGCGACGGCGTCGCCGTGCGTGAGTGGTTGCATCGACAGGATGCCGTTGTCGTTCACCCAGATGTCGGTCTCGGTGCCTGCCGGTGATCCGCTGACGGCTGAGATCTGGCCCTGGTGGTCGACGCCCGCATAGGTCCACGTCGCGTCGACGGTTGTTGTGGTCTGGACGCTGACGTCGGACTGCGCGAGCGTCGTGGGATTGGCATCCGCCGTCGTCGTGGCGGTGACGGAATGGCGGGAGTGCTGCTGCTCCGAGACCCGATCGGTCTGGACGGACAGGGTCGTCATCGCGAACCATGCAGAGAGTGGAAGCATGAGAATCATCAGGGTGACAACGATGCTCTTCGTCCGTGCCTGCACGCGATCGGATCTGCGAAGCAGAGGATTGTGACCGAGGTAGGGGTCGATACTGGACGCCTTGGCGTGGTCTGTGTGCTTCCGGCGCATTGTCGTCCCTACTTCCCGTGTCCTGTGTTTACCTTTCAACAGTGACAAGGTGCTGGGCTGCGAACAAGGAGAAGGGGCCAGCATCACATATTTGTTAGCTCGGCAAAATTACGGAGATGCCCGATGAAACGCTCGACGCTGTCCCGGCTCGCCTTCGCGGGGGTGACCTCGGCCACCGTGTTCGGGGCGGTCGCGGGCTCGGAGAAACTACAGCGAATCGCCAAGCCGTTGATGATTCCGGCGTTGGCTGCGCGCGGTGTTCGCCCCATGTCGACGCTCGGCATAGCGGTCGCGGCGGCCACCGTCGGCGATGTGCTGTTGATCGATCCGGACGACGACGCCCGCATTCTTCGAGGCGCTGCGGCGTTCGCAGTGATGCAAGGGTGCTACTGCTCGTTGCTGGCTGCGCGCGGTGCCAGGCCGACTCCTGCGAACGCCGGCCCGCGGCTCGCAGGGTGGGCAACCGCTGCCACGCTGCTGATGCAGAGGTCACCGGCGGTGGCCCCCGGGCTTGCAGGCTATGGATTGACCCTTGCGGCGATGTCGACCCTTGCCGCCGACCGAGCGGTTGCCCCGGGATCCGCTACTTTCGCGGGGGTGGTCGTGCCCGGCTCGGACCCTCGATCGCGGCTCGCGCTCGGCGGAATACTGTTCACCGTCTCGGACGCACTGATCGTGTTTCGGCGACTGTTTCTCGACAGGGAGTCGCATCGCCGAGTGGCCGAAGGCGCGATCCTTGCGACATATGCGGTTGCCCAACTATTCCTCGTCGAGGGGCTCTCGGGGGAGAAGTAGGACCCGGTGATGGTCCGAGGGATCTACCAAGATCGGCACGATCGCTCCGGCGTGG
This sequence comes from Rhodococcus sovatensis, assembly GCF_037327425.1. NCBI lineage: Bacteria > Bacillati > Actinomycetota > Actinomycetes > Mycobacteriales > Nocardiaceae > Rhodococcus > Rhodococcus sovatensis. The sequence goes on along the minus strand of NZ_CP147846.1, from coordinate 3,984,880 downwards.
AACCGTTCTTTCTCTGCGGGTGGAATCGAGTAGACGATACGGCCCGCGAACGACGCCGATCCAGGGATCGTGAACTGCATCTGCAACTCACTGTGGGTGTCGTCGACCGGACGGACCTCTTCGACGGTGGCCCACCCTTCGACGCCGCTTCTCTCGAATCGCCGTTGCTCTGCCGTCCGCCTATTTGCGACCATCATGGCCAACCCCAGCGCGGTACCGAAGCCCGCGACCAGCGCCGCGAGTTGATAGGGGAGTGTGCCCGGTGGTGCGGCAACTCTGAACCATCCGATCCAGACAACGAGAACGACAAGATAGCCGGCAGTGACGACGGCCACTGCGCGCGCGGTTCGTTGGTGGTTCATCCGAAATCTCCTCGAGGCTTTTCCAGCCTAGCCCGAAATTGTGCACGTGGGGCTTACCGATAACCGCGGTAACGCCTATCATGTCGAAGTGTCCTCACCTACTGTGTTCATCACCGGCGCTGCCGCCGGGATCGGACGATCCACTGCCCTGAAATTTGCTCGTTCCGGTTACCTCGTCGGTGCGTACGACATCGACGAGACGGGGTTGGCCTCGTTGAACAAGGCGATAACCTCCACCGGCGGACGTGTAGTCACCGGAATCCTCGACGTCACCGACCCCAAGCAGTGGGAAGAGCGGCTGAAGGAGTTCGACGCCGAAGCGAACGGCCGTCTCGATGTCTTGATCAACAATGCGGGAATCCTCGTTGCCGGGCGCTTCGAAGAGATGCCCATCGAAGTCCACAAGCGCCAGATCGACATCAACTTCAACGGCGTCGTCTACGGGACTCTTGCTGCATTCCCGTACCTGAAGGCCACCCGAGGTGCGCAGGTCATCAATCTCTGTTCGGCATCGGCCATCTACGGTCAGCCCGAGTTGGTCACGTACGGAGCTACAAAGTTCGCGGTTCGGGGTGTCACCGAAGCGCTCGATCTAGAGTGGGCCGAGTACGACATCTCGGTGAAGGCGATGTGGCCACTGTTCGTCCAGACTGCGATGACGCAGGGCGTCTCGACCGGCACCACCAATTCGCTCGGCATCAAGCTGACCGCCGAAGACGTCTCTCAGGCGATCTTCGACGCCACCAGGCCCTCGAAGCGGCTTTATCACAAGGTGCACTTCCCGGTCGGGATCCAGTCCAAGGCACTCTCGCTGGGCTCGCGATTTTCGCCGGCCTGGCTTACTCGCGAGGTCAACAGGCGGCTCAGTCACAAGTAACCGCCTGCCGACGGCACGGTTCCTGCTACGCCGGTAGGGTCGCTCAGCAGTACGGGTGAGCGAAAGTGGGGTCGGGTTCTTCGATGGCGAATATGCGCGTGAACAAGCTTGTGGCAGTGGCGGCGTCGGTGGCGATCGCGGCAGTTCTGTCCGGGTGCGGCAGCGAGTCGGGTGCAGAATCCGCTGCCGCACCCGCTGTCACGACGACAACGGTTGCTCCGACCACCACTACGGAACTTCCCGCGCCCGTCACGACGACGACAGAGGCCGCTCCTCCTCCGCCGCCGCCCGTGGAACCCGAACCGATCCCGACGCCGCAGACCACATACGCAGCGCTGGACGGGGCCTATTATTTCTCTTCGCCCGACGGGTTGTTCCAATGCGGCATCGTCACCCTCGCCAGCAGGACCGAGGCAGGATGCCAAGGAACGACGGCGCCAGTGCCGCCGAGGCCCGAGGACTGCATGATCAGCTGGGGCAACGGGATTCGAGTCACCAATGCGGGCGAGGCCGAGTTCATGTGTTCCGGTGGCGCTGTATACACCTCGGGCGGCGAGAGCATAGATCCCCCGCTCGCGGTGGGTCAGTCGATCGAGGCCGACGGATACTCGTGCCTGTCCGCGTCGAACGGTATCTCGTGCACCAACGACGAGACTGGGCACGGCTTTCGCATTGCTCCTGACAGCAACGAAATCTATTGAGCAGCAACGATACCGAAGACGGCGCCGGTCCCACTGAGTGGGGCGAGCATCCGCGCGGCGTCGGGCCCTGGGAGCAGGAACACGACGAACCAAGGCCAGTGGGGTTGGAGTTCGACACCGAACTTCTCGACGAGGGCGATCGCCGCAACGTCGTCGACGCCTACCGCTACTGGACGCGGGAAGCGATAGTCGCCGATATCGACACCCGGCGTCATCCACTCCACGTTGCCATCGAGAATTTCGGCAACGATGCCAACATCGGGACTGTGGTGCGCACCGCCAATGCATTTGCTGCACAGGCAGTTCACATCGTGGGGCGCCGACGCTGGAACAGGCGAGGTGCGATGGTCACCGACCGCTATCAGCACATCCACCACCACGAGACGGTCGCAGATCTGCTCGTGTACGCCCGTGCCGAGGGGCTGACCGTCGTGGCCGTCGACAATACGCCGGGATCGGTGCCGATCGAGACTGCAGATCTACCGCGCGAGTGTCTGCTGTTGTTCGGGCAGGAGGGCCCAGGGGTGACTGCCGACGCACGGGCAGGCGCGTCGATGACGGTGTCCATTGCCCAGTTCGGTTCTACCCGAAGCATCAACGCCGGCGTCGCCGCCGGGATCGCGATGCACTCGTGGATCAGGCGTCATGCTGACCTGTCACAGGCTTGGCCCTGACTGTTTGTGTCGGTTCCAGTGGCAGATGGCAGGATCTTCGGTTATGCAGGAGCTATGGGCGCAGCGGGCAGACGCGGCGGAGGGGGCGGTTCTGGCGCGGCACGTGCGACGGCTGTGGGGTCTGCCGGGCACGGCGCTCGGCGTCGTCGCATGGCCACCTGTGCGGCGCGAGCGTCTGTTCCTCAAATGGCACTACTGGTGGCAGGCGCATCTGCTCGATTGCGCCGTCGATGCGGCCAGTCGTGAGCCTACGTCCAAGCGTCGCCGACGACTGGCGAAAATAGCTCGTGCGCACCGCATCCGAAACATCACTGGATGGACCAACAACTACTACGACGACATGGCGTGGCTCGGTCTGGCGCTCGAACGCGCTCAGCGGTTGCACTCGGTCGGTAACCGGACCGGTATCCAGAAGGTCGAGATGGAATTGTTCGACGCCTGGTCTCCGCGGGCGGGTGGCGGAATTCCGTGGCGCAAAGGTGACGACTTCTTCAATGCGCCGGCGAACGGGCCCGCATCGATCCTTCTCGCGAGGACAGGACGACTGTGGCGCGCGCAGGCGATGGCCGACTGGATGGATACCAAGCTGAAGGATCAGGAGAGCGGCCTGATTCTCGATGGCATCCGACCAGGCGGACCGGCCAGGGACCAGGGTGTGCTCGATCGGGCCGTGTACAGCTACTGCCAGGGTGTCGTGCTCGGCATCGAGACCGAGCTCGCAGTCCGGCTGGGCGACGCTCGGCATCGTGAACGTGTGCACGCACTGGTTGCGGCCGTCGAAACTCGGCTGTGTCGCGACCTTGTCATCGGCGGTGGCGGTGGTGGTGACGGTGGGCTGTTCAACGGCATTCTCGCCCGCTATCTCGCGTTCGTTGCGACCGACCTGCCCGGTGATACCGACGAGGATCAGGCGTCGCGCGCGCTGGCGGCCTCGATCGTGCTCGCCTCCGCGGACGCGGCTTGGGAGAACCGACTCGAGGTGGAGGACCACCCGTTGTTCGGTGCGGCGTGGGAGAAGCAGGCGCGCTTGCCTGGACCGGGCTTGTCCGTAGCGACCTTCAGCGGCGGAACGGTTCGATCCTCGCCTGTTCCCGAACGCGACTTCGCCGTCCAACTGAGCGGGTGGATGCTGATGGAGGCTGCGTTCACGGTGTCGGCAGCGGGCTTCCTCAGCTAGCGCAATTGGTTAGTTAAGGTATTGGATTGTGGCAACCTCGTGGAATCCAGCCGTGTACCAGCGCTACGCAGACGAGAGGACGCGGCCGTACTTCGAGCTCCTCGGCCGCGTACGGCACGAGTCGCCGAGGCAAGTCGTCGATCTCGGATGCGGCACTGGGGTGCAGACGGCGACACTGGCGGAGCGATGGCCGGAGGCGAACATAGTCGGGATCGATTCCTCACCCGACATGGTCGCCAAGCAGCCGAGTCGACTCCCGGCGAACGTCACGGTAGTCGAGGGTGACATCGCTGCGTTCGACGCGTCCGGCATCGATCTTGTGGTTGCCAACGCTGCCCTGCAGTGGGTACCGCAGCACCGAGAACTGATCCGCGCTTGGGCGTCGCAGTTGAATGCCGGTGGCAGCCTCGCGTGGCAGGTCCCCGGGAATTTCGACGCCCCGTCGCACGTCCTCATGCGCGGCCTCGCCGAATCCGCGGCCTGGTCGCCTCTCCTGCGTGGAGTTCTTCGCAGTGGGGATAGCACCGATCGGGCCGAGGAGTATGCGTCGGCGCTACTCGCCACGGGCATGGCCGTCGACGCCTGGGAGACGACGTACGTGCATGTGCTTCAGGGTGAGGACCCCGTGCTCGAATGGGTACGTGGGACCGGACTTCGGCCGGTGCTGGATGCCCTCGATGACGAGCAGCGGCAACGATTCGAGCAGCAGTACGCTCAACTGCTTCGTGATGCGTACCCGTCGACACCCGCGGGGACGCTGTTTCCGTTCCGGCGAATCTTCGTCGTCGGGCACAAGAGCTGACCTACTCGAGTACTTCTTCGACCTCGATGGTTTCGGCGGGTTTGGCCATCTCTTTTCGATATTGCCAGATGCCGAGGCCGGTGCCGGTGACAAGGAGAACGACCATCGAGATCAGGACTGCGGGCAATAGCCATGGCACCATCTCGAGAAAGCTCCCGAAGTAGAAGCCCAGAAGCAGGAGAACCGGTGCCCAGATGATTGCGCCGAGCGTGCTGGCGATGGTGTACCGACGGTGATTCATCTTCGCAGCGCCTGCAACCATCGGGCACAGTGTGCGGACCCAGGGAATCCATCGGGCCACCAGGACTGCCCAGAATCCGTGCTTTTCGAGCAGCAGGTTGACCTTGTGCAAGTTCTTGGTGTTGAGGTACTTGCCGTTCTTGCGCGCGACGAGCGTCGAGCCGGTTCGGTGTCCGATGACGTAGCCGACCTGGTTGCCCGCGATCGCCGCGATCATCGCGCCGGCCGACAGAGCCCACACGTGGGCTGTGCCCGACGCGTGCGTCGCCATGACGATGCCCGCGGTGATGAGCATCGAATCGCCAGGAAGGAACAGGCCGATGATGACGGCGCATTCGATGAACACGAACGTCACCACCACGATCCACACCACTAGTGGACCGGCGGTTGCGAGGGGGCCGAACTGGCCCATCGACTCAATCACGATTGCAGAGTTCCGCGGTCTAGGAGTGGGGATCCTGCTGCGCGTCGATGGCGTCCGTCGCTTCCGCCAGCGGCGTCTTGCGTGCCTTGAGCATGCGCTTGCCGACCTCGATGACGATCGGCAGCACCGAGACGAGGACGATCAGGATGAAGATGATGTCGACGTTGTCTCGGATGAACTGGATCTGACCGAGCAGGTAGCCGAGCATGGTCACGCCAGCACCCCAGATGACGCCGCCGACGACGTTGTAGGTGAGGAAGATCGAGTACTTCATCCTCGATGCGCCGGCGACGACGGGCGCGAACGTGCGCACGATCGGTACGAATCGAGCCAGGATGATCGTGATCGGGCCGTGCTTTTCGAAGAATGCGTGTGACTCGTCGATGTACTTCTTCTTGAAGAACTTCGAATCGTTCGACTTGAACAGAGCCGCGCCGCCCTTGGTGCCGATGAAGTATCCGACCTGATCGCCGAGGATGGCGGCGATCGGAATGAGGATGATCAGCACCCAGATGGACGCGAACGGGGGAATCTCGTCGGACTTCGATGCCGCGATCAAGCCGGCGGTGAAGAGCAGTGAGTCACCAGGTAGCAGCGGGAACAGCAGCCCGGATTCGATGAAGACGACGAGCAGCAACCCGACCAGCACCCAGGTGCCGAACGAGTTGAGCAGATTCACCGGATCGAGAAATCCGGGCAGAAGTGCCAGGTTTGTCGTCACGGATTCCGAGGCAGCAAGAAGACTCACGGCGCCCACCCTACCGGCCGAAGCTGGGACAACCGTAAGCAACAGCTGGTGAACTGCCGCGAGAGCGGTGTCCGATTCGTCACGTTCGGGAGTGGTGGTGCCGAGGGGGATGTGGGTGGGTACCGCGACACGCGGCGCTTGGACTTGCCATACTGCACTGGACAATCAATCTCTTCACATGGAGGAATGACGCCGTGCCGATAGCAACTCCCGAGGTCTACGCCGAGATGCTCGGCCGGGCCAAGGAACACCAATTCGCATTTCCGGCAATCAACTGCGTGGGTTCCGAGTCCATCAACGCCGCGATCAAGGGCTTCGCCGACGCGGGTAGCGACGGCATCATCCAGTTCTCGACCGGTGGCGCCGAGTTCGGCTCCGGCCTGGGTATCAAGGACATGGTCACCGGCGCTGTGGCGCTGGCCGAATTCGCGCACGTGATCGCTGCGAAGTACGACGTCACCATCGCGCTGCACACCGACCACTGCCCCAAGGACAAGTTGGATACGTATGTCCGCCCGTTGCTCGCCATTTCGCAGGAGCGCGTCGACGCAGGCCGTAACCCGCTGTTCCAGTCGCATATGTGGGACGGATCCGCGGTCCCGATCGACGAAAACCTCGAGATTGCGAAGGACCTGCTCGCCAAGGCTGCGGCTGCTCGCATCATCCTCGAAATCGAGATCGGCGTCGTCGGCGGCGAAGAGGACGGTGTCGAGGCCGAGATCAACGACAAGCTCTACACCTCCGAAGAGGACTTCTTGAAGACCGTCGAGGCTCTGGGCGCGGGCGATGCAGGATCCCGCTACCTCCTCGCTGCGACGTTCGGCAACGTGCACGGCGTCTACAAGCCCGGCAACGTGAAGCTGAAGCCGTCTGTGCTTGCCGATGGGCAGCGCGTGGCTTCGGAGAAGCTCGGACTTGCGTCCGGCTCGAAGCCGTTCGACTTCGTCTTCCACGGCGGATCGGGTTCGGCGAAGAGCGAGATCGAAGAGGCTCTGAACTACGGCACTGTGAAGATGAATGTCGACACCGACACGCAGTACGCGTTCAGTCGTCCGATTGCCGGTCATTTCTTCAGCAACTACGACGGTGTGCTGAAGATCGACGGCGAGGTCGGCAACAAGAAGGCCTACGACCCGCGTAGCTACCTCAAGAAGGCCGAGGCCGGTATGACGGCGCGCGTCATCGAGGCGTGCAACGACCTGAAGTCGGCAGGGCGCAGCGTTTCTGCTGGATAGCGCGTCCCGCGCAGTGGCACGGTTAAGTGTGTGATGGTGCACTTGATCGCGCCACTGCGGCGGAGCCGCACCGCTATTTCGGCTTCGTTACTCCGGATTGCAGACTTTCCAGTCCTCGCCTTCGAGCCGCAGATCGAACGTTCGCGGTGAGCGCTCGTTCGGATTCGCGGCGGTGTACGCGAGGACCTGCACGATTGCGGTGTCGCCAGTGATCTGTACGGCGTCGATACCGTCGACGACGGGGATGTTCCCTTGCTCGGCCGCTATCCGGTGCACCTCGGCGAACTCGGCGTCCGGGATATCGCGGTAGTACACGGCCAGGTCTCCACACGACGAAGCCCGGAGCGTCGCCAGATCCCCCGACGACAACGCCTCTGTGAACGACGTCACCTGCGTTCGGATTTGTGCGTCCGGGGAGTCTTCGGCGCGATCCCCGGACAGATAGAGGTATCCCGCGACGCCGACGGCTGCGAACAGCAACACTGCTGCTGCGAGCGCCGCGATCCACCGGCGTCCGCCTTTGCTGCGCGGCTTCGCCTGCTCGGGCGTCGGGCCGACTCGGAGCGGTTTCGCTTGCTGTGCGGAACCGCGGGACCGAGCGATCGCACCGCGTGCCTCGGCTCGGGCGTTCGGGTCCTCACCACGTGCTGGAATGCGACGCGGCCCGACCGGCGGCTTCGCGACCGCACGGGGTTGGCTGCGTACCACCTTCGGTAGCGCGGTGGTCTCGGCCTCGGTGGTGTCGGCCGCTGGGGAATCCGGTGTCGCAGGGTCGGTCTGTGCGCTGCTGGACTTCGTGATGTCGATGGCCTGCGTGGGCGCGGCGTCGACTACCGCCGCATCCTCTTTCGGCACGTCAGCTGCCGAGTCCTCTGCCGGAACCGATGTGGACGGAGCAGGTTCCGATCCTGCAGGATCGGGCTTCTCCGAGCTAGGTTGTGCCGCCGATCGAGGCGTGCTCTTCGGCTTGTCGCCCGACACCGACTTGGCTGGGGGAGTGGCGGCAGGCTCGGCAGGGCCGCCCTGCTTCGGGATTGCCTCGGTGGCAGGCTCGTCTGCCCGTGGTTTCGACTCGTCCTTCTCCGACACCTTGCCTACTCCCAACTGACCGAGACTGCGCGAAACAACGAGCCTAATGCGCCAGGGTGGGTGGCCGGCCGCAACCTGTGCGGGTGTCGGGGCACAATGGTCGTCATGACTTCTTTCGGTGACTTGCTCGGACCACAGCCAACGCTGCTTCCCGGCGACGACGAGGCAGAGTCCGCACTGCTGAACCACGCGGATCCGGCGAAGGTGGCGGCCGACAATCCGACGGCGTCCATCGCGTGGGCTTACCTGGCCGAGGCCGCTCTGGAGAGTGGGCAGACCATCACCGCGTACGCCTATGCTCGTACCGGATATCATCGCGGGCTCGATCAGCTTCGCCGCAACGGATGGAAGGGATTCGGGCCGGTCCCGTACAGCCATGAGCCCAACCGAGGATTCCTCCGATGCGTCGCCGTTCTCGCGAAAGCTGCGCGCGATATCGGGGAGAACGACGAGTACGCCCGTTGCCTCGACCTCCTCGAAGACAGCGACCCCAAGGCTGCGGAAGCTCTCGGCCTCGGCTGACACGCAGGCTTCCGACGCTCGCAGGCTCGAACGGCTCCGCCCGTCATCTCGGCGCGGCAAGGCTCGCATTCGGGCGGGGCGCGCACGTCTGCGGCTGTCGATTCTTCCGGTCGTGCAATGCGCACTGGCCGCGGGTCTCGCATGGTTCGTGGCGACCGACATCGTCGGCCACTCGCAGCCCTTCTTCGCCCCGATTGCGGCGGTGGTATCACTCGGAGTTTCCCTGGGTGCACGCATGCGACGGTCCGCCGAATTGGTCGTCGGGGTCACCGTCGGAATCGGTGTCGGCGATCTGATCATCTCCGCGATCGGCAGCGGCCCGTGGCAGATTGCGCTCGTGGTTGCCCTCGCAATGTCGACCGCGGTGTTCCTCGACGGCGGCCCCATCATCGCGATGCAGGCAGGCTCGTCGGCGGTGCTCGTTGCGACACTTATTCCTCCCGGTAATTCGGGCGGCGTCGACCGCATGGTCGACGCCTTGACCGGCGGTCTGGTCGGGATCGCCATTGTCGCCCTCATTCCGACGCACCCGGTCTGGCGGGCGCGCAAGGACGCTGCGAAAGTCCTCGGTATTGCGTCCGAAGTTCTGCAGAAGGTCGCTGACGGCTTGGTCGCGAACGATCCGAAGCCGATCGAGGAGGCGTTGCGGAAGGCGCGTGCGACGCAGTCCGACATCGATACGCTGAGGACGGACCTCAAAGGTGGTCGAGAGATCGCGCGGCTGTCCCCGCTGTTCTGGGGCCATCGAAACCGGCTGGCGGGGTTGGCAAAGACCGCCGATCCCATCGACAACGCGATCCGAAATATTCGAGTTCTGGCTCGCCGGTCGCTGACGCTGGTCCGCGACGACGAGATACTCGATCCGCGGGTGGTGGACGAGGTCGAGAAGCTGGCTCAGGCGACCGACGTGCTGCGGAGGATGGTTCTCGCGGATCCAGGCCAGCAGCCCGATGCAGCGGAGGCGGCCAGAGCGTTGCGGGCCGTCGCAGCAGGAGCCAAGCCGGAGCTGATCTCGAACGCCGGCCTGTCCGCGACGGTCGTGGTGGCGCAGTTGCGCTCGATCATCGTCGACTTGCTTCAGGTCGCCGGTTTGAAGCGAATTTCCGCCCTTGCGACGCTACCGCCGACGGTGCAGAAGCCGGATGTGACGCCGGATTTGTTCTGACGTGCCGTGACGGCAGGTCGAAGACATCCACGCGATTGCACATATGCATATGTACGCATATGGTGATTCCTGGATCGACAGAGCAACACGACGGACACCGAAGGGGAATCATGGGCGCGGGGCACGGGCACAGTCACGGAATGGGAGGCGCTGGCGAGACTGCAGCGCCGTCGACCAAACGCATCCGCAACATGGTGATCGCGCTCGGCATTCTCGTCGTGTTCCTCGTTCTCGAAGCGACGGTGGCGCTGATCATCAATTCGCTCGGACTGCTCGCCGACGCCGGACATATGCTCACCGATGTCCTCGGAATGTCGATGGGTCTCGTCGCGCTGTTGCTTGCTCGCAAGGGAAGTGCCGTTGCCGCCAGGACTTTCGGTTGGCATCGCGCCGAGGTTCTGACGGCCATCGCCAACGCGGTACTTCTTCTCGGGGTCGCCGCGTTCATCATGTACGAGGCAATCGACCGAATCGGTGACGCTCCGGAAATCCCAGGTCTTCCACTGATTCTTACCGCCGCGGCGGGCCTGCTGGCCAATCTCGTTGTCATGGTGCTCATTCGGGGCGACGCCAAGGAGAGCATTGCAGTTCGAGGCGCGTACATGGAGGTCCTCGCCGACGCCGTGGGTAGCGTCGGCGTTCTCGTGGCCGGGTTCGTCATGCTCGTGTTCGGGTGGACGTGGGCGGACATCGTCGTCGGTGTTCTGATCTCGCTGTGGGTCATCCCGCGGGCGATCAAGCTCGCCGGCTCCGCGCTACGGATACTGACGCAGGCGAGCCCTGGTCATGTCGACGTCGAAGCGGTCGAAGCGGACCTCGAGGCGCTGCCCGGTGTCGTCGGGGTGCACGACCTGCATGTCTGGACTCTCACTACCGGGATGGACGTTGCGACTGTGCATCTCGAATGCGACGGGTCCAGCTCGGTCCTACTGGAGCGGGCCAAGACGGTCCTGTCGACGTACGGTCTCGACCACGCCACCGTTCAGGTCGAACCGAGCGCCCATGGCGCAGCCTGCAAGGACGAGCTCACCTGGTGAGTTTCTGGCGTTGGGGACGGTCGTGAAGGGTCACTCGCCCGCCGCTTCCCGCCGCACCCGGAGCATGGTCAACGGGCCGCTCAGCAGCGGGAGTATCGCGTAGACCCGTGTCCTCGACGTGAGGCCGCGACCCAGAAGTGCCGCGAGCGCCACGCTCAGATACAGCGCCCCGTGTACCGGCCCGAGAGCGCTCGCGACCGCCTCGTCGTGCACTGTCAGTAGGTTGGCCGCGAGGGCGACGACGCTGATCAACTCGAGCGCGGACAGCACGCCCAGCGTCCGGAGCAGTGGCCTCACGAGTAGTCCGACGCGGGCCGCACGATCATCAGCACCACCACCGCGACCCACAGCAGGTTGAAGATCCCAGCCAGCATGCCGAGCCGGCGCAACTGGGTGCCGTCGTCAGGGGCGTCGAGCGCCTCACGTTGTCGCGGGACGATTTGGGTAGCCAGCAAGACACCGGCGACAGCCGTCAGCACCATCGCCACGACGACCCATATCTCGGTCGAGCGTCCCTGCACAGCGGCCAGGACGAGTCCCACTGCCGGGACGACGATCGCGACTATGCCGTAGCCCCTCGAGACGCGGTGCAGCATGGCCGCGGTGTCGGCGCTGCGGACGTCGCTCCCGGGCGCCGACGGGACCGACAACGGCGCATACCGGGGGAAGAGGCTGGCAGTGACCGCTACAGGACCGACGAAGAGGATGCCGGCGACCACGTGCACCGACAGCAAGAAAGCTTCCATACCTTCAGTTTAACTGAAGGTCAGAGGTTGCCCGTGACGATGTCCGCGAGTGGCTGCCGCTGAGGTGTAGCGCCTCGCTGCAACGACGCGAAGGAGACTGTGTAAGAACGGGAGTCGCGAACCCAGCTACGCTGGGGCGATGACCAGTACAGGTGTCGTAGCGGTGTGGCACTTCGAGGATGGCTGGGGCGTCGTCGAGTCCGCTGATACTCCGGGCGGCTGCTGGGTTCACCTCAGCATGTTGTGGGCGATCACGCTGCCTCCGGCGCGCGAGAATGAGATCATCCACGTTACGGGCTCGGGCGCCACCGTGATCGTGGGTGAGATTGTGGATTTCGAATGGGAGCAGGTACGTCAGGACGGTTTCGACTATCGCGGAATCAGCGTGCGGCCTCGTCGAGACGGCCCTGAAAAGACCGTCCGCTGGGTGTATGGAAGCGATCGCCATCCAGGGATTGTGGTGCGAACCGTTCCACGGCCGGAACAATGATCGGTTGCGCTATCGATTTCTGTCGTACGCCCAGTCCATCGGGCTGTAGAGGGCGTCCGGCTAGGTCGGCGAACATGGCTCGAGGGAGATCCATTGTGGTCCACCGTCGTCGGCGCCTACCTCCTCGAATTCGCTGACGCAGCCATGCAAGGGGGTCCTAGTTCCCGCTCATCGATGACTTGCCCGTGACGATGGCCTCGAAGTGACGGCGGAGTGCCGCGGCCAGACCCGGATGCCGTGCAACGAAGTCCTCGTCGAGCTGGGCGACGGACGCAGCGGCAGCGTCGAGCAGAGACTCGCCGGCGGCGGTGACGATCAGGGTCGATGCCGCACCAGCGTGAGCGGTCCCGTCGTCGACCAGGCCTGCCGACACGAGGGACGCCGTCGCGGCGTGAGCACTCTGCACCGTGATGCGCGACCGGCGGGCCAACTCGCTGAACGACACTCCGGGGCTCGACCTGATGTGCCCCAGCAGTCCGTACTTGCGCTGCGTCAGCCCTATCGGTCTCAGCGCGTCGGCCAGCGCGGCCTCCCAGGCACCGGCGAGAGCCAGCAGCGTGATCGATGGGCTGAACGGCGGCACCTCGGGCATGTCGGCAGCCTAATGGGACTCCAGCGGCGACAGTCGGCCGGTCACACCTGATCGGTACGGCCGCGTTTGGCCTGATAGAGCTCTGCGTCCGCACGAGCGAGAATGTCGGAGATCGGCTCGTCGGCATCTCTCGATGCCGCCACCCCGATGCTCGTGTAGGGCAAGGATTCGACGGTGGTCGAGACGAAATCGCCCACGATGTCTTCCGGGTGGCCGGACAGGAGGGCCGCGAATTCGTCCCCTCCGATGCGCGCGACCACAGTGCCGTCGGGCGCGGCTCGTTTCCAGGTCGCCGCCAGGTTCGCCAGCAATTCGTCACCTGCGCGGTGACCTTGGGTGTCGTTCACCGCCTTGAAGTTGTCGACGTCGACGATCACCACCGTCACGGGCAACTTCGACGGGTCGACGCGGCGTCCGCTCGGACCCGTGACCGCCTCCGTGGTCGCGATCTCCCACCCGGCGCGGTTGAGTACTCCAGTCAGTGGATCGGTGCACGAGGCTGCGATCAACGCTTTCGTGACCGAGCCGAATGCCTCGGCCGCTGCAAAAATTGCCACGGCAAAGATGATGTAGGTGATCGGATACACCGGCGCAGACGAGCGAAGCGTCGCCAGTAGAACCAGCGCGATAAGGACGCCGATCGCAATATGGGCGTCGCGGCTCGGATGGAATGCGCGGATGTACATCGCCAGAAACATCGCTGCGATCAAGCAGGGGAACAGCGCTGCGGTGAGGACATGGAACGCCATCACTGCAGGTGTTGCCAGCATTGCGGCGCCCAATGCGACGTGCTGCCCGGCGGTTGTTCGAGGACGAAGCCGCAACGTCACCAGACCGGCGATCCCGAGGCAGACAGCGACAATCCCACCGGTGATGTCGGCTGTGACCCGGCTTCCGTGAGGAAGGACCGTCGCGATCACGCCGGCCCCGTACAGAACGGTGGTGACCACGAGGAATTGCCTCAGAAGTCGCGTCCGAAGCTCCGCCACACCGTGCACCGATCCCGGATTGCGAACATGATCGAACAAGCGCATGCCCTTACTCTTCCAGGACGTACATTCGATGTCTTGGCCACACAGAGAGTCAATGGGCGTAGTGCGCGATTTCGATCAGATTGCCATCCAGGTCGCGGCAGTAGTGCGAGACCATCTCGCCCAATGCGCCGATTCTGATCACGGGGCCATCGATGATCGTGACGTTGCACGCGCGAAGGTGAGCGGCGACCTCGTCAGGTTTGGTGTCGGTGATGAAGCAGAGATCCTCGGAACCCGCTGCCTCAGTTCGGCCTGTCGCCCATGCGGGGTCCTGGTCCAGTGCCCCGAGCGGCCGCAGGTTGATCTTCTGATCGCCGAACGTGAGGGCGGTCCGGTTCTTCGGACCGAATCGAACGATTTTCATGCCGAGAACCCGGGCGTACCAGCGTGCAGTGGCTTCGACGTCATGGCAATTCACGACTATGTGATCGAACCGTTCGACGCGCAAGCTCATGGCAGGCACGGTAGCACCAGCATTCAGCAGAGCTCACCTGGTGAAAACCTTCACCGCCGCGCCGGGACGCCACAGCTCGATTTTCATGTGATCGTCGACCAGAGATGTCAGTACGACCTCGCCGATGTCGAGGTCGAAGACGTGGTACGGCGACAGTTCGGACGGAGCGGCGTCGAAAATTCTCTGCAGCACTTCGGGATCCACGAGTTCGACGGCCCTCCCCGAGATCTTCGCGTCGCCGCCGTCCATCGAGTGATGTCCCGGGTTGCTGTGTACCGCGAACCGTGCATCGCGTTGTAAGTCAACAGCTTTCAGTGCCTTCAGCATCGAACCGAGCCGTAGGGTCCCGTCGGCCGAGAATTCGACCTCGGTGCCACTGACGCGTGGTGATCCGTCGGATCGTAGCGTTGCCAGGACGTGATGCTTGTGTGCGCGAAATCGTGCGGCCACCGCCGCGGCCATGTCGGGTGCTGCGATGTCGAATTCTCTCCAGGAAGCCATGTATCGCAGTATCGCCGAGAATTACTGACACCTTCTGTCAGTAATTACTCGTAGGATCTGCACATGCGTTCGGCTCGCTTGCTGCAGTTGATGCTGACCCTGCAATACGGGCGCTCGGCGACGGCCCAGGCGCTCGCCGAGCAGGTGGGGGTGTCGGTGCGCACCATCTACCGTGACATCTCGGCACTCAGTGCGGCGGGAGTGCCGTTGTGGACCGAATCCGGGCCCGGAGGTGGAATCCGACTGCTCGACGGATGGCAGTCGAAGTTGAGCGGAATGACCGGCGTCGAGACCTCGGCTCTGATGCTGCTCGGAGTGCCCTCGATAGCGGCTGATCTCGGTCTCGCCGACGCGAGCGAGGCAGCCGAGAACAAACTGCTCGGCGCTTTGCCTGAGCCTTTGCGTGCCGACGCGCAACTGTGGCGTGAGCGGCTCCACATCGACGTGCCGGCTTGGTTCCGGCAACCCGCGTCGACGCCGTATCTACCAGTGATCAGTGCGGCGGTGTTCGGGGCACGTCGACTCGAACTGGGCTACCGCGGGTCTACGCGGCAGGTCGATCCGCTCGGTCTCGTCGTCAAGGCGGCGATCTGGTATTTGGTTGCCTCGCGAGCGGGAACGGTTCTCTCGTATCGGGTGGATCGCATCGAATCCGCGGAAATGACGTCCGACGTGGTCAACAGACCCGTCGGCTTCGATCTCGCCGAATGGTGGCGTGAAGCCGCCGCGTCCTTCGACCGGACCTTGCGGACCTACAACTGCCGAGTCAGGCTCTCACCGTCGGCGCTACGCATGCTCCCGAGCATCATCGGCCACGAGGCGACTCCCAAACTCCCCGTTCCCGACGAGGACGGATGGTCGACGACGGACCTCGTGTTGGAAACCGAGGAGGTTGCGCTCGGGCAGCTCATCGCCCTCGGCGCAGGTGTCGAGGTGATCGCGCCGCCGTCGCTGCGCGAAGGTATCCAGCGGGTCGCCGCCGACATGATCCGACTCAACTCCTGACTTTCCCAACGGCGACAGAATTGTTCGGAAATCTGGCGGTCAGAGCCAGAACCTCATGAGGTAGTTGCCGTACTGGGCGTAGATCTCCGGCACGCCGGAGAGGCCGAAGACGGTGTAGATGGCGTCGAAGAACAAAGAGTTGATCTGGGGCACGAAGAGGAACGCCACCAGGATCAGGATCCCGTATCCCTTGAAGTTCTCCAGTGCCCGACGAGTGTCGTGGGATAGATAAGGTTCGATTGCGGCGTACCCGTCGAGACCGGGAATCGGCAACAGGTTCAGGATCGTGGCCATGACCTGAAGGAACGCCAGAAAGCTCAGGCCCCACCAGAATGCGGAGTGGTCTCCGTCCATTCCGAACACCCGGATGACGATCAACAGGATCACCGCCACGATTGCGTTCGCAGACGGACCCGCCAACGCAATTCGCCTCTGAACCTTCGGCTCGAACATTCCGGTGCGCAGATATACCGCACCGCCCGGGAGTCCGATGCCTCCGATGGCGATGAAGGCGATCGGGAGTACGACCGACAGCAGGGGGTGGCTGTACTTCAGCGGATTCAGAGTGAGGTAGCCGCGAAGCTCGACCTCTCGGTCACCGGCTCGGTACGCGGTGTAGGCGTGGCCGAATTCGTGCAGGCACACCGTCAGTATCCAACCGGCGAGAACGAGCACGAACACCCCGATGCGGGCCGGCACGGCAGACTGGGCTGTCCACGCGAGTACGCCGCCCAGGGCGGTGATTGCCGCGACTGCGAGGAAGACCGGACTCGGTCTGACTGGGTTGCGCCGAACTGGAATGCTCACCGAACCAACAACCACTCCCGGTCGTGACGGTAGAACGTCGAACGCTTGACTTCTCTGTCGCCGGGGACTCCGTCTCGGGTGAGTTGAGCGGCGATGGCACCCAGCTGCATTGCTCGTCCGTGAGTCCAGCGTCGGCCGAAGAGACGCCGACGCCCCGTCACACGGGCTTTGAGGCCGGGCATCTCGGGAGTGGGGACCACTTCGACGCCTGAGACCGCACCGGAAAAAAGCTGGGTGTCGTCGACGTACGCTTCGCCTTCGAGCTCCGTACCTGCAGGCCCGCGCACCAGTGCGCGCCCGACGACGGCCTTGCCTGCGTCGTCTCGGATGAGGGGCATGGGTTTCGCAGTTCCGGTCAGGGCTACTTTCGCCGCACGCGAACCGGTGCCGAGCCGATAGATGTGTCCGGCCGACGTCGTTGTCTCGGGTACGAACGCAATCTCGAAGTGCAGTCGTTCGGTACGCATCAGTCGAGTCAAGACTGCGGCGAGGGAGGCATCGTTCCCCAGCACGATCACTCGGGGGTCGGCGATGGTGCCGACCGCGGAGAAGAGCGAGTCGCATTCCTCGTCGGTCGGTACAGGCGACGCAGACGTGAGGGGTACGTCCGTCAGCGAAATCGGCAGCGGAGGGCTTCCACAGTGCAGGACAAACGGTGTCACAGCGCTCCCATTGTCACAGTGCTCCCAGATCGGCCGGTGTTCGGTGTCGCAACTCCTCGCACACGAGCTGTCTTGTTCGACACCACCGTAGCGCCATGACGGGTGCCACACCCTCTCGGCTAGACTTACGTCCCGGCCTGCCCTGATACCTGGCAGCAACCTGCTTACGTCACTACACAGAAGAGACACCAGGAGAGCACATGCCGGCGATAGTCCTGATCGGCGCCCAATGGGGCGACGAGGGCAAAGGCAAAGCGACCGATCTGTTCGGCGAACAACTGCAGTGGGTTGTCCGCTACCAGGGCGGCAACAATGCAGGCCACACGGTGGTGCTCCCGAATGGTGACAAGTTCGCTCTGCACCTGATCCCGTCGGGCATCCTGACACCGGGCGTGAAGAACATCATCGGCAACGGCGTCGTCGTCGACCCCGGCGTTCTGCTGACCGAACTGGCTGGGTTGGAGGAGCGGAATGTCGACACGTCGGGCCTGCTGCTCAGCGCCGATGCGCACCTGATCATGCCGTACCACGTAGCCATCGACAAGGTCACCGAGCGTTTCCTCGGAGCCAAGAAGATCGGCACCACGGGCCGCGGAATCGGGCCGTGCTACCAGGACAAGTTCGCCCGTGTCGGCGTTCGTGCGGCCGATGTCCTGGACGAGAAGATCCTGACGCAGAAGGTCGAAGCGGCGCTCGAGTTCAAGAACCAGGTGCTCTCGAAGATCTACAACCGTCGGGCGTTGGATTCACAGCAGGTCGTCGACGAGGTTCTCGGCCAGGCCGAGCATTTCAAGCATCGCATCGCGGACACCCGGCTCGAGCTCAACTTGGCGCTGGAGCGGGGCGAGACGGTGTTGTTGGAAGGCTCGCAGGGAACGTTGCTCGACGTCGACCACGGCACCTATCCGTATGTGACGTCGTCCAACCCGACAGCGGGCGGCGCGGCTGTGGGTTCCGGTATCGGGCCCAACAAGATTTCGACCGTCCTCGGCATTCTCAAGGCCTATACGACGCGCGTCGGATCGGGCCCGTTCCCGACGGAGTTGTTCGACAACTTCGGCGAGTATCTCGCCAAGCAGGGTGGTGAGGTCGGCGTCACCACCGGGCGTGCTCGACGCACCGGTTGGTTCGACGCTGTCATTGCGCGCTACGCGACTCGCGTCAACGGAATTACCGATTACTTCCTGACCAAGCTCGACGTGCTCTCCAGTCTCGACACCGTTCCGATTTGCGTCGCGTACGACGTCGATGGTGTGCGGCACGACGAAATGCCGATGACGCAGACCGGTTTCCATCACGCGAAGCCGATCTACGAGGAGATGCCTGGTTGGTGGGAAGACATCTCTGCTGCACGCACTTTCGAAGATCTTCCGCAGAATGCGCAGAATTACGTTCTGCGGCTCGAGGAGCTCTCGGGTGCCTACATGTCGTGCATCGGTGTCGGTCCCGGACGCGACCAGACCATCGTGCGTCGGGACATTCTCGATTCCTAGTAGATAGCTCGGCATAGACAGTTCGATGCGCCCCGAGGCTTGAATGCCTCGGGGCGTTGTGCTGTCTGGACCATATCTGGGGCCGACTAGGGTCTTTCGGCACGTTGCGGATAGCCAAAGGATGTAAGTCTCGGTTGGTTAGATTCCTGTTAAAGAACTATCGGACTTTTACCTTGACTTTGCTAACGGGTTCCCTTCGCTTCCCGAAACAATAAGTGTCGCAATCAGTTGCGTTGGCCCACCAAAGCCACTCACTACCCCGGCGGGTAGTTCACGCCCGGCCCGTCGTACATGCAGGGCCGAACCCAAAGAGAAGAGAAGTTCATGAATAGAGCAACCAAGGGCGCCGTCGCCGCTGGCGCGGCCGCGGTGCTGCTACTCGGCGGACTAGGAACTCTCGCGCTGTGGCAGGACTCCGAAACCGTCGGCGGTGGTGCGATCAATTCCGGCGAGCTGAACTTCGAGCCGACCGGTACGCCCGGCGTCTGGACCGATGTCTCGGAGGGTGGATCGGTCGTCATCGGGGCCGATCCGTCCGGTTACCTGATCGTCCCTGGCGACGTACTGACCTACACCAACAGCTACACCGTCAACTCGGCGGGTGAGAATATCGAGGCCACGATCACGGCCGACTTCTCGCAGGTCACCGGCGACCCGGCTCTGGCTGCGGCGCTGGCTACCACGGTGGCAGTCGACGGCGGTGCCGCCCTGCCCAACGGTTCTGCCGTGGATCTTCCGCTGACCTCGCCCACACAAACCGTCGCCGTCGCCGTCACCATCACGTTCGACCAGGCGACGACCGATCTGGTGGCACAGAACGAGACCGTCAATCTGAATAGCTTCACCTTGACGCTCGACCAGGTTCGACCCGTCTAGCAGGTCGCAAGTGGCGATCAAGCACAGTCGGTACTGGGCGCTCGCGGCAGCGTCCGTCGTCGTGGTGATCTTCGGATCAGCACAGGCGACGGGCGCGCTGTGGCGCGACGAGGTAGCCGTCGCAGGCGGCACGCTCAACTCCGGCACGCTGGACATCAAAGTGGTCCCGACGGCGCCGAGGTCGACGACTATGTCCTCGCAGCGCTCGGTTCGACGAACCTCGGGCCGAACGGCTCCTCGCAGGCCCCGCTATCTATCCGCAACGCGGGCGACGTTGCTTTCGACTACAGGCTGCAAGGTTCGGCGGTGATCGGTGCGGTGCCCCTCAACCTGACCGCCACCCTCGTGTCCACGATGGGCGATTGTCCAGCAGTGGGTGCACCGACCGGCTCGGTGACCGTGCTCTACACCGGCAACGCGCAGGGCGCGCAGACCCTCGGCACGAGAGCGCTGGCCCCCGGCGCCAACCAGGTGTGGTGCTTCCACGTTTCCGTCGGCGCCAACTCGCCGCAGAGCCAAGCATCCACAGTGAGCTTTTCGTTCAGAGCGGACCAGACATGAGCACCGATGACACCGACGTGATTCCCGTCGCGAATGCTGACGAGGAGGACGAACAGACCGGTGCGTGGTGGTGGTTCAGCCGAATAGTGTCGTACACCCTGCTGGCCGCGATGCTGGCGGTTCTGGCGGCCACAGTGGTGATACCGCGGCTGACTGGTTCGACGCCGTACACCATCCTCACCAGCTCGATGAGACCCGCATATCCGCCCGGCGCCCTAGTCGTCGTCAAGCCAGCGGATCGCTCAGAACTCACAGTCGGAACACCGATCGCGTACCAGATTCGCTCCGGCGAACCCGAGGTCGTGACCCACCGCATCGTAGCAACCCAATTCAGCGGTGATGGCGTCACGACGTACATCACCCGCGGCGACAACAACGGGTCCGATGACGAGAACCCGGTTCGATACGGTCAGATTCGCGGGAAAGTTTGGTACTCGGTGCCCTATGTGGGCTACGTCGACAACTGGCTCAACGGCGAACAACGTCGAATCACGGTCACTGTCATCGTCATCGGACTGAGTGCGTACGCGCTGTACATGTTCGTCGGAGCCGGCAACGACTACCGAAAGCAGCGTCGAGAGTCGCGGGCGCCATGAAGAGGAATGCCGCAATTCTAGCTACCGGCGCGCTCGTCGCGATCGTGACACTGGTGCTCATCGGTGCCGAACCTTCGCGCCAGACCCCGACCGTGAGCTTCAGCAGTGACGGTCTGACATGGTCCTCCAGCCTACCGAACCCTCTGTTCGACAAGCGAATTCGGTGGATACCCGGTGACAGTCGAACCAGTACCTTCCATGTACTCAACGAGACCGATCACGGCGCGAATGTCCAGGTGTTCGCGACCAGCTCGAACCCAGCCTTCGTCGAGGCTCTCGAGGTGACCATCGACCGGGCCCGGGTGAACGCTGCCTGCGCCTTCGTCGAGGTCTTGCCCCGCGAGAAGAGACGGGTCGATACGACCGTCGCCATGGCAGTGAACGCGGGAGACGACACACAGAATTCCGGTGCGGATCTCGATTTCGTGGTGCAGTGGGACAACGAGGATGCGTGTTCCATCGGCGCCGATCGAAACGACAATACGGATGGAGTGCAGCGCTGATGGCGCGCCACAGTAGTGACAATACGGCGGGCAATGGGCTCGCACCGAGGACGATTCTGCAGCGCCTCGGGTCCGCGCTGATCGGTGCCCGCACTCGCGCCATCATGTCGATCTGGATCGTTCTGGGTCTCGGAGCTGTCGGAACGCTTGCCGCGTGGTCGGACACCTCGTCGGCAACGTCGGGCGCGTTCACCACAGGGACTATCGACATCAAGGTGGGCAACCCGGCGGTGGACAACAATCCGGTCGCCTTCGCCACCACATTGACCAAGGCCGACATTCTTCCGGGGCAAACCGTCAGCGCGCCCCTGCAGGTAACCAACAGTGGCACTGTAGGTTTCACGTACACGATTGCGGCCTCGACCAACAACGGCACGCTCGGTGTACTGCTGAATACCGCCGTGTACGCGGGCACGACCTGTACCGGAACTCCGCTCAGCACGATCACCGGCCTGACCGTCGCCCCTCAGAATTTCCAATCCAGTTCCGTTGCACTGTCCAGGCCGATCGGCTACGGCGATCCCGCGGACAACCTCTGCTTCTCGGTGACCATGCCGAGTACTGCGACCTCGCCGGCGACACCGATCTCCGGAACAGTTACCTATTCCCTTCTAGCGACGTCGGTGTAGTCATGTCCAACCACACATCTCCAGCTACCGCGCACACCAAGCGGCGCCGTCGAAAGCTGGCACGCGAGATCGCCCTCACCGCTGGGGCTGTCGCGGGCTTGTTCTGTGTGCTGGTCGCCCTGGCGGCAGTTGTTTTCGGGATCACACCGCTCGTCTTCCGATCGGGATCGATGTCGCCAGCCATCGACACCGGCGCCCTGGCCATCAGCAAGCAAACGCCCGCGACCGAGATCGAGGTGGGCGACATAGTCAACGTCACCAACGCCTCGGGCGAGGGAATCACCCACCGCGTCGTCGAGATCGGAGCAGTAGGTACCGACAGCGTCCAGCTCGTTCTCCGAGGCGACGCCAACACCGAGGCAGACGCCGAAACCTACATCGTCGCCGAGGTCGGCCGCGTGGTGTTCAGCGTCCCGAACCTCGGATACGCGGTGACCTGGATGAGCGGACCCGTTGCCGTCTTCCTCGGTGGGGTCTTCGTCGGTGTCCTCCTCATGATCGCCTGGCGCCCCAGGACCGACGAGGACCGCCACCACGATGACCGAGGTACGGACGAGCCGGGTGGGTCTGGTGGGCACAGCAAGGCCACGCTCACGGCGATCCTCGCCATCGGGGCGGTCGGGGCACTGGGGCTCGCTGCAACCAACACACCCACCACCCTGGCGGCATGGAACGATCCTGCGACCGCAACCAGCGGAACGTTCACGACAGGCCTGCCTCCGGTTCCGGTGCCGGGAGACCCGACGTGTGTCGACAGAGCAGGCTCCTTCGGTGTGGGCGCCTACGTGACGATGTCGTGGGCGCCTCCGCCGGGATCGGGCTACACCTACCGATGGACGATCACTCGGCTCGGGACAAGCTTGCCACCCCACACGGTGAATATTGCATCCGCTGATGTGCACAATGGAACCTGGTTCGAGACCCTGACCGGAACCTGGACCTTCACCGTACAAACGGTGTCCGGAACCCGGGTATCGGCGCCGAGCCGGGGGTTCACAGTGACGATGACCCTGACGACGTCGCCCCTGAACCTGTTTCCCGCCGCGCGATGTGGAGCTCTGGCTCCCGCATCGGCCCCGGCAGTGGCCCTAATGGCGCCGGAGGAAGTGTCGAGCTCGTCTACAGCAGAGGACCTGAGCACGTCAGAGATGTCCACCAGCGCTGAATCGTCGGTGATCGAGACCTCGCCGACGGAGACCACTGAGATCACCGGGACCACTGAGACCGTACTGACGGAGACTTCGCCGACCGAGACTGTGCCGACCGAGACTGTGCCGACCGAGGCCTCGCCGACGGAGGCCGAGTCTCCTGCCGCTCTGGCTCCGGAGACTTCCGAGGCTGCGCCGACCACAACCGAGGCTGCGCCGACCACAACCGAGGTCAAGCCTGCCGACCTGATCACTCCGCAGACCTCGCCGTCGGGGGCCTCGGTGGCGAAGGTCGTCGATATCGGCGGCTCGCCCACCCTGCAGATCACCGACACTGCCGACGGAGTGCAGTACAGCGCTCTAATCTCGTCGAGTTCGGAGTACGGGTACGGCGTGGTGTGGGGCTCCGGGGGCCAGCTATGGCTTCTGGGGTCGGAGCAGTTGGTTCGGCTGGACAACGCGGGGTCGAGTTGGACGCGCACGGTAATCGACGCCTCGGCGACAGACGAGATCCCCGCGGATATCGCGGCTTTGCTGAATTGAGGCCCGGACGAGGCTGTCGGCGACTCGCATCCCGTTTGGCTGGTTGAAAAATTCCGGGGGTTCGGTTTGATACCGAACTGCATAATTTGTGTACGCAAAATCGGCGTCGATCAGTCTATTTTCCTATACTCACCCTACAACGGCAATCATGCAGGAAAACTTGCATTAATTTGCTTCCAGCTTCTTTGTGAGTCATTCAGTCAATATATGCCCGCCGCGGAAATCAATGGTGTCCCGTTCATAACCTGTGCGACGCGAGGGTGAGTGTGCGGAAGTACACACAAATCGACCTCGGAGGGCCGGATGTGCCAGTCGTCCGGACAGTGACGTCGATTGCTGGTCGGTTCCCAATGCCTTGGAGGTGATTCGACGCGTCGAGCGCGGCGGGTTCAGCTACGCGAACTTCATGAGCCACGTGAAGTCGAGATGCACTGAAAAGTGCTTTGGCCGAGTTCTTTCCGGGTTGAAGTGACCATCGTTCGAGTTCGTCGGACCGAGTAGTTCAAGGATCGCGTCGCGGACACCCCGGCTCGAACTCGACTTGGAGTTGAAACGCGGTGAGAATGTGCTGGACGTATCGGTACGTGAGCCGTCCAACCCGACAATGCGTGCCCGTTCGGGCCTGTTCACGGCGGAGCTGTCGACAACCTCGGCAATCACCGACTCTTTCCAAGTCCGGAGTTTTTTTCTTCCGGTCGATTCCGGCGTACGGTCCTTTCTGCGCACCTGCGGGGAGTTCCTGCAATATATGTGAGTTATTCGTTGGTCCGACTCGGCGTATGAGGGGATACTCGACTTCAGGTACACGAGGAGGGGCGTGCGATGTCTACTAGTTACAGCGGTCTCGATGTTTTCGGGTTGCAATTCGATCGCTTCGCGTACGAACACACTTGGATCGGCGAGGAGGTCGGTGAGTTCATGCTCGGGCCGAATGGCGGCGGGATGCTCGAGTATCAGCATGCCACCGTCTTCGCTCTCCCCGAGGGTGGTGCGCACGAAGTGCATGGACCCATCCTCGAGTGGTACCTCGCCCACGGCGGCCCCTATGGCCCGCTCGGATACCCCATCAGCGACGAGAAGCCGACTCCGACAGGTTTCGGGCGATACAACTTGTTCGAACGCGGCGCAGTGGGCTGGCTGCCCGAGACTGGCGCCTTCACCATCGGCGGGGCGCGCGAAGATCAAGATGTGCGACCAGGCCCGGACGCGGAGGTCGTGTCCGGGGTGGACGCGTCGAGCGCCGAGTCCTTTCTGGTCTGATTCGATCGAGCGGTATGGTTCGGCTGCGTTACACCCGACGCTCATGGTGTAAATCAGTGCAAGAGCGTGTTTCATTCCCTGGGTATTCATTTCAATACAGCCAGTAGGAATTCTGATTTCATAACATTTCGAAATTCTTTTGAATTCCGGCAACACGCGGAGATTGTGCGCCGATGATGTGTTGAGCCAGCGCGGAATGCGCTCGCCTTCCGTTCGAGGAAAAGAGTCGGAGCATGAACGAACAGGTTCATAATTCAAATAGAAAACGCAAGATTCGGGCTTTGTTGGCAGGAGGCTTGGTTCTGGGTGTCGGCGCGGCAATAACTTTGGCCGCATGGACCGACAATGTTTTTGGAAATTCCGATTTCGCTACGGGTGATGAGGCGTGGAACATTCAAGCGAGTTTCAGTACGACGGCGACGGCGAACTGGGTCGAGGCCGACGTAAGCCCGGGTGAGCCTTTCGGATTTCCGGTCGCGCGGTTGAATCTTACGCCCGGCGAAACGGTCTACGCGCCCATCGCCCTGAGGTTGCAGAATGCACAAACTTTGAATGCGGATGTCACCTTGAACGGTGCGGTACCGGGTACGCCCGCGGGTTCGGCTGCGTTGACCAGCGCGTTGACGTACTCGGTCACCTCGGGCGGCACCGCTGAAGGGTGTGCTGCGGGCACTCCAGGGGGCACCTCGGTCGTTGCGCCAGGATCCGCGCTGACCACCGGGAGCGCGCCGAACGCAATAACGCTACTGGCGGCGGGTACGCCTGTACAGCTTTGTTACGCAGTGACTTTGCCGGCTGGCTCGCCCCTCGACCTGGCGGGTCTCAATACCGGGCAGCTGATCTGGCAGTTCGTCGGCACATCGGTCACCCCGTAGCACGTGCATTCTCAGCACGTGCTGTCTCACCGCAAGCAGCAGAGAAAGAGACAACGGCGGGCACTGGCAGCAGGCGGGATCGTCCTCGGTATCGGGGCGGTGCTCGTGGCGGCCAGCTGGACCGACCGGGTGCTCGGTAACAGTGACTTCGGATCGTCGAAGTTCGGGATCGAGTCGAGCACCGACGGTGGGTCTACGTGGTCGTCCCACCCTATCGGCGGGCCGAACTCGTTGGTGTTCACAAGCACCGCAACGGGTCTGGTGCCTGGTTCTGTGGTGTACGCGCCACTCCAGTTGCGTGTCGAAGTTGGTTCCGAACCAGCTTCCGTCGCGTTGCAGGGTGCGTCGTTCTCCGGCACCGGCGTCGGCAATTTGTCGACGGCACTCCGGTACCGGGTAGTCCGCAACGCACTGACATGTGACGCGGGAGCTTTTGCCTCGAGTCCGGCGTTCGTGGTCGGTGCCGGGGGAGCAGTAGCGCTGAACGTTCCTGCTCCATCCAGCTTTCCGCTCGTCGCTGGGGCTGTACCCACCGATGCCGGGCCAGCCGTTCCGTTGTGTTTCGAAATCAGCCTGCCTGCGACCGACGCCAATTGGTCCGACGCCGCATTGCCCAACAAGACACTGGTTGCCAACTGGCCTTTCGTAGGAACTATGTAGAAGGCAGAAGAAATGGGTGCGATGACACACACTGCAACTCCGCGAGCGAGACGCTCCCCCTGGACTGTTATCGGTGACATCTTGTTGAATATTCTTGCGATCGGCGGAGTCATTTGTCTCGCATTGGTTGCGTGTGCGTTCTTCTTCAACATCACGCTGATCATGTTCAAGACCGGTTCTATGGCGCCGTCGATTCCAGCAGGTTCGCTTGCAGTTGTCCGCGCCGTGCCCGCGGCTTCGGTGCAGATCGGGGACGTAGTCACTGTCGATCGTGAGGGCAAGCTCCCCGTCACGCACCGAGTGGTCGCGATCGATCCGATCTCGAAAACGGGAGTCACCGTTCTCGAACTCAAAGGCGACGCGAATGCCGACGCCGATCCGGGGTTGTACGACGTCACAGAGGTGCGCAAGGTGCTGTGGTCTGTTCCGGGGCTGGCACGCGTCATTGTCTACTTTTCCAATCCGTATGTTCTCGGCGCGATCACCTTGGCGATGGCAACCCTGGTAGTGGCGGTCTTTTGGCCGCGCGACCGCGACATCGCCGGTCCGCCGGAGGGTAGCGAGCGCTCTGGATGAGAAATCTCCGTCGACGGGCTCTCGAAGGGCGATGCTCCGCGCTGGTGTGTGTGGTGTTACTCGGCCTTGCGCTCGTATCGGGCAAGAGTCTCGTGGGGTATACGGCAGCGTTGTGGACCGATTCCGAGTATGTCGCCGGCACGGTCGGATCGGGATCGTGGGTCACCAATGGATACGGTCTCGGTATCGGTCCTCTGGTGAACAGTGCGGGTGGCATCTCGATTCTCCCCGACAATCCGACGCCTCTACCCTGGGACTCCGCAAGAAGCGGTCGCGATTCGACCAATCCCGGAACTGCAACGGTCGCGGGTACAGGGCCGTTTGCGTCGTCGGCTGTCGTGATGGTGAACCAATTAAGGATGTCCGGTGCTTCGGCGTCGACCGCTCCTGTCGGGGCGGCCGCCTGCGGTTCGTACGTAGTGGGCGCGGCCGGTGTTCCGACGTACTGCACCACCGGAACGCCCACGGCGAGTGCATCGGCGACAGTGTCTTCGATGCGACTGACCGGCAGCGTTGTGGGAGTCAGTTTGTTGGGCGTGATCAGCCTCGTCAACACCGACATCGTGGCCGTCAGTAGTGCCGGCCAGACCATCACAACTTCTGTTGGCTGCCAGTTGGACGTCGGTACGAACGTGTGGACTGTTCCTGCCGCCGCCAACACCACGACGGCCAATCCCAATGGAAGTGTTCTCGTCGGCGGTCGGTCCGTCCGCATTCCCAGTGCAAACTCCACGACCTCTCCCGGATCCTTTACCGATGGCCTCGTGGGGTACACGAACGTTGCCTTGACCAGTAGCCAGTCGCCGACGGGCGCAGCGGCAGGATTCAGTCGGCTGACATTGACGGGCTCGGTCAGTCTGCTTGCCCTCGGGGTTCTGCCTCTGACTTTCTCGATCGATCTCGTGAGTGCGGAATGCGGTCCAGGAGCAACGCCGGCGGCCGCGACCGCGGCTCAACCAATGGCACGCGGAGCAGCTCCAGCAGCAGTGACGACCACGCCGGAGGTCCCGAGTACCCCTGACGCACCGAGTACCACTGACTCTCCGAGTACCACTGCCTCTTCGATTACAACCGAGGAAGCAGCGGTCGCGCAAAGCCCTGAGGTGACCACCACAACCGAGGTGCCTACGACGACGGAAGCTCCGATCGAGACAGTCGATCCACCCCTTAGCGATCCCCCTGCTGATCCACCCCTGGACACTGCCAAGCCGACACCACCGGAATCGGCGACGGTGTTCACCGGTCCGATCGAAGGCAATGTCGAGTCGCTGACGTTCGACGGAGGCCTCGTGTGCAGCGCGCCTGCGGGGTCCGACTACACCGGAACCGTCGAATTATCCTGCAGTGATGGAAGTTCGATCGGTGCTCCCGGTTCGGCGCTGACGCCCGACGGCGTCGCCGAGGCAACAGTCGAGGGCGTGTGGGCGCCGGTGCTGACCCCCGGGGGTACTGCCCAACACGTCATTGCTGCGACGCGCAGGTAGCTCATTGGCGATCCCCCCGCTCAGAACAGCGTCGGCTCCCCGAACCCCGAGACTCCTTCGATGGCGAGTATTCGCTGCTTCGTCGACGCACCGCCGGGGGCCGAGAACCCGCCCACCTCGCGGCCGGCGCCGAGGACGCGGTGGCACGGGATGATGACGGGCACCGGGTTGCGCCCCAGCGCGCCCCCTACGGCCTGCGCACCACTTGGTCGGCCCACTTGGGCCGCCACGGCCCCGTAGGTGAGCGTCGAGCCGCGCGGGATCGAGCGAGTGACGTCGTAGACCGCTCTGTCGAAGTCCGACACGTCGAGCACCACCGGCACCGACGACAAATCCGCGGCCGAACCGTCGAGAAGCGCCTGGATCCCGTCGATCGCCTGCTGGGCCAGGCCGTCCGGGACGCCGACCACCGCCTCGAATCCGGCAAGGTAGGCGATCAAGGCGTCCTGGGGTTCCGGGAGTGCGACCGCGCTGACACCCTGGCGCGTCCACGCGAGGCCACACCGGCCGAGGGAGGTGTCGAAGAGCGCGTAGGGCACGCAACCAGTATGAACCACAGCAAAACCAGTCCACCAACCATCAAATTGGACTTGATTTGTCATACCAGTAGCGCGAATACTGACGCCATGGCGATCCGAGTCCTCAATGCAACGTCCCTGGCCCGCGATCTTGGGCGCTGGCGAACGGACGCCGAGGATGGGTCAGGGCCTCGACGGGCATCTCGCCGAACCTCACGTCCGACCTATCGCGCTTTGGCCGACGGCGTCAGGCTGCTGATCCACGACGGCCGGATTCCTCTCGGAGTCGGGTTGCCCAGCGAGCGAGACTTGTCGGCCGCACTCGACCTCAGTCGAACCACCATCACCTCGTCGTATGCGGTACTCCGCGAAGAGGGCTACCTGATCAGCAAGCAGGGCGCGCGCAGTACCGTCGCGCTTCCGGACATGGCGAGGCCGAACGGGCTGCTCGTACAGTCGCGCACGTCGAGCGGACCGGTCATCGACATGAGCCATGCCGCGATGGCTGCCCCGACCGAGGCCATGCTGTCCGCGTACAACGCTGCGCTGCAAGCGCTTCCGGCGTATCTATCCAACCACGGTATGGAGCCCATCGGACTGTCGGTGCTTCGCGAATCCATTGCGCGTCGCTTCGTCGAACGCGGGTTGCCGACGACCGAGGACCAGATCATGGTGACCTCGGGCGCCCAGCAGGCCGTCCGCCTCCTACTCGGTACGCTGACCTCGCCGGGTGACCGGGTGCTGATCGATCATCCGACGTATCCCAATGCCTTGGAGGCGATTCGACGCGTCGGGGCCAGGCCGGTTCCGGTGCCGATCCGGCCCGATGGCGATCCGTGGGACCTGGACGGAATCCGGAGCGCAGCAAGGCAAACCGCGTCGAAGGTCGCGTACATTATCCCCGATTTCCACAATCCCACCGGCCGATGCCTCGGTGCCGACGGCCGTGCCGAACTCGCCAGGATCGCGCGGGATACCTCGATGACACTGATCGTCGACGAGACGATGGTCGACCTGTGGCTCGATGCGCCCCCGCCGCCGCCGGTTGCGTCGTTCGGTCGGGTGTCGGGTACCGACATCGTCACGATCGGATCGGCGTCGAAGTCGTACTGGGGAGGTCTGCGCATCGGGTGGATTCGCGCCAACCCCTCGTTGATCAGCCGTCTGGCAGGCTCGCGCGCCGCGCACGACCTCGGCACTTCGGTGATGGATCAACTCGCCGCGGGATTCTTGCTACAGGATGCCGATGCGATCCTCGAGACACGGCGGATTCAGCTACGCGAACGTCGTGACGCACTGGAAGGTGCGTTGGCCGAACACCTTCCGGATTGGAGCTACCGTCGATCGACCGGCGGAATGTCGTTGTGGCTCCAACTTCCAGCGCCGGTGTCCAGCGCGTTGGCGGCGACGGTCCCGGCATTCGGCGCAGTGCTGGCGGCCGGGCCGAGGTTCGGCGTCGAGGGAGCATTCGAGCGGTTCATTCGTATGCCCTACACGCGTGAGCCCGTCGAGTTGGCGGCCGCCGTCTCGGCGACGGCGGCCGCATACCAGGCGCTTGCGCCGAACGTCGACGCCGAGCAACCAGCGTTGGTGTTCTGAAAGAGACTCAGCGCCACACTGACTCGGCGTCGACGGCAGTCGACGACGGAGCGGCTGGAATCCCGTTGGGCGTGCGTGAGAAACGCGGAGCCGGCCGATGTTGGGTGACTCCACCGACCTCGATGAGAGTCTCTCGTGCCTCGAGATGCACCTGCTGCGGAGCTTCGGCGAACGTCAGGACGGGTGAGACGCACGCGTCGGTGCCGTCGAAGATCGCCGCCCATTCGTCGCGTGTCTTCGTCTTGAATGTCGTCGTGAAGAGTTCACGCATCTCGGGCCAGCGGTCGCGCTCGCCTTGGCTCGGAGTGGTGGCCGGGTCGAGCTCGAGCAGTCTGAGCAGTTCTGCGAAGAACTGGGGTTCCAGGGCCCCGACCGCCATGTACTTGCCGTCGGAAGTTTCGTAGGTGTCGTAGTACGGCCAACCGGTGTCGAGCATGTTGACGCCGCGTTCGTCGGACCAGGCGCCGACGCCTCGCATGCCCCAGATCATGTGGGAGAGCGCGGCGGTGCCGTCGACCATTGCCGCGTCGACTACTTGCCCTTCGCCTGATGTCTGTCGCTCGAACAGCGCTGCGAGGATTCCGAAGATCAGGAACATCGATCCGCCGCCGAAGTCACCGACCATGTTGAGCGGTGGAACAGGGCGCTCGCCTTGCCTGCCGATGGCGTGAAGCACGCCCGTCACGGAGATGTAGTTGATGTCGTGGCCGGCAGCCGACGCCCATGGACCTTCCTGGCCCCAACCGGTCATGCGACCGTAGACCAGCCGCGGATTCCTGGCGAGCGCGGCGTCCGGACCGAGTCCGAGACGCTCGGTGACTCCCGGCCTGAAGCCCTCGATGAGGACGTCTGCACGCTCGATCAACCCGAGCACCTTCTCGATGTCGGCAGGGTCCTTGAGGTTGGCCTCGACGAGGGTGCGATTGCGGAGTTGCTGATCGTGTTCGGAGATCTGTCCCGTGCGCTGCACGCGGACGACGTCGGCACCCAGATCTGCCAGCAGCAACGCTGCATGCGGCCCCGGTCCGATACCCGCGAGCTCGACGACGCGAAGTCCTGTCAGCGGTCCACCACTACTCGACACGTTTCCCTCGTTCCGATCGGGCCGTCAATGTGAATTGAGGTTAACTTAAGCCTGGACGTCCAACTAGTCCGGGCCACGCTTTCGAGCAATGGATAATGGCCGAGTGAGCGCAGCTACGGAACCAACACGGATCGGCACACCACTGACGCCGGGGGCCACGCGAGTGATGCTGCTCGGCGCGGGCGAGCTGGGCAAAGAGGTGATCATTGCATTCCAACGCCTCGGCGTCGAGGTCATTGCCGTCGACCGCTACGACAATGCGCCGGGACATCAGGTAGCCCACCACGCGTTCACCATCGACATGAGCGATGCGGAACAACTCCTCGCGCTGATCGACGCCCAGCAACCCGACTACGTCGTGCCCGAGATCGAGGCGATCGCCACCGATGCACTGGCGGAGGTCGAGAAGCGCGGCCGGACCGTTGTCATCCCGACGGCACGCGCCACTCAGCTGACGATGAACCGTGAGGGCATTCGACGCCTGGCCGCGGAGGAGCTGGGATTGCCGACCTCGCCCTACGCGTTCGCCGAGTCGTTGACCGAAGTGCAGAATGCGCTGTCCACGATCGGTTTTCCCGCAGTGATCAAGCCCGTGATGTCCTCGTCGGGCAAAGGGCAGTCCGTCGTGCGGGGCGCCGAGGAGGTGGAAGCCGCGTGGGAGTACGCACTGAAAGGCGGACGCGTCGACCTGGGTCGTGTCATCGTCGAGGGATTCGTCGATTTCGACTACGAGATAACGCTTCTCACCATCAGGTCGATCCAAGGCACCGACTTCTGCGAGCCCATCGGTCACCTTCAGCGATCGGGTGACTACGTCGAATCCTGGCAGCCGCAACCGATGTCGGATGTCGCACTCGCGGGCGCGAAGGACATCGCCGAGAGAATCACGGCCGCCCTCGGAGGCCGCGGTCTGTTCGGCGTCGAATTGTTCGTCAAGGGTGACGACGTCTACTTCTCCGAGGTCAGTCCGCGCCCACACGATACGGGGTTGGTGACGCTTCGTACGCAACGTTTTTCGGAGTTCGAGCTGCATGCGCGGGCGATCCTGGGGTTGCCGGTGGACACGTCGCTGATCTCGCCCGGGGCGTCGGCGGTGATCTACGGCGGCGTCGACGCCGAGGGGATTGCATTCGACGGCGTCGGCGATGCCCTGGCGGTGCCCGAGACGGACCTTCGGCTCTTCGGCAAGCCCGAGAGCTTCGTTCGTCGACGCATGGGCGTCGCGGTGTCCACTGCGGGCGACGTCGACACGGCGCGTGCGCGGGCGACGGAGGCAGCAGGCAAAGTCAGACCAGTCCTGTGAGCGTCTGGGGGGAGCTGCTCGTCGGGCTGGCGATTCTCATCGGTTTGGCGGGCATCGTCGTGCCGATCCTGCCCGGAACGATTCTGATCTTCGCGGCAATTGCTGTGTGGGCGTTCATGACCGGCGGTGCGGCCGCATGGACTGCGTTCGCGGTCGCTGCGCTGCTGCTGGTCGCAAGCGGCGTCGTGAAATACACCTGGCCGGGGCGTCGAATGAAGGACGCGGGAATCCCGACGCGGTCGCTCATCGTCGGTGGCCTGGTCGGGATCGTCGGGTTCTTCGTGATCCCGATCGTTGGATTGTTCATCGGGTTCATCCTCGGCACCTACGCGGCGGAACTCCCGCGGCACCGAAATCACTCCGATGCTTGGCGATCCACCGTCCATGCGACCAAGGCAGCAGGACTGTCGATTCTCGTCGAGCTTCTGGGTGCACTGCTCGCCACCGGAGTCTGGCTCGGAGCGGCGCTGTTCATTTGACCCGATACCAGGCTCTGGCATTGCCGTCGAGGACTGCGGGGAGATCTCCGCCGACGGCTTCGGCGATCAGATCGATGTCGGATTCCTGGAACCGCCTCGGCGCGCGGGTTCCGGGGAGGTCGGTTCCGAACATCAGGGCGGCCGGGTTCACTGCATGGATCTGCCGCATCGCGTCGACGATATCCATGTCTATGCGGCCGAAGCCCGCTGCCTTCACTCGGACTCCACGATCCACGAGGTCGAGTAGATAGGGCAAACCCTGCGACGACATCCCAAGGTGGTCGATGCTGGCTGCCGGGAGTTTGCACAGGATCGGTTCGAGGGACAGCAGCATCGAGGCATCGACGTACAACTCGGCATGCCATCCGACCAGATCGTGCGCGCGTCTTGCCTGGGCAGTGAGGGTCTGAACGTCGGTGGCGCCGCGTTTGAGGTTGAGCCGAATGGCACGAACCCCCGCATCCTCCAGTGCGAGGATGTCCGCATCGGTGGCGTCGGGTTCGAGTTGCGTCACCCCGACCCAGCCGTCGCCGAGCGTCTCGAGAGCGGACAGCAGGAAGCTCTGGTCGGCGGCATGAAACGACGCGCTGATCACTGCTCCGCCGGTGATGCCCAAGCCGTCCGTGTCGCGGTCGTAGTCGGCGATCGTGTACGGATCGGGAACGAAACCCTGGTTCTCGATCAGCGGAAACCGAGGGTCGAGGATGTAGCGATGGGCGTCGAACACCCCGTCAGCATGCCAGCTGCGTCGTTCCGGCACCCGGCGACCCTGGCCGGTGTTTGAATTCGATACATGAAAGCCGAAGCCACAGTTGTCCTCGACGGTTACACCTACTTCGAATGTCCTCGCTGGCGCGACGGTCGTATCTGGGTGTCCGACTTCTACAGTCAGCAAGTTCTGTCGGCGCAGGAGGACGGGTCGGACGTGCGCGTCGAGGCCGAGGTTCCCCAGCAGCCGTCGGGGTTGGGCTGGCTACCGGACGGGCGGTTGCTGATCGTGTCCATGCGCGATCATACGATTCTGCGGCGCGAGGACGACGGTTCCCTCGTGGTGCACGCTGACCTGTCGTCGCACGTCGACGCCAACCTCAACGACATGCTCGTCGATTCCCGCGGCCGTGCCTACGTCGGCAATTTCGGTTTCGATCTGATGAACCTCGCAACACCCGATACTGCGGACCTGCTGCGGGTCGACCCCGACGGCTCGGTGCACGTCGTGGCCAAGGATCTGTACTTTCCCAACGGAATGGCGCTGACGCCGGACGGTGAGCTGCTGGTCGACGAGACCGTCGGTAATCGCATCAGTGTGTTCGCGGTCCATCCCGACGGCTCGCTAGGTGAGCGCCGAGATTGGGTCAAGTTCGCGGAACTCCCCGACATGAGCGATATGACGACAGCGTTGGGACAGCTGGTACTCGCACCGGATGGATGTGCGATCGACACGGACGGATCGCTCTGGGTGTCAGACGCTCTCGGTCAGCGCATCGTGCATGTGGTGCCGGGCAAGGGGGTCGTCGATCAGCTCGAGTTCGACACTGGCGTGTTCGCCTGCGGATTCGGCGGCGACGACGGCAGGACGCTGTTCGTATGTGCTGCACCGGACTTCGACGAGCACAAGCGCAAAGTCGAAACGGAAGGAAAATTACTGGCTGTACGGGTGTAGGCGCTGCGCGCCAGTGGCGCGATTAAGTGTCCCAGGGTGCACTTAACCGCGCCACTGGCGGCGGAGCCGCCTAGGCCTTGTCGGGCTCGGACGCCTTGAGCATGTCGTCGCGCTCGACGACCTTGACGCGTTCGCGGCCTTCGGGTTCGCCGAGGGAGCGTTCGTGGGCGTCGAGGCGGTACCAGCCGTCCCAGGTGGTGAAGGGGACCTGCTTGCCTTCGAGGAAGGCGGTGACGGAGTCGAGTTCGGGGTCGGTGGCTCCGGTGAAGGTGGGCGCGTCCTCGAGGAGGTTGGCGACGGTTTCGTTGGCGTCGCCCTTGGTGTGGCCGATGAGGCCGACGGGCCCGCGCTTGATCCAGCCGGTGACGTAGGTGGCGGGAACAGGGACCGTCGACGACGGAGATTCCACGACGCGGCCGGCTTCGTTGGGGATGGTGCCTGCCTGCTCGTCGAAGGGGAGCTGGCTGATGTTCTGGGAGAGGTAACCGACGGCGCGGTAGACGGACTGGACCTCCCAGTCGTTGTACTTGCCGGTGCCCTTGACGTTGCCGGTGCCGTCGAGTTCGGTGCGCTCGGTGCGGAGGCCGGTGACCTTTCCGTCTTCGCCGAGGATTTCGGTGGGCGATTCGAAGAAGTGCAGGAAAAGCTTGTGCGGGCGGTTGCCGACGTCGCGGATGGCCCAGTCCTGCAGGGTGTTGGCGACCATGTCGACCTGCTTGGAGTTGCGGCGGGCCTGTTCGGAGCCTTCGTCGTAGTCGATGTCCTCGGGCGCGACGATGACCTCGATGTTGGGCGAATGGTCGAGTTCGCGGAGTTCGAGAGGGGTGAACTTGGCTTGTGCGGGTCCGCGGCGGCCGAAGACGTGTACCTCGACGGCCTTGTTCGCTTTGAGGCCTTCGTAGACGTTGGCGGGGATCTCGGTCGGCAGGAGTTCGTCGCCGGTCTTGGCGAGGACGCGTGCGACGTCGAGAGCGACGTTGCCGACGCCCAGTACGGCTACCTTCTCTGCCTCGAGGGGCCAGGTGCGGGGGACATCGGGGTGGCCGTCGTACCAGGAGACGAAGTCGGCGGCGCCGTAGCTGCCGTCGAGGTCGATGCCGGGGATGTCGAGGGCGCGGTCGGCGTTGGCGCCGGTGGAGAAGATGACGGCGTCGTAGAAGCGGCGCAGGTCGTCGAGGGTGATGTCGGTGCCGTAGTCGATGTTGCCGAGCAAGCGGACCTGGGGCTTGTCCAGCACCTTGTGCAGGGCGGTGATGATGCCCTTGATGCGTGGGTGGTCCGGTGCGACGCCGTAGCGGATGAGGCCGAAGGGCGCGGGCATGCGTTCGAAGAGGTCGATGCTCACGCCGGGTCCGCTGACATTGTGGTCGGACTTCATGAGTGCATCGGCGGCGTAGATGCCGGCCGGTCCGGCGCCGACGATGGCGACGCGGAGTGGGCGAGTCTGATCAGTCATGTGCAGCGAACTACCTTCGTCGAGGGCAAGTACGGACACCCCAGCATAAATTAAGTGTTACCTGATCAGTGCTGGTGGGCGTAGCTACGGGGCATTGCCTCAGCCTTTCACCATTTCCTTCCATTCAGGTAGGGTTTGCGCTGTGCATACGACTTACCTGGTCCGGCGGCTAACCGTCGACTTCTGTCGTACTTGCACCACCATGTGTCGTCGGTGACGCGGCTCTCTGCTCCCGCCACTTCTCACCCCCCAGCTTCCCATTGTGCGCTCGTATCCAGCGCTGCTGCCCAGACCGTGCGAAAATCGCTCCGGGCTAGGAGAAACACATGACAATCCTGGAAAATTCAGTCGGCACATCTCTCACCCGCGAGACAGCTCTGGTCCCCGACAATCTGACCCTCGACAAGCTGGGGCCGCGATTCGGTGCCGAGGTCATCGGGCTCGATGTCGCTTCGGCCTCGGATGCCGAAGTCCTGGCTATCCGGGATGCACTCGTCGAACACAAGGTCCTGGTGCTGCGCGGCCAGTCGCTCGACGATGCCGGTCAGATCGATTTCGGTCGACGGCTCGGCGACCTGACGGCTGGGCACCCGGTGCATGACAGCGGTCATGTGGCAGCCGAGGTGTATGCCCTCGACAGCCAGGACAACGGGTTCGCCGACGTGTGGCACACCGACGTCACGTTCATGGAACGACCGCCGATGGGCTCGATTCTGCGACCGGTCGTGCTTCCTCCGCACGGGGGCGACACCAACTGGGCCGACAGTCAGCTTGCCTACGAGTCGTTGTCGGCACCCGTCCGTCAGATGATCGACCAGCTCACCGCCGTGCACGACGGCAATCGCGAGTTCGGCTACTACCTCGCGCAGAAGCGTGGCGGCAAAGGCAATGTCTGGGACGGGAAAGAAGTGACCGCGCTGGTACCCGTCGAACATCCCGTGGTTCGGGTGCACCCCGAGACCGGACGCAAGGGCATCTTCGTCAACCCTGGGTTCACCTCGCACATCGTCGGGGTGTCCGAGGCGGAGAGTCGTGGAATCCTCGACCTCCTGTACGCGCACCTGACCAAGCCCGAGCATGTCGTGCGGCACCGCTGGCGTCTCGGCGATCTGGTCCTGTGGGACAACCGCAGCACCTCGCACTACGCCAACCGCGACTACGGCACCGAGCACCGCGTCATGCACCGCATAACGTTGCGCGGGGATATCCCTGTCGGACCCCGAGAGCGATAAGTGTCGACCCTGCGGGAAGATTGCGGCTATGGCGTCGTGGCGTGAACGAAGACAGCAGTGGGCCGACAGCCGTGAGGAAGCGCAGAACAATGCATCCGCAGCGGCGGCAGAGACGGGTGAGCGTCGTCCGCCGACCCCCTGGCCGTTCATTCTCGCGGTCGGAATCGTCGTCGTTCTGCTCGCCGCTATCTTCCTGGCAGCCCGATTCGCGCCCGCCGAGGACAACGTCACGCAGGCGCAGTTGCTGACCGACAGCATCGACGATTTCGTCCAGGCGCAGAACGACGGTGACGCCGACCTACTACGGTCGACGACCTGTCAGGATCAGCTCGCCCAGTTGATCTCGGGGAGCGACGCGGACTACGCGTCGGCCCGAGCGGACGACGTCGACGAGAACGGAAAGCTCGTCGTGGACGGTGCTCCCACCGACTACGAGGTGAACGGTGATCGCGGAGTGGTGACGGTCCCGACCAAGCTCGAGAAGGTCGGCGCGACGTCGAGCGAGAAGTGGAAGTTCGTCCGCGTCGACGACAAGTGGCTGGTGTGCAATGTATGAAAGGTTGAGCCCGTGACTTACGCAGGTGACATCGCTCCGCAGGCAGCGTGGGAGTTGCTCGAGAACGATCCCGACGCAGTGCTGGTCGACGTGCGAACCCACGCCGAGTGGCAGTACGTCGGCGTCCCGGACACCTCGTCGATCGATCGGCCGACGCATCTCATCGAGTGGGTCAGTTACCCCGACGGTGCGCGGAACGTGCGTTTCGTCGAGCAGTTGAAAGAGGCTGGGGTGGACGGTGAGCGACCGGTGGTGTTCCTGTGCCGCTCGGGCCAGCGTTCGATCGGCGCCGCCGAGGCTGCGACTGCGGCAGGCATCGGGCCGTCGTACAACGTGCTCGACGGTTTCGAGGGTGCAACCGATGCAGACGGTCACCGCGGCGCCGTGGGGTGGCGTGCGGTCGGATTGCCGTGGAGGCAGGCATGAACGTGCCCAAAGGTGGAGGATTCCACAAGCCGCTCCCGGACGGTGTCGGGCAGGGAACCCTGGGTGTTCGCGGCGGTTTGATGCGGTCCGGGTTCGACGAGAACGCCGAGGCGCTGTACCTGACTTCAGGGTTCGTTTACGAGAGCGCGGGGGCGGCTGAGCAAGCGTTCACCGGCGATATCGACCACTTCGTCTACTCGCGATACGGCAACCCGACCGTCAAGATGTTCGAGGAGCGCCTGCGTCTCATCGAAGGTGCCGAGGCGTGCTTCGGAACCTCCAGCGGGATGTCGGCGGTGTTCACGGCCCTCGGCGCGTTGCTGAAGGCCGGCGACCGACTCGTGGCGGCCCGCAGCTTGTTCGGGTCCTGCTTCGTGGTGTGCAACGAGATTCTGCCGCGCTGGGGCGTCGAAACCGTGTTCGTCGACGGCGAAGACAACGCGCAGTGGGAAGAAGCACTCTCGGTTCCGACGACTGCCGTGTTCTTCGAGACTCCGTCCAATCCGATGCAGTCGCTGGTCGACGTCGAACGGGTGTCGGAGCTGGCGCATGCGGCGGGCGCAACAGTCGTGTTGGACAACGTTTTTGCGACGCCGCTACTGCAGGACAGTCTTGCGCTCGGTGCGGACGTCGTCGTGTATTCGGGCACCAAACACATCGATGGACAGGGCCGAGTGCTCGGCGGTGCGATCCTCGGTTCCCGTGAGTACATCGACGGACCTGTGCAGACGCTGATGCGCCACACCGGTCCTGCGCTGAGTCCGTTCAATGCGTGGACCCTGCTCAAGGGGCTCGAGACGATGCCGGTTCGGGTGCGGCATTCGACCCAGTCCGCGCTGGAAATCGCGACGTTCCTGGAGGCGCACTCGGCTGTGTCATGGGTCAAGTACCCGTACCTCGAGTCGCATCCACAGCACCAGCTGGCGAAGAAGCAAATGAAGGGCGGCGGCACGGTCGTCACCTTCGAGCTCGATGCGCCCGGTGGTGAGGCAAAGAAGCGCGCGTTCGAAGTTCTCGATGGGCTACGCGTGATCGACATTTCGAACAACCTCGGCGACTCGAAGTCGCTCATCACCCATCCGGCGACTACCACCCACCGCGCTATGGGTCCGGAAGGCCGTGCGGCAGTGGGCATTTCCGACGGTGTCGTGCGCATCTCGGTAGGGTTGGAAGACACCGAAGACCTCATCGCTGATCTGGATCAGGCGCTGGGCTGAGCTGGGGCCCCGGCGGCTCCGCCGCTAGTGGCACGGTTAAGTGTGTTGACGTGCACTCAACCGCACCACTGGTGAGGATCAGCCCAGCCCGAAAGCCGAGAGCACCGTCCGGAATTTCGCCGTCGTTTCGGCAAGTTCCGCTTCGGGGTCCGAAGCGTCGACGATCCCGCCGCCCGCGGTGGCGAGGGCAGTCAACCCGTCGGCGGCGAGTTCGAGTCCGCGGATCGCGACCATCCACTCTCCGTCGCCGGTGCCATCAGCCCATCCGACAGCTCCGGCATAGAAGCCACGAGGCCCCTCGATGCGCGCGATCGCATCCATCGCAGCCCTTCGGGGGACGCCTGCGACCGCTGGAGTCGGGTGCATCGCGATGGCGAGGTCGAGTGACGTTGTAGATGGATCACGGAGGATGCCGGTGATCGGTGTGCTCAGGTGCCACAGCTGCGGCGTGCTGCTGAGCTGCGGCGTGCTCGGGATCTGTAGGTCTGTGCACCATGGTTGCAGTGCGGTTCGAATTTCCTCGACGACGAATCGGTGTTCAGCCTGATCCTTGGCGCTCGCGGCGAGCTGGTCGGCGATACCGGCGTCCAGTGCGGGATCGTCGCTGCGTGCAGCGGTTCCGGCGAAAGGGTGGCACGAGACCGTGCGGCCGTGGCGTCGGACGAGTAATTCGGGGCTCGAACCGATGAGGAATCTGCCCGCGTAGCCTGCCCCTGCTGTCGACAGGTCGACGGCGTAGCCGTTGCCCAGTGGGTCGCCGCTGACGA
The DNA here is from genome assembly GCF_037327425.1 of Rhodococcus sovatensis. NCBI lineage: Bacteria > Bacillati > Actinomycetota > Actinomycetes > Mycobacteriales > Nocardiaceae > Rhodococcus > Rhodococcus sovatensis. The sequence goes on along the minus strand of NZ_CP147846.1, from coordinate 3,944,032 downwards.
GTGCTCCGAGAAGGGCGATCGGATCGATCGGGGTGTCAGCACGGAGTTGTAAGGACCGCGCCAGGACGACTTTTTCTGCAACGCCTTGCCGGAGTTCCTGCACCAGCGCACGGACTCGTTCGAGGTGAATATCAGCGGCAGGAACCTGCCCACCGATGCTTACCGGGGGGAGGATGGCCGGTTGATCAGCGGGGCGCCACGGTCCCTGGCGTTTGGTGAGTGTTCCGGGTTCGGTCAGCGCGATTGAGTCGGACATGTCGAAAGGCAGTGCCCCGACGACCGGTGTTCCCTCGCGGACGGCGTCTGTTGCGGCGGTGATCGTTGAAAACGCGCGTCGGACGCCGGTGGCCTCGATGTTGTACTCGCGTCGAGACAGCACGAAGCTCGTAGTGGCGCGGTTGAGTGCACCAGGGGAACCCTTCCCGTGCCACTGCGGCGGAGCCGCTGGGTGTGGCTGCGGCGGAGCCGGAGGGTGTGGCTTCTGCATCAGAAGGGCGACTGCGTTCGGCCGACGAGGTCGGCGACCGAGTTGATCACCTTGGTCGGACGGTACGGGTAGTTCTCGACCGACACGGTGGTCGAGATGCCGGTGAGAACCAGAATGGTCTGCAACCCGGCTTCGAGTCCCGACAGAACGTCGGTGTCCATGCGGTCGCCGATCATCAGGGTGCTCTCGGAATGACCACCGATTGCTCGGAGGGCGGAGCGCATCATCAATGCGTTCGGTTTCCCGACGTAGTAGGGCTCTTTTCCTGTTGCTTTGGTGATCAGCGCCGCGACCGATCCGGTGGCCGGTAGCGAGCCCTCGCGGGATGGGCCGGTGGCGTCGGGATTGGTGGCGATGAACCGTGCGCCCTTCTCGACGAGACGAATTGCCGTGGTGATCGCCTCGAACGAGTAGGTGCGTGTCTCGCCGAGCACGACGTAATCGGGACTGGAGTCGGTGAGTACGTAGCCGATGTCGTGGAGGGCTGTGGTCAAACCCGACTCTCCGACGACATAGGCGCTACCACCGGGGCGCTGGTTGCCGAGAAAATTAGCGGTAGCGAGTGCCGATGTCCAGATGGACTTCTCGGGGATGTTCAGGCCGCTGCGCTCCAGCCGTGCACGCAGGTCACGCGGGGTTCGGATGCTGTTGTTCGTCAGCACGATGAACGGTATGTCGTTCGATTGGAGCTCGGCCAAGAATGCGTCGGCTCCTGGAATGAGGTGATCCTCGTGGACGAGAACGCCGTCCATGTCCATGAGGTAGGTCCACTGTTGCGGTTCGTCCTGTGAGCTCACCAGTCCATTGTGCGCTACTCGGTGTCCCTTTCAGCCGGCTCTCTTGAGTGCGGCCCGTCTCAGCGCCCTTTCGCGTGCGGTCATTCCGCCCCAGACACCGAACGGTTCGTTGGTGGCGAGGGCGAACTGTTGGCACTGTGCGATGACCGGGCACTGGCCGCACAGAACCTTCGCCTGGTCCTCCCGCCGTCGTCGCGCGCTCCGGCCTTCTCCCGACGGGGAGAAGAACACGTCTGAGCTTTCGCCGTGGCATGCAGCGTCCACATGCCATTCTGTTGTTACGGATGCCATGGGCCGATGATGCCGTCCCAATAGACCGGGAAGAAGGTTTCAAATCATCGAGCGTCTAATGGTCTGATGAATTTCAGGTTCGAGTACCTGGCTGTGCCATGTGGTGGCGCGGTGGTCGGAATGGTCCTGAACGAACGCGGATCGGAAGATCTCCCGCATCTCGGCAGTACCGCGGCTGCAGCTCTGGCTGCGGTCGTGGCGGTGTTGGCAGTAGTGGTGCTCTCGCGCGCCGGGACGGCGGCTGGGGCTGGCGTGGCGGGGTCTGTGGCGGCTGGGGCTGCGCTGGTGTCGGTTCCGCTGCTGATCTCCGGGACGCCAGGCTTGTTCGCGAGCGGAACAGGAGCGGGGCTGATACTGGGCGGGCTCCTCGTGCTGTGCACGTCGCGAAGGAGCCTGCAGGCCGCGCTTGCCGTTGGTGTGCTGCTCGGTTCGCTCGGCCCCGTCAGTACGACGCCGCGGCGATATGCGGATTACTTGCCGGACGGTGAGGGTCTCGGTTCGTCGACGATGTGGCTACTCCTGGCTGCCACGGTGGGTTTCACCTTGCTCTGCTTGCCGGTTCGGTTGCGGGTCGAGGCGAGCGAGCTGCGGGCCCTGATTGTCGGTCTTGCTCTTCCCGCCCTCATGCTGCTAGTGCACTGGGTCTTTGGGCTCTCGATCGATGACCGCAGCTATCCGGGCGCCACGTGGCAGGCGACGGTTGCCTGGTCGGTCGTCGTCGCTGCGGTGGTTGGAGGTGCAGTGTGGCTACCCCGGGCGACGGGGCTGGTTCTGGTTGCCGGTCTCGCGATCGCGGCGGTCGATCCGCAACCGGTCTTCGTGACCGACCGATGGCTGGTCGTGGTCGTTGTGTCGACTTCACTCCCCGGGCTGTTTGCGGGGTGGAGGTGGCCGAAACCGGTCGTCGGAATCGGGCTTCTCGCCGTCGTCGCCGGTGTCGGACTCGCGGATGAGGGCCTCGTCGCGATTGCGCTGCCGTCCGTTGCGGCGTTTGTGCTCGCTTCCAGTTTGCCTGCGCCGGGTGGTGTTGCGGTCCCTGCGCTTCTCGCGCCGGTGTTGATCGTCGTTCCGTATACAGCGGATGTGGGGTGGACGGCGTACTCGGGGCAATTCGGTTGGGTGGCCATCGGACCTACGCAGGCAGCGCTCGTTGTGGCCGACGTGGCAGCGTTCGCGACGATCGCTGTGTGCGCTCTGGCGGCATGGCTGTTGACGCGGCGGGTAGGTTCGGTGGCTGTTCAGAATGGTGGGTAGCGGTAGCGGTCGCGTGCTGTGACGATGGCTCGGTGTTCGAGAAACCGTTCTCTGAGGAAGATCGCTTCTTCGCGGGCTTTCGGGTCCTCGAGTCGGGCGATATCGCCGAGTGAGGGCACGAAGGCTGCTCTGTCGGTGTCGATCAGATCGCCCCACTCGCTGTTCTCGCCGATGTTGGTTTCCCACCAGGTGGGTTCGTAGAGGTCATCGGCGGGTCGCTCGCGAACAGATGCCGCTGCCGCCTCCTCGGGAGCACATGGGTCAGCGACGTGTTGGTAGTAGTGATCGGTCGCGGGGTCCGGTGACGGTGACGAGGGCCGGTTGTGGACGAAATCGTCCGGAACCATCACCGACCCGTACGTCGAGGGTGTGATCCTGCGTAGACCTGAACATGAGGTCCAGAAGATTCCGTCTCCGTTCAATCGTGCTGCGGCCCACAGCTTCAGTGTTTTCGCTTGGTGATGGTAGTGGCACAGTGGTTGCAGATTCGACTGGATCGTCCAGCCGCCGGCGACCGGGTCGTTGTGGTCGAACGCGACGATGTGGTCGATGTCGCATCGGGCTGCGGGCACACTGCAGCCCGGGAAGGTGCACGTGCAATATGTTGCGCGCGTGAGCGCGACGAGTTCTGCCGATGGCCGGTACGTCAGTGCCCCCGGCGGTGGTTCGGTCATACCGCCGTGACCGTCCGGGTCACTCCCCGCCGCCAGTGACGGATCCGCGGCGGCTGCGGCGAGGAAAGCAGCAATAGCCTCCGACAGTGCCACCTCACCACCCGCGGAGGACCGTGCACGCCCAGCACCTCCTGCCACAGGTGAACGAGTTCGTCCGAGTGTCGGATCGGGAAGCGACGCGGCAGGACGAACCCGGCCCCGCGCGATGATCCGGAACGCACGCGGTCCACCGGCCGACCCGGAATTGGCGACACCACCACCAGACTCGGGCTCGGGCTCGGGCGCGGGCGCAGGCTCGGTCTCGGTCTCGGTCACGGACTCGGGCTCGGGGGCGGCGTCGGGGCTCGCCTGTGCCCGGGCAGCGTCGAGCACTTCGGTGAGAAAGACCTGCCATCGAGCATCACCGGCGATCATGCGCGCGGTCTCCGGATCGAGGACGGTCCCATCACCGAGAGTGGCCGGGTCACCGGACAATCCGAGCAGCGACTCGATACTGATCATGATCTGCAGCAGATGCGTACGGCGAGGCTTCATCAAATCCGCAGCACCACCGACCGCACACCCCTGATGGCCACACAGGCACGCGATCACATCCTCACGGTGAATCAGCGCAATCAACGCATACCCACGCAACTGCTTCTTGCTCCGCGGATCACGCGAACACACAGTCCCGGCCAACTCCTCGAGAAGGGAGTCACATTCGGCGCCCTCGAGCGCCGTCATCTTCGCAAACAAACTCGCCATACCGTCATCGCATCGCTTGATGCTCGCGCACCGTTCCTCGGATTCGGCAGCCTTTCGTGCCGCGTTCGCCTCGGCGTCGTCATGGTCGATCCACCGACTCCACACCCGCTCACGCAGCGCCTTGGCATTGCAGCGATACGCTGCAGCCAGCACATCAGCCTCGATCGCCTGCACCGTCTCATCACTGGCCTTGACCAACGTCAACGCAATCGCCCGCACCCGCGAATAATCCAGATCACCCGCAGCGAACGCAGCATCGACCCCATGCAGACGCCACGCCAACTGCTTACCGACCACGATCATCTCCCGCGTGACCGTCCGAGACAGCGACAGCGCCACCGCTGCTTCACATTCAGCAGCCCTCTCCGCACGCGCAAGATCGGCATCCCCACCGGCATCGAACAGCTCCGCCTCCGCACACACCCGGAAATCGACAAGACCGTACAACCGACGAACCAGGACCGCCGACGCAACATTCTCAGCACGCCGGGCATCGGACAAGCCGACCAGCAAGCTCGACACACCCAACTCGGTCTCGCGTCGCCACTCGTCCATATCGCCCCCCGGCATCCCCATAACACGAAGACTACTCGAACACCTGTTCGAACGCAAGGGTTCAGCGAGGAACACCGCCTCGAACCTCGCAGGATTCGAGAGCCACTTCGGGAACAATCCGCGCCGCGGGAAAGTTGGTCGGAGCATGACGCGAGTGGCGGTAGCAACAGCATTCGGTGGACCGGAAGTCGTACGCATCGTGGACGAGGCTGTCGCCGCACCCGCGGCAGGTCAGGTACTCGTCGAGGTCAAGGCGATCGGCGTGAACCCGTTCGACTACAAGTCGTACAGCGGGGCATTCGGGACGGATCCTTCGACTCTTCCCCTGCACCTCGGTAGCGAGGCAAGTGGTGTCGTGGTCGCGGTGGGGAACAACTCGTCAGGTCCGGGTGGTCCTGTTTCCGTGGGCGACGAGGTAATCGTGTCGGGCGCGCAAGGGACGTACGCCGAAAAGCTCTTGGTACCGGCCGAAGCCGTACTGCCGAAGCCGAAGACACTGAATTGGGAAGTTGCAGCCGGTCTGCTCGCGGTAGCGGGCACCGCGTTCGACACCCTCGAAGTGACCGGCGTATCGGAGGGGGACACCGTGCTCGTGCACGGTGCAGCGGGTGGTGTCGGATCGATGGTCGTTCAACAAGCGAAGGCGCGCGGAGCCCGCGTCATCGGCACTGCGCGTGCCGTCAACCATGATGCGCTGCGCGCCTACGGTGCGGAGCCGGTCGAATACGGCGACGGTCTGCTGGATCGAATCCACGAGATCGCGCCCAGCGGTATCGACGTCGCCATCGACACCGCGGGCACGGACGAGGCGGTGGACGTGTCGTTGGCATTGGTCGCCGACAAGAAGCGCATCGTCACTATCGCGGCGATGGGGCGCGCTACCGAGGACGGCTTCGTGTCGGTCGGGGGTGGGGACGGAGAAAGCGCGAAGCGGCGCAAGGCGGCTCGCCTCGATTTGGTGAACTTGGCTGGCGCAGGCGAATTGACGGTTCAGATCGCCAAGACCTTTCCGCTCGACCAGGCAGCCGAGGCGCACCAGGCACTGAAATCGGAGCACCCGCGCGGAAAGTTCATTCTGATCCCTTGACCGGCATCAGTAGTGGGACACGTCGAAACTACCTCGTCACTCCAGCTTGAAGCCGACCTTCACCGTAACCTGAAAGTGCGCGATAGCACCGTTTTCGATGTGGCCCCGGGTCTCGACGACCTCGAACCAGTCCAGGTTCTTCAGCGTGGCGTTCGCGCGTGCGATTGCCTTGCGCACGGCATCGTCGCTGCTCTCGCTCGAGGTTCCGACGATCTCGGTGACGCGGTAGACGTTGTCGCTCATGTGACGATGCTCCTGCTCGGTCGGTGGTCATCAGTCGTGCACGTCCATGCTTCTATGGATTCCTCGGATTCGAGGCATATTCGCGAGGCAGCTGCATGCTGATTCGCGCGGAATACGACAATGAGAGGCGGACGGTGAGTACGCAGTCCATCGGCGAACCCGACATCCACCCACTCGACGACCCCATCCGGGGGTCGCTGCGGGGAGCACACTCGCGGTTCGCGCAGACCGTCGGCAAGACCTCGCGCTTCGATCCGGAAATTTCACCGTTTCTCGGCCACCCGCCCGTCATCGAGGACGCGGACTTCGATGACATCGTGGAACTTTTCGGTCCCGGTCAAGTGGTCTCCCTGCGCGGCGTCGACCATCGTGTTCCCGCGCACTGGCACATCGTCGATCGATTCGAACTGGTACAGCTCGTCGGTCACCACCTCGATACTCGACCGCACCCCGATGCAGTCGTACTCGGGGCGTCGGACGTCCCTGACATGCTCGAACTCGTCAGGCAGACCAAACCCGGCCCGTTCCTGTCGCGTACCCACGAGCTCGGCACGTACCTCGGCATCAGGGAGGGTGGCAGGCTCGCCGCGATGGCCGGTGAACGGATGCGTCCGACCGGCTGGACCGAGATCAGCGCCGTGTGCACCGACCCTGCCTATCGGGGGAGGGGGCTGGCAACCGAGCTCGTTCGGGCCGTCGGCCACGGTATCCGCGAACGCGGGGAAACACCGTTTCTGCACGCGTCGGCCTCGAACGAAAGCGCCATCCGCCTGTATTTGTCGATTGGATTCGAGCTTCGCGAGAGGTCGCTGCTGACGCTGGTGCGCACGCCCACGAGCAGTCTCGACGGTGGACCGGCATGATGGAGTGGTGGCCGACTCACCGGAAACCCGTCCCGACGAGCGCTTCACCCTCGCCAGCGAACGGACGTTTCTCGCGTGGATGCGCACGTCGTTGGGACTGCTCGCCGGCGGCATAGCCGTCGTACATCTTGTTCCCGACTTCAGCACTGGATGGGTCAGGACGACGCTCGGTCTCGTGTTGATCGTGATGGCGGCATCCGCATCGATGGTCGGGCTTCGGAGATGGCTGCAGGTTCGTAAAGCCCTCGAAACCGGTGCACCGATGCCCGAGGCCAAAGACCTCTGGATCTTCGCTGTCGGGATCGGAGCCATCGCTGTGCTGGCGGCCGTAGTCACGGTATTGGGAATCAAGTAGTCGGTCCAGTGTGTCGGGCATCTCGACGCAGAGTGCACAATCGGAACACTTAGCGGTCTTAGAGAGGAAGCAGCGCGTGGCGAAGGCTTTGAAACTCGGATACAAGGCGTCGGCGGAACAGTTCGGTCCGCGGGAGCTCGTCGAACTCGGCGTTCTCGCAGAGCAGCACGGAATGGACTCCGCGACGGTCAGCGACCACTTCCAGCCGTGGCGACACGAAGGTGGGCATGCACCGTTCTCGCTGGCATGGATGACGGCGGTCGGCGAGCGAACCAACACGATCCAGCTCGGCACCTCGGTGTTGACGCCGACGTTCCGCTACAACCCCGCGGTCATCGCACAAGCCTTCGCGACGATGGGCTGCCTGTACCCGGGGCGGATCATGCTCGGCGTCGGCACCGGTGAAGCTCTCAACGAAATCGCGACCGGATTCACCGGCGAATGGCCCGAGTTCAAGGAACGCTTCGCACGGCTGCGCGAGTCCGTTCGGCTGATGCGCGAACTGTGGCTCGGAGACCGCGTCGACTTCGACGGCGACTACTACACCACCAAGGGCGCGTCGATCTACGACGTTCCCGAGGGCGGTATTCCGGTCTACATCGCGGCCGGCGGGCCTGTAGTGGCGCGGTACGCAGGGCGCGCAGGTGACGGATTCATCTGTACCTCCGGCAAAGGCATGGAGCTCTACACCGACAAGCTGCTTCCCGCCGTCGAAGAAGGCGCAGGCAAGGCCGAGCGCGACTCCGGCGAGATCGACAAGATGATCGAAATCAAGATCTCGTACGACACCGACCCCGACCTGGCGTTGGAGAACACTCGCTTCTGGGCACCGCTGTCGTTGACGCCGGAGCAGAAGCACTCCATCGAGGATCCGATCGAAATGGAGAAGGCTGCCGACGAACTGCCGATCGAGCAGGTCGCCAAGCGCTGGATCGTCGCCTCCGACCCAGACGAGGCCGTCGGACTCGTCAAGCAGTACACCGACGCGGGCCTGAACCACCTCGTCTTCCACGCCCCGGGCCACGACCAGAAGCGGTTCCTCGAACTCTTCGAGCGTGATTTGGCGCCGAGGCTCCGCGCGCTCGGCTGAGTTCAAGTAGTTCGCAGGCACCACACCGCTTGAAAGGTCCATTCATACGTCTATGGCGTATGAATGGACCTTTCAAGCGATGGTGGCCGGGCAGTCGGACCGCTTGAACGGACCTTTGCAGCTATCTGATCGTATGAATGGACCATTCAAGCGATGGTGGACGGGTCAAGCCGCGGACCATTCAAGCGATGGTCGACGGCTCAGCCCGCAGCCAGTGCGAACATCCTCATGTCCCGGTCGGTGCGATTCTTGTACTCTCCGTACACGCGGACCATGTCGTTGAAGGCGTCGTAGATTCTCGCTTTCTCGGCGCCGGTGACGGGTGTTGCCGTGACCGGGATTTTCTTGCCCCCGATGGCGACGGTTGCCCGGGGGTCGGCGAGCAGATTCGACGTCCACGCCGGATGGTGCTGCTGCCCGAAGTTGCTGCCGACGACGAAGAGTCGATCACCCTCGCGGTAGTACAGCAGCGGTGACGTCCGGGGCTCGCCGGACTTGCGGCCCGTCGTGGTCAAGAGCACGACCGGCGCGGCGATGGGACCGAGAACGGTGAACCGCCCGTTCGTGCGTTCGAGCAGCGCTCTGTCGACGCCCGCCAAATTTCTGATCACCCACGAACCGGGCTTGGTGGCCGCGAACGCAATCGCGGGCTTACGGATGAAGCTGGTCTCGCTGCCCCAACGGACGTCGGGAAACGGTGATTCGGCCATGACCGATCTGACTCCCGCAGGTCACGTTCTGTCAACTACCGACCCGCTACGCTGGCGGGCATGGCCGAGCCAGCATCGAGCATCTATATCGCCTCACCCGAGGGTGACACCGGGAAATCGACCATCGCATTGGGTGTGCTGCAGATGTTGTGTGCCTCCGCTGCCCGCGTCGGGGTGTTCCGTCCCATCGCGCGGTCGACGACGGAGACCGACTACATTCTCGAACTCCTCATCGACCACACGACGGCGGATCTGTCGTACGAGCAGTCGCTCGGTGTCTCGTACGAGGCGGTCCATTCGGATCCTGATGCCGCGCTCGGGGACATCGTCGCCAAATTCCACGATGTCGCGGCCCAGTGTGACGCCGTGGTCATCGTCGGCAGCGACTACACCGACGTCGGCAGTCCCAGCGAACTGAGCTTCAACGCGCGTATCGCGGCGAACCTCGGCGCCCCGGTCCTTCTCGCGTTGAGTGGATCGGAGAGGACGACGGAAGAGATCGTGCAGTTGGGGCAGCTGTGTCAGGCCGAGCTCCGCCAGCATCACGCGCACCTCGTCGCGGTCGTCGCGAACCGCTGTGATCCGGACAAGCTCGACGAGATCACCTCCGCGCTCGAACCTCTCGGTGTACCCGCGTGGAGTCTGCCCGAGATCCCGCTCCTCATCGCACCGACGATGTCCGAGCTGCTCGACGCTGTGGACGGGAAGATGTACAGCGGTGACTCCGAGCTGATGCAGCGCGAGGCACTGCGCGTCATGGTGGGCGGTATGACGGCCGAGCACATCCTCGAGCGCCTCACCGAAGGCGTCGTCGTCATCGCACCGGCGGACAGGTCCGACGTCCTCCTCGCTCTCGTCAATGCTCATGAGGCCGAAGGGTTTCCATCGCTGGCGGGAATCGTCATGAACGGTGGGATAGAGCCGCACCCGGCCATCGCGCGGCTGGTCGCAGGTCTCGGTCCGCGCCTCCCGATCCTGACGACCGACCTCGGCACCTTCGATACCGCATCCGCCGCCGCCAAGGTACGAGGCCGTGTGGCGGTAGGTTCGCAGCGCAAGGTCGACACCGCGTTGAGCTTGATGGAGCAACGAGTCGACGCGCGCACCTTGCTCGACCGGCTCGAACTGAGCATCCCGTCGATCACGACTCCGCAGATGTTCGAGTACCAGCTCATTCACCGGGCGCGGGCACATCAGAAGCACATCGTTCTGCCCGAGGGCGGCGACGACAGGATCCTCCGAGCAGCCGGCCGATTGCTGCAGCGGCAGGTAGCCAAGCTGACAATTCTGGGCGAAGAGGGTCCGATCCGTAGGCGAGCCGCCGAGCTGGGCGTCGACCTCGACGCAGCGCAGGTGCTCGACCCCAAGACCTCCGAATACGCCGAGGACTTCGCGGCCGAGTACACCGAGCTGCGCAAGCACAAGGGCATGCGCATCGAGCGTGCCCGCGAGATCATGACCGACATCTCGTACTTCGGAACCATGATGGTGTACAAGGGAATCGCCGACGGGATGGTCTCCGGCGCCGCCCACACCACCGCCCACACCATCCGACCATCCTTCGAGATCATCAAGACAGCCGACGGTGTCAACACCGTGTCCAGTATCTTCCTGATGTGTCTGTCGGATCGTGTTCTTGCGTACGGTGATTGCGCGATCGTGCCCGACCCGTCGGCGGAACAACTGGCCGACATCGCGATATCATCGGCTGTCACATCGGCGCAGTTCGGTATCGAACCACGTATCGCGATGCTGTCCTACTCCACCGGGGACTCCGGCAGCGGCGCAGACGTCGACAAAGTCCGCGAGGCCACTCGTCTTGTCCGCGAGCGCAACCCGGAGTTGCTCGTGGAGGGTCCCATTCAGTACGACGCCGCGATCGAGCCCTCGGTCGCGAAGTCGAAGCTCCCGGATTCCGACGTGGCCGGGCGGGCGACAGTGTTCATCTTCCCCGACCTCAACACCGGAAACAACACCTACAAGGCCGTCCAACGCAGCGCCGGAGCAGTCGCGGTCGGCCCGGTTCTGCAAGGTCTTCGCAAGCCGGTGAACGATCTCTCCAGAGGGGCACTCGTCGAAGATATCGTCAACACCGTTGCCATCACGGCAATCCAGGCTCAGGGAATCGAAGAGGGGAACCAAGCGTGAGCGTTCTCGTCGTAAATTCCGGCTCGTCCTCGGTCAAGTTTCAGTTGGTCGACCCGGTATCGGGGGAATCGTTGGCGTCGGGACTCGTCGAGCAGATCGGTGAGTCCGAGGGGCGCGTCGTACTCGAATACGGGGGATCCGAAATCGAGAATCGCCGTGAGATTCCCGATCACGGCGTTGGACTCGCGGTGGCCTTCGAGATGCTGGAGGCGTCCGGTGTCGAACTGCGCTCGGAGGTGACCGCGGTCGGACACCGCGTCGTGCACGGGGGAGAGGTCTTTTACCGGCCGACGCTCATCGACGACGATGTGCTGCAGCAGATCTCCGATCTCAGTGCTCTTGCGCCCCTGCATAATCCGCCGAACGTGCTCGGGATCGAAGTGGCCAGAGAGCAACTTCCCGACGTGTCACACGTTGCAGTATTCGACACAGCGTTCTTTCACGGACTCCCCGCTGCCGCGGCGACGTACGCCATCGATCGTGACGTCGCAAAGGCGCACGGTATTCGCAGGTATGGCTTCCATGGAACGTCCCACGAGTATGTGTCGCAGCAGGTTACGCGCTTTCTCGGGCGCGAGGGTCTGAACCAGATCGTGTTGCACCTCGGTAATGGGGCATCCGCGTCCGCCATCCGCTCCGGCGTTCCGATCGACACCTCGATGGGGCTGACCCCGCTGGAGGGTCTGGTGATGGGAACCCGCAGTGGCGACATCGACCCCGGAGTCGTCATGCACCTGAAACGTAGCGCGGGCATGGATGTGGATGCCATCGATCAATTGCTCAACCGAGCGTCCGGGCTCAAAGGTCTCGCTGGAGTCAACGACTTTCGTGTACTCGGCCGCAACATAGAGAACGGCGACGCCGACGCAAAACTGGCCTACGACGTCTACATCCACCGACTGCGCAAATACATCGGCTCCTACATGGTGCTGCTCGGTCGGCTCGATACCATCACCTTCACCGCTGGCGTCGGTGAGAACGCCGCAGGTGTTCGAGCGGACGCTCTCGCGAACCTCGAAGGGTTCGGTATCGAGGTCGACGCCGAGCGAAATGCTGTGCGCAGCAGAGAACCTCGAATCGTGTCGACCGATGCGTCGACCGTGACAGTGCTCGTGGTTCCCACCAACGAGGAACTGGCAATCGCACAGGCCACCGAGCAGGTAACTCTGTAGCAGGTGGCTCAGAACAGCGATTGAGGCCTGATCGCATTCGCCAGATCGACGAGGGTGTACCGGTGCGCGCGGTCGGTTGCGTTACGTGCCAACGCCCGAAGGCCAGCCTCGGTGCCGGTACGCAAACCGGTCTCGGTGAACGGCACGCCGAGGATCGGCTCGCGCTCGGCCTCCACCGCATGACCCGATCTGACCCAGTCCATTGCCATTGCCAGCACCAACGTCCGCATCTGAAGGGCGCGAGGTTCGCGGCGCGGCAACATCGCAACTCTCCGCGCAGCCTCCCTGAAGTCTTCCTCCACCAGGTCGGGTGACGGACGATCCATCAGCAACGTCAGTACGCTCGTCATCCGGGCCACGGCGTAGTGGCGCGAGCTGATGGGAACCTGATCGAGCACCGCCACCGCTGCCGTCGGATCGCTGCGGTACATCATCTGCCTGGCAAGGCCGAATGCCGAGCTCACCACCGCGCGGTTGGTGCGCCATACCGACAGGTAGTAGGACTCGGCGCAGGCCCGCCACTTCTCGCGTTCGTCCGTGTCGAGCCGCAGCGTGCCTTCCATGATCAGTTCGGCGCTCGCAGCGAGGGCGATCTTGGGTGCGAGCTCGCCTGGCATGGCGTCGAGCACCTTCTCGAAATGACTCGACGCATCACCGAACTCGTTCTTGAGCAATCCGATGAGTCCGGCGTACCACTCGACTCGCCACGGATCGGGACCGTTGGTGCGCACCTGCTTCAGGACGGACTCTGCCGTCCCGGTGTCCCCCAGATCGATGTGGGCTTTGACCTCGGCCAGCGTGATCTCCAGACCCCCGGGTGACCCGTCGGCGAACCGCTCGATTCCATTGCGCCGCGCGTGTGCAAGCGAATCCAGCGTTTGCTGCGGCTCGCTGTGCACCGCTGCTGCGAGAAGCGGCGCGCTGGGGTCGAGGGGATCGACGAGCGGTACCGGAAGAGCCGACACGACTTCTCTGGCGCTGATCCGGTCACCGCGTATCTTGCCGTCGACGTAGGTGTCGGTCCGACCGACCGATTCCTCGGTACCGAAAGTGGTACGCGGTGGACTGAATGCCGTCGACAGACCGGGGCGTTCGGTCCCGGTCTGCAGGGCGAGAATCTCGCGGAGCACACCCGTCGCCTGGCTCGCCAATACCTCGGCCGACGAAAACCTCTGTGCCGGATCGGGATTAGTAGCGCGCAGGAGAAGTCGCTTGAACGACGGGTACTTGCGGAGCAGCTCGTGGTCCTCGTCCGACGGAATGCCCGCGTCGTACTTTCCCTTTGTCGACGGCATCTCCAGAGTAAGGACCGCAAGCGTTCGGCCGGCCGTGTAGATGTCCGACGCCACCGTCGGACCCGTCTCGACGATCTCCGGTGCCTGGTATCCGGCTGTGCCGTACAGGTATCCGTAGTCCTCGATGCCCGCGACCGCCCCCAGGTCGATGAGCTTGATCTGGTCGTCGGTGACCATGATGTTCTCCGGCTTGAGGTCGTTGTAGACCAAACCGATCGAGTGCAGATACGACAGCGCAGGAAGAACTTCCAGCACGTAGGCAATGGCCTGCTCTACGGGCATCCGGGCGGACGTATCGCCTCGGGCGGACAGAATGTCCCGCAACGATCGCCCTCCGACGTACTCCATGACGATGAAACCGATCTTGGTTCCGTCGGATCGGGGCTGTTCGACGAAATTGTAGATCTTCACGACGCCCGGATGAGCCACCTCGGCGAGGAACTGACGCTCTGCGACCGCGACTGCGTGCGCCTCGTCGTCGCCGAAGTGCAACAGCCCTTTGAGGACAACCCAACGATCACTGACGTTGCGGTCGATCGCTAGATAGACCCAGCCGAGCCCACCGTGCGCGATGCAACCCTGGACCTCGTACTGTCCGACGACAAGGTCACCGGGTTCGAGGAGCGGTGTGAAGTCGAACCGCGCCCCACAGTGCGGGCAGGTTCCCGACGGATTGTCCGGCTCACCGTCGGCGCTACGACCGACCGGCGAGTTGCACTTCCAGCAGAAGCGCTTTCGAGCTGGCACAGTCGGATCGGACATGACCGCGGTAGCTGGATCGACCGGATCCACCCGCGGGATCTCCACCAAACCCGCGCCGAGGCGTCGCCTCGTGTCCGTGCGGTGTGATCGGCTCGAGCGGGTTCGCCCCGACGTCCGCGAAGAACGCACCGGGGCAGCAGCTGTGGCCTGTGTCCGAGCTGCTGCTTGGGTTCGTTCAACTGCTTGGGTTCGATCGACTGCCTGGGTCTGCTGCGACGGCGCGGTCGTCGGGCCGGTCGGTGTGTCGGAATCGCGAGTACTCATGCTGAGGCCGTCAGTCCACGTACTGGGGGAAGGGGGCACCGGGGGAGCTGCCCATTACGCTGAGCCAGCGGTCGTACAGGCGATTCCAGGTGCCGTCGCGTCGGATCCGTTCGAGCGTGCCGTTGACGAACCGGACCAAATCTTCGCTCTCCTTCTTGATTCCGACGCCGTAGGGCTCCGGGCTCAGACTGTCACCGACGATCTCCAGGTACGGATCCTGCGCGGCCAGGCCGGCCAGGATCGAGTCGTCGGTACTGATCGCGTCGACCTGCCTTTGCTGAAGCACGACGAGGCAATCAGACCACATCGGCACCGTCGTGATCTGTGCCGTCGGCACGATCCGCTGGAGCCTGCGCAGTGATGTCGTGCCGTCCACTGCGCAGACGCGCCTGTTCGCCAGGTCCGCAACACCGTTGATGCCGGAGCCTCGCACTGCGAGCACCCGATGCTGAGCCTGGAAGTACACGGTGGAGAACGACACCTCTTCCTTGCGGGCGCACGTGATGGTCATCGTCTTGACCACGACGTCCACCGTCGAATCCTGCAGTGCCTCTATACGTTCGGCAGACGTGAGGATCCTGAAGTCGACGCGTTCGGGATCACCGAAGAGGTCGCGGGCGATCTCGCGGGCGATGTCGACGTCGAATCCGACGAGCTTGCCTGTCATCGGATCGAGAAAGCTGAACAGATTGCTACCGGTATCGAGACCCACGATGAGTCTCCCTCGCTCCCGCACGGCGTCCACCGTCGGAGTCGGTGGCGCGTTCTCCGCGGCTACTCCGGCCGGCGTCGGACGAAGGCTGGCAGTGGGTCTGGCGCATTGCGCTTCGGTGGAACCAGGCTCGGGAGCATCGGTGGGCGGGCCTGCGCCGTCGGGAAGCGGTGGCTCGGTGTAGCTGACCTCGGTCTCGGGCGGAAGCGCCGGTGTTGCCACACAGCCGGTGGTGAGGATACCGACGAGGATCAGGGAGAGGAGTGCTACGAGTTTGTTCACAGGTACTCACGCAACCTAGGGATGAGACCGACGGCCACTGTCGCTGCAGCGGCGATCGTGAGAAAAATTGCGCCTGAAGACAATCCGGTCAGAGAGGTCTTGGCGCGTTCCACGTTGCCGCGGAGTTCACCGCGTGCGTTCTCGATACCGTCGATCAACATCTCGTCGAGTGCGTCGAACTGGAAGGCCGAATCCGCCACTCCGCTTCCCGTCGCAATCGTGACTGCGGTGTTGAAGTCACCCACGGCCAGTGCCCCGTCGATCCGCTCGTGAGCCATCTGCCATTTGGCGAGTGATTCGGTCATCGCCGCGTCATCTTCGAATAGTTCGCCGAGTTTCCTTGTGTTCTCGTCGAATTCGGCATCGTACTCCCGTGCACTTCCGCGGCGGACGAGGTTCAGGGTCTCGTCGGATCGGGCCTGTTGCGCGAGAATGAAGCCGGTGGTCAACTTCTGCAACGGCGCGACGCCTCGGTCGAGGGCGCGATCGGTCGCAGTTGCCGAGATCAGACCGGCCACCAACATCCACCCGAGCAGAAGCGCCACCATCGTCGACGCCGTCAGGAATCCCAGGTTCAGCGTGCGGTGCGTCCGAGCTGACAGATAGACCTGAGCCAGCACTAGCAGCGCGAGAGTCACGACGATCAGTCCGATGGCGAACACCGGCGGATTGACGAATCGCTCCTGATCGTTCGAGACGCGCGCAGCCTGCTCGGTGTACAACCGTTCGGCGCGGGGGAGGAGCGATGACTGCATCAGAGTCGACGCCTCACCCAGGTACGACGCGCCGACCGGGTTGCCGCTGCGGTTGTTGGACCGGGCCGTCTCCACCAGCCCGGTGTACACCGGCAAGGAAGACCCGATCTCGGTCAACGCGGTGCGGGCCTCGTCGTCGGTCTCGCCCAGACCGCCGGACGCGCGAATGATCTCGGCTCCCGCCTCACCGACGGCCTGAGCATAGCGATCGCGAACCTCCTGCGGTTCGAGTCCGCCGGAGATGAATGCCGTCGACGCTGCGGCGTCCGCAACCGACAGGGCCCCGTAGAGGTTCTGAGCCGAATTGGCCAGTGGCTCTGTGCGCACCAGCAACGAGTCCAAGGTTTCGGCTCGGTCGGACACCGCCCCTGCTGTCACGAAACCAGTGCCGACCGTCGCCAGCACAAGCAGCACGCCGAGAGCGATCATGCGCACCGGCGTCGACCGCGCCAGCCGTTGTAGCTCGCGTCGCGAGTCGCTTCCCGAGGCCGAAGCTGCTGTCGTGGGAGGTACGGCAGCAGTGGGTGTCGTGCCGACCACATTCACAGGTTCGAGCATATAAGTTCCGGGCCGTGACGCGTACGTGGACGCTGAAGACCCACGAAGAACGGTCCCCTAAGGTAGTGCAGTATGCGCGGCGACGGTGACGGGTGGGTAGTCGGAGAGAACGG
Organism: Rhodococcus sovatensis; assembly: GCF_037327425.1. NCBI lineage: Bacteria > Bacillati > Actinomycetota > Actinomycetes > Mycobacteriales > Nocardiaceae > Rhodococcus > Rhodococcus sovatensis. The sequence continues at coordinate 3,926,821 of NZ_CP147846.1, read as the reverse complement.
CACGCGACACTGGGGTAAGCATGGCGCCGCAGGTCTGCTCCTTCGCGCGCCCTCGGCCGACGGCGAGCCGACGGTGCTGCTCCAACACCGAGCGCTGTGGAGTCATCAGGGTGGCACGTGGGCCCTCCCGGGCGGTGCCAAGGATTCCCACGAGAGCAGCGTCGTCGCCGCAGTCCGCGAGGCGGACGAGGAAGCCGGGATCGGTTCCGAGCGGCTGCATGTTCGAGGCGAGAAGGTCACCGCCCGGTTCTCGAGTGGGTGGTCCTACACAACGGTGTTCGCAGACGCAGAAGCGCAGCTGAACACGACACCGAACGGGGAAAGTACGGAATTACGGTGGGTCCCTGAGGTGATGGTCGATCAGCTGCCGCTTCATCCCGGTTTCGCCGCCAGCTGGCCGGCGCTACGAACAGAGCCTCTGCGGGTGCTTCTGGACACTGCGAACGTCCTGGGTTCCCGCCCAGACGGCTGGTGGAAGGACCGTAGCGGAGCGACCAAAGCACTACTGGCCTCGCTTGCCGACATCCTGCCGCGCACCGTCGAACTACCCGGTGGGAGCTTCGGGTGGTTGAAGGAAATCGAAGCGGTGCTCGAAGGCGAAGCGCGGGCTGCGCAGTTCGAGGACGTCCGTATCCCCATCTTTCACGCCTCGGCCAGCGGCGACGACGAACTCGCCCGGCGCGCCCACGAAGGTTCCGCATTGACCGCGCTCGTCACGGCGGACCGGGGACTCAGAGAACGACTGCCGACGACGGTGCATGTCCTGTCGCCGTCGACCGTGCTCGGCTGGCTGGACTAGCTTCGCGTCAGCTTCTGTGACAGTTCCTGCGCTGCGGCCTGTGGATCTCGGGCCTGCGTGATGGCACGGACCACGACGATCCGATCGGCACCTGCGGCGAGCACTTCGTCGACATTGCCTGCGTCGACGCCGCCGATGGCGAACCATGGGCGCGAGGGCGCGGATTCGGCGGTGCTGCGCAGCAGCTCGAGCCCGGCCGCCGTGCGGTTCGGCTTGGTGGGAGTCGCCCACACCGGTCCCGTCGCGAAGTAGTCGACGCCATCCTCGATGGCAGCCAGGCTCGCCTGGTTGCGATTCTGCGTCGAACGACCGATGACGACGTCGGGCCCGAGGATCTGCCGCGCGTAATGCACAGGCAGGTCGTTCTGGCCGAGATGCAGCACGTCCGCATTGGACGCCAATGCGAGATCCGCCCGATCGTTCACGGCCAACAGTGCACCGTGGCGCTTCGTCGCGGCGGACAGAACTGCCAACGCAGCTAGTTCGTCCTTGGCTTCGAGAGGACCGAACTCGCGCTCACCGGCCGAATTCTTGTCACGCAGCTGGATGATGTCGACGCCGCCGGAGAGCGCAGCCTCGGCGAACTGGGCGAGGTCGCCGAGCTCGCGCCTGGCGTCGGTGCACAGATACAGGCGGGCCGAGGTCAACCGCTCGCGCGCCGATTCGTTACGGGAGCTCTGAGTGGGATACACAGTGCAAAGGTAGTCTGTGAGCAGTTGGTCGATACACGGGAGTCCTGGGGTACGCAGGGCTGAGAGTGGGCACGCCGTCCTTACCGTCAATACCTGAACCGGATCATGCCGGCGCAGGGAGTGAGGTGGTTGTGAGATGTCCGGAACTCTGGCAGTGGTCGGCGGCGGTGTCATCGGCCTGGCGGTAGCAGTGCGGGCAGCGCGTGACGGCTGGTCGGTGCGGTTGTACGACCCGATGCTCGGCTCAGGGGCGTCGTGGGTCGCGGGCGGAATGCTAGCTCCGCTGTCGGAGGGATGGCCCGGTGAACACGAACTGCTCGCACTGGGCGCGCACTCGTTGGCGCGGTGGCCGGAGTTCGCTCGATCACTTCCCGGTGACGTGTTCTCCTCGACCGGTTCGCTCACCGTTGCACTCGATGCCGCCGACGCCGAGGATCTGCGAACCATTGCCGAATTCGTCGGGCAGCAGGGGCACGAACTCGAGATCCTCGGTCGCGCGCAGATTCGTGAACTCGAACCTTCGCTGGCCCAGAACATTCGCCTCGGGCTTCTCGCGCCCACCGAACTGGCCGTCGACAACCGGGCCCTGATGGCCGCGTTGAAGGAAGCCGCAGTTGGAGTGGAGATCATCGGCGAGGCGGTGACAGACCTGGACGCTCTGGATGCCGATCAGATCGTCGTCGCGGCCGGCGCGCAGACTGCGTCGTTGCTCCCTGCAATGCCGGTTCGCGCCGTGAAAGGCGAAATTCTCAGGCTGCGTCGACGCCCGAGCGCAGGTAGCGCCCCCACCCGCACGATTCGCGGCAGCGTTCACGGCCGCCCCATCTACCTCGTTCCGCGCGGCGATGGACTGGTCGTCGGTGCCACCCAGTACGAATCGGGCCACGACACACAGGTCACCGTCGCAGGGGTGCGTGACCTCATAGCCGACGCCGAACGACTCATGCCGAGCATCGGCGAATACGAACTGTACGAAAGCGCGGCGGGGCTGAGACCGATGAGCCCCGACGGGCTACCCGTCATCGGGCGTCTCTCCGAACGCGTCATCGTCGCATCAGGTCACGGTCGCAACGGAATCCTGTTGACGCCCATCACTGCAGACGCCGTCTCGGCGCTCCTCTGCGGCGACACACTCCCCGAAGCCAAGGCAGCAGATCCATCCCGATTCGAGCCCGTCCTTGGACCGAAAGGTTAGGAAAGAAATGATTACGGTCAATGGGAAAGAGCTGGACATCGCTGCGGACGTGACCATGCGGCAGCTTCTCTTGCAGCTGTCCATGCCCGAGCGGGGTATCGCAGTTGCCGTCGACGGAACAGTGTTGCCCAAGAGTAGATGGGACGCAACAACCGTCGAAAAGGGTTCTACCATCGAGATTCTCACGGCTGTGCAGGGTGGTTGAGCAAATGTCGGACGTATTGAAGATTGCAGACAAGGCCTTCGACTCCCGGCTCATCATGGGCACCGGGGGAGCCGCGAACCTCGCGGTGTTGGAGGACGCGCTCGTCGCGTCGGGCACCGAGCTGACCACCGTCGCGATGCGACGCGTCGACGCTGCGGGCGGTACCGGCGTGCTCGATCTGCTGCGCAAGTTGAACATCGCGCCGCTGCCGAACACTGCAGGGTGTCGAGGCGCCGCCGAAGCGGTCCTGACCGCTCAGCTGGGTCGTGAAGCTCTCGAAACGAATTGGGTGAAGCTCGAAGTCATCGCCGACGAGCGGACCCTGCTGCCCGACGCGATCGAACTGGTCAAGGCCGCAGAGCAACTGGTCGACGACGGTTTTCACGTCCTCCCGTACACCACCGATGATCCGGTGCTCGCGCTAAGGCTCGAGGACATCGGTTGCGCGGCCGTCATGCCGCTCGGTGCGCCAATCGGAACTGGTCTCGGCATTTCCAACCCGCACAACATCGAGATGATCGTCGACGCCGCGTCGGTGCCCGTCATCCTCGACGCGGGGATCGGAACCGCGAGCGATGCAGCGCTGGCCATGGAGCTGGGGTGCGATGCGGTCCTTCTCGCGACCGCTGTCACCCGCGCGAAAGATCCCGCGTTGATGGCGTCGGCGATGCGGCATGCGGTGTCGGCCGGGTACGAGGCTCGTCGAGCCGGCCGGATTCCGAAGCGGTTCTGGGCTCAGGCGAGTTCGCCTTCGGCGTAGTGGCACGGTTGAGTGCATCGGGGTGCACTCAACCGTGCCACTGGGCCGGGACGGCCCAGATCGTGCACTGGGCCGGGACGGCCCATCATCCAAAAGGATGACCAAGGTCGAGACTCGCGGGCGATGTGCTCGGCCCTGTCGGTGCGAGAGGGTTAGCGCCATGATCGAAGTGGCAGGACTGACCAAGCAATACGGAGCGGTGAAGGCTGTAGAAGACCTCACCTTCACCGTCAAGCCAGGAATTGTGACCGGCTTCCTCGGACCCAACGGTGCGGGTAAGTCGACGACCATGCGGATGATCCTCGGATTGGACCGCCCTACCAGCGGCCACGCCTTGATCGAGGGTAAGCCCTACAACCAACTCAAGCAGCCACTGCGTACCGTCGGAGCGCTTCTCGACGCCAAGTGGGTGCACCCCAACCGTTCTGCGCGAGCACATCTGGAATGGATGGCAGCGTCCAACGGGATTCCGAAGTCGCGGGTGGAGGAAGTCCTGCGCCTCGTAGGTCTGAGCGAGGTCGCCAAGAAGAACGCCGGTGGATTCTCGCTCGGTATGTCTCAGCGACTCGGACTCGCTGGCGCCCTTCTCGGAGATCCCAAAGTTCTGTTGTTCGACGAGCCGGTGAACGGCCTCGACCCCGAGGGCATCGTCTGGATTCGAAAGTTCATGCAGCGCCTCGCCGCCGAAGGTCGAACGGTGCTCGTGTCGAGCCACCTGTTGTCCGAGATGGCCCAGACCGCAGAGCATCTCGTGATCATCGGCCGCGGAAAGCTCATCTCCGACTCGTCGGTCCAGAGCTTCATCGATCACGCCTCCGAAGCGTCGGTGCGGGTTCGAAGTCCGCAGCTCGATGCGCTTCGTAGTGCACTGACTTCCGCGGGGCTCACGGTTCGCGAGCCGGGCGCCGGAAAGGAACTGCAGCCTTCGTTGGTCGTGGTCAACTCCACAACCGAAGCCATCGGTGATATCGCAGGCAGGTCCGGCATCGTCCTTCACGAATTGTCCTCGCAGCGTGGATCGTTGGAGGAAGCGTTCATGAAGCTCACCGGCGACGACGTTCAATATCACGGCGTAGAAGCCGAATCCATGGGAGGTGCACTCTGATGGGTGTATTGGCAGCAGAACGTATCAAGATCACCTCGACGAAGTCGCCGTGGTGGTGCACCATTGCCGTCGTCGTCCTCGGTCTGGGTCTGGGCGCAATCGTTGGATTCACCTCGAAGTTGAGCCTCGACTCGTACAACAACGATGTGGCAGCAGGGAATACCCCCGACTTCGATCCGTACTTGCCCACAGTGTTCGACGCAGTCGGAAGTGGCGTCGGTGGCTTCGGCGTCATGGTTCTGATGATCCTGGCGGCCCTGACGGTGACGAGCGAATACCGGTTCGGCGTCATCCGGACTACGTTCCAGGCTATTCCGAACCGCACCTCGGTGTTGGCGGTCAAAGCGCTGCTGATCGGTGTCTTCGGCTTCGTTTTGAGCTTCGTCCTCGGCCTCGGCGCGTTCTACCTCGCGAAGGCCCTCGCCGGACCGGACGCGGGAGCAATGCTGAGCTTCGATGTCGACGGAACCTGGCGGGTCATCTACGGAACCGCCATCCTCGCCTTCCTGCAGATCGTCGTTGCCGTCGGCGTCGGTGCGCTCCTCCGTCAGTCCGCAGGTGCGATTGCTCTGCTCCTCCTGTGGCCCTTGGTCGTCGAGAATCTGTTCGGACTCTTCGGATCCGTCGGCCGTGCGATTCAGCCGTTCCTCCCGTGGCTCAACGCGAGTCACTTCCTTGGATCCGACGGCGGGATCGACTTCCACTGGGGTCCGATCGGTAGCCTGATCTACTTCATCGGCTTCACCGCGATCGTGTTCGGGCTTGCGGTGTTCGTGGTCAATCGCCGAGACGCCTGACCTGGTTGCAGCTAGGGTGCTTGCATGCGAAGGATGAACCTACTTGCAAGTTTCGCAGTCGGCGCCCTGGTGCTGGCCGGTTGCTCGTCCTCTACGGATACATCCGAGGAGGCCGAGCAGCCGGCCGTTTCCGTACCGTCTCCCATTTCGACCGCGGACGGTCAAGGCTTGGCCGATGCGATCACCGAGGATGCCGTTGTAGGTCATCTCGAGGAACTCGAGCGAATTGCGTCGGAGAACAACGGAAATCGAGCGGCTGGTACCTCGGGATACGACGCCAGCGTCGACTACGTACAGAGCAAGTTGGATGCAGCGGGTTTCGAGGTAGAAACGCCGGAGTTCGAATTCGACCAGTTCGCAGCCGACACCCAATTGTTGTCCGCCGGTGATCAGCAGATTTCCGTAGCGGCACTGCAATACTCGCCGTCCACCCCGGAAGGCGGGATCACGGCGCGCGTCGTCGCCGCGCCGGCCGACGAATCACCCGGTTGTGAGGCAACGGATTACGACGGTCTCGACCTTGCGGGTGCCATCGTCGTCGTCAATCGTGGCGTATGCCCGTTCAGCGCCAAGCAGACCATCGCCGCAGACCTCGGCGCGGCAGCGGTGGTGGTGGTCAACAACCAACCCGGTCCTCTCGACGGCAGCACCCTCGGCGGGGCGGATGTCGCAAAAATTCCTACCGGCGGCGTCAGCCAGGAAGACGGACCCATCGTGGCGGCAGCACCGGAACTGACGCTGACGCTCGATACCGAAACCACGACAACCAAGAGCCGCAACATCATTGCGCAGACCAAAACCGGGGATAGGTCGAACGTTGTCGTCGCCGGTGCGCACCTCGACAGCGTCCCTGAGGGTCCGGGTATCAACGACAACGGCACTGGTACTGCAGCAATCCTGGAATCGGCGTTGCAATTGGGCGCAGAACCGGAAGTCACCAATGCAGTCCGTTTCACGTTCTGGGGGGCCGAGGAGCTTGGACTCGTAGGATCCGCTAAGTACGTCGAGGGACTGAGCGACGAGGACAAGGCGAACATCGCGCTGTACTTGAACTTCGACATGATCGGCTCGCACAACGCCGGCTACCTCGCCTACGACGGGGATGACTCCGACCAGGTAGGAGCGCCCGCCGGGCCTCCCGGATCCGACGCGATCGAGCGGGTCTTCGTTGAGCGCCTACTGCAAGAGGGCATCGCAGCCGACGGAACCGACTTCGACGGCCGCTCCGACTACGGCCCGTTCATCGAGGTCGGAATCCCCGCAGGGGGGGTCTTCACGGGCGCAGACGAGGAGAAGACACCTGAGCAGGCCGAGAAGTGGGGAGGCACAGCAGGTGAAACGTTCGACCAGAATTACCACACGGCCGAGGACACCCTGGCGAACGTCGACAGAGAGGCGCTGGCCGAGTACGCCTCGGCGGTCGGTTTCGGTATCGGCACCTATGCTCAATCGGTCGAAGGGCCCAACGGCGTTCCGGTCGGCGCTGCCCGCGCAGAGGCCCGAGCTGAGAAGTAGTTATGTGTAACCGTCGGTTACGCTCGGTTTCATGAATCCGTACGTGGCGTCGACGATCGAGTGGGTGCGCGGTGTGAATCGCAGCCCAGCGATCGTCGATGTCGTACGTCGGGTCAGGCGAGTGCTTCCCGGGGATCCGACATTCGGCGATCCGTTGTCCATGGCAGGCCCGGGTTCCGCACTGGCGGTCGCGCGCGCCGCGGACAAGTTTCTCGACGACGAGCCCGGGGCGTCTCGCGAGGTCGGACTCGGTGCGCTGCAGGTGTGGCAGGCGGTGCTCGAACGAACTGGCCGTGGTCGCGGCGAACGCGACGTCACCATCGTCTTCACCGATCTCGTCGGGTTCTCGTCGTGGTCACTCGTTGCGGGCGATGCTGACACCCTCACCTTGTTGCGCAAAGTCTCGAAGGCCGTCGAGCCGGCCGTTGCCACTTCCGGTGGCCACGTCGTCAAGCGACTGGGCGACGGCATCATGGCGGTCTTCTATCGACCGGACAAGGCCCTCGAAGCTGTGGTGAATGCGCGTGCCGCGCTCGAGGAGGTGAGTGTTAACGGCTTCACGCCGACGATGCGGGTGGGTATTCACACCGGCAGTCCTCGCCAGATCGGGTCGGATTGGCTCGGCGTCGACGTCACAGTGGCCGCACGAGTGATGCAGACCGGGGGCAATGGCAACCTGATGATCTCCCAGGTCGCGCTCGATGCACTGCCGGCTGGGACGCTGGAGTCGCTCGATCTGGCCGCGCGTCCATATCGGCGCGGCTTCTTTGCGCCGAAACTCAGCGGGGTGCCCGAGGACCTGAAGATTCTGCGCTTGGTGGCATCGCCGTCGCCTCGAGCTGAGAAGGCCCCTCCTATCGGCTGAGTCTCCACAGCGGTGAGACCGGGCCGTGCCCCGCGCCGAGGTCGTACGACGCAGCCAGGCATTCGGTGACCCAGTCCTTTCCGAACGCGACCGCGTCGGGAACCGAATACCCGTTGGCCAGGGCGCAGGTGATCGCCGCCGCCAGAGTGTCGCCGCCGCCATGATCGTTCCCGGTATCGATGCGCGGGCTCGTGAACTCGAGAATCGTGTCGCCGTCGAACAGAATGTCGGTGCTGTTGTCCGACGTCCGTAGGTGTCCGCCCTTGACCAGTGCCCACTGGGCGCCCAGAGCATGAAGGGCCTCCGCAGCCCGACGTGCAGTGGCATCGTCGATGACGTCGATTCCAGTGATCAGGCGGATTTCGTCGAGATTCGGCGTCACGATTGTCGCGATCGGAAACAGCGTGTTCCTGATGGCGTCGAGCGCTTCGGCGTGTAGGAGTGGATCGCCGTGCATCGATGCACACACAGGATCGACGACGAGGGGGATCGAGGCGTCTCTGCCGATCCCGACCTCGACGCACACCGACGTGACGGCTTCGATGATTGCGGTGGACGCGAGCATGCCGGTCTTCGATGCTCCGATTCCGATATCGCCGACGACCGTGCGTACCTGGTCGGCAACCACATGTGGCGGGATCTCATGGAATCCACTCACACCGACCGTGTTCTGCACGGTAACGGCGGCAACGGCAACGCACGCGTGGACGCCACACATCGCCATCGTTCGACTGTCGGCTTGTATTCCTGCGCCACCACCGGAGTCGGTACCGGCGATGGTGAGCGCGCGTACGGGGGTCGAGCCGTTGGGTGTCAGCGGTAGGAACTTCACGATCGTTGACAGTACCGGGAGCGGTGTAACTCACAGCGACAGATGCGCAGTCCGCTATGAATGTTGTTGCATCACAACATCGGTCGGGACCATCTGTGACGTCTACCAGTGCGAGTGTTGCAAGTACGTTTCATACCTACGCAACCGAAGGTTTGTTGGTACAAACGGGTGACAAGCTCAGTGATCGCATGTTTAATAGTGGTGCACGTCACAATTTACTAGAAATCTTCGCATCACCATCCACCTACGCAAAGGAGGTGACCCATGCTTGCCAGTACCCCCAGTGCCGATGTTTCCATCAATACCGACCAGAACCGCTTCGAGTTGAGGCTCAACGGTGATCTGGTCGGAATCGTCGGCTTCTACGAGGTCGAGGCCCCTGTCAAACGCGGTCGGACCCACGTCGTCTCGTTCATGCACACCGTCGTCACCGAGGACTTCGGGCATCAGGGCCTCGCCGCCATTCTCGTTCGCCGGTCGCTGGACAGTGCTCGGTCGTATGGATGGAAGGTGAAGCCGGTCTGCACGTACGTCCAACGATTCGTTGCTGCGAATCCGGACTATGCAGACCTCGTCGTTCCGCTCTGACGCGTCGCTCCCTCTGACGTAACGGTTGCAACTCGACGTGGCGTCGAATTGCTATCCGATTCACCGGTCGCACGGCGACCGATGCAGACCACTGTTCTCATGGTGAAATGCATCACAATAAAGTCGATCTCTCGAACCCCCCGGCGGTCGCCTCGTCGGTGCGTATCGAGGACAACGCCGCGTACAGCAGGTTCGACCTGTTCGTCGGCGATGATCTGATCGGAATTCTCGGGTACCGCGAGGCGGACAATGACTCCGTCGCGTTCATGCACACGGTCGTCAAAGAAGAATTCGGCGACCGAGGCTGGGCGGGTGTGCTCGTCCGCGGGGCTCTGAATACCGCTCGCGACCGCGCCTGGCGGATAGTCCCGGTCTGCACCTACGTGCGACGCTATCTCGCTCGAAATCTGGAGTACCTGGATCTGGTGGCGTGACGGTCGCGTTTCTCGTAGCCCCGCGAGAGCGGTGCTCTTGAACCGGCCTCCATTGTCGTGAATACTGCTCGCATGAGAGAGCGACGCTCTCGCGAGGGAGGGGTATTCGGGTGGACAGGCAACGATCGGCAGCTGCATTACTCGTGGGCGCGGGTGTCCTTTTCGCGATCTATCCGATACTGCGCCCGTACTCGTCGGAACTCGGACGAGCCGGCGCCGACGCGTTCGCGTCACCGCTGTGGATAGTCGCGCACGTCAGCGCGATGATCGGTTTCATCACACTTGTTCTTGCGCTTCGGGCGCTGAACGTCGGCACAGCCGCCGATGTGACGACGTTGATCGGCGTCGCACTGGTGTTGCCCTACTACGGCGCCGAGACGTTCGCGCTCAATGTCCTCGGCGCCGACGCGCTGGATACCGGCAACTATGGCGCGATGGACCTCGCCGAGCCCATTCGCTACGGGATGACCCAGTCGGTCATGTTCGGCGTCGGATTGGTCGCAATCGCAATCGGGGCTTTTTTAGTGGCTCGACGAGTTGCGTGTTGGCAGGGTTGGGTGTTCGCTGCCGGGTTCGTGCTGTTCCTGCCACAGTTCTTCGCTCCGCCGTGGATGCGGATCGCCCACGGGTTGCTGATCCTCGCCGGCGCTGTGCTGCTGGCCGCCCGGACGTTCGAGCGTCAGGAAATCTCGACGACGACCGGTGCGTGATCGCTCGCACCCTTGCCCTTGCGCTCGTCACGGTCGATCGATGCGCCTGACACTCGTGCGGCAAGAGCCGGGGACGCCAACGCCATATCGATGCGCAAGCCCTGCTTCTTCGGGAACCGGAGCTGGGTGTAGTCCCAGTAGGTGTAGGTCCGCGGCTCGGGCGTGAACTGACGTGTCACTTCGGTGAATCCGACCTCGCCGAATGCTTCGAACGCATCGCGTTCTGCCACCGACGTGTGAGTCTTGCCCTCGAACAGAGCCGGATCCCAGACGTCGTCGTCGGTCGGGGCGATGTTCCAGTCGCCTACCAACGCGATCTGCGCCTGTGGGTCCGACAAGAGCCAGGCCTGCGCGTCGGCCCGCAGCTTCGCCAGCCACTCGAGCTTGTACGTGTAGTGGGGATCCGCCAACTCGCGGCCGTTGGGAACGTACAGGCTCCAGATGCGGACGCCGCCGCACGTAGCTCCGATAGCGCGCGCTTCGCGAACAGCTTCGACCTCGGGGTCCTTGCTGAAGCCAGGCTGATCCTCGAAGCCGATCTGCACGTCATCGAGGCCGACCCGGGAGAGCAATGCGACACCGTTCCACTGGCTGAGGCCGACGTGGGCGACCTCGTACCCGATCTCGGTGAAACGTTCGTACGGGAACTGCGCGTCCTTGCACTTGGTCTCCTGCATAGCCAAGACGTCGACGTCGGACCGTTGCAGCCAGTCGACGATTCGATCTTGCCGAGAGCGGACGGAGTTCACATTCCAAGTAGCAAATCGCACGAGGGAGAGACTACTCGAGGTCTCCGACACGGCCCCGACCCTCCGGATCAGTGGCACGGTTGAGTGCACGCCAACGCGCTTAATCGCGCCACTGCGGCGGAGCCGCATAGCGATACCGATGATGCTCGACGAACCCGAGTTCCCGGTACATCGCGACCGCGCCCGCGTTGGCGGCCGCCACCTGGAGATATGCGTGCGTCGCGCCCTGGATTCGTCCCCATGCGACGAGCTCACCGCACATCCTGGTGCCGAGACCGTTGCGGCGATGCGCTTCGGCGACTTCCACGGCCGTCAGGCCGACCCAGCGGCGACCGTCAGGCCCGGACGTCACAGCGGCACGGCCGATCGCAAGCACGCCCAACGCTGCGCTTCCGATGCGGGCAAAGCCCGTCACACCATCGTGCACAGCCGAGATGACCTCGACAGCATCTGTGGGGAGGGGACGCCCGCGGTAGCGATACAGACCCAGCCAATCGTCGTCGGGTGCCTCGACAATCACCGACACCGTCTCCTGCGGCAGCTCGAGGCGCGAAATGTCGGCGGCCATCACCAGAGTCTCGTCACGCGTCGACCAACCAGCGGGCACCGAGCCGAGACGATCGGGAAGTAGGAGCACGGTCGGCAGTCCGCGCGAGCTGAACCACTCGGCGATCGCATCGAGATCGGCGACGGTTGCCTGCGGTTCCAGCGGTGCCGCCGAATTCGCCCGTCCGGTGAATCCGTGACCGGCGCGCATCAGCCAACCGCCGATCCACTCCTGCTCGACTCCCGGCCACCCATCAGCGGCAGCTCGTTCGAGCGACCTGATTTCGGAAGTACGAATCGGTCGAGGTCCGAGGGCCTTCAACGCGACGACTCGATCCCGAGAGATTCGCACGACGCGGCCGTCCGACGCCTTGACCGCCACCACCGAATCGTCGTAATCGATCAACGAGCCAATGACGTCGGTCATCGGATGGCTGTGACCGGGCGGCAGTCGGTACCGCATGGTGACGCGGCTACCGACCGCGACTGCGTCGGCCACTCAGTCGTCCTCGTGGCCGAACGGATCCTCCACTGTGCCGGGGATCCAGGACAGACCTGGTGTGCCCCATCCGGCGCGTTTGATGGCCTTCTTCGCGGCTCGTGCATTCCGCCCGATCAGTACGTCCACGTACAGGAATCCATCGAGATGTCCGACCTCGTGCTGCAGCATCCGCGCAAAAAAGCCCTTGCCCTCGATATCGACAGGGTCTCCGTTGGCGTCGGTGCCGGTGACCCGTGCCCAGTCGGCGCGGCCTGTCGGGTACTGCTCGCCGGGTACGGACAAGCAACCCTCGTCGTCGTCATCGGGATCGGGCATGGTCTCGGGAATCGCGGACGTCTGAAGGACCGGGTTGATCACTTCGCCTCGGCGACGGACCAACGTGCCGTCGGGCCCCTCGTCGGGGCAGTCGTAGATGAACAGCCGAAGCGGTTCGCCGACCTGATTCGCGGCAAGCCCGACACCGTTCGCGGCGGCGAGCGTCTCGTACATATTCGCGATAAGGTCGGCGAGCTCTTCGGGGGACTGAGTGACAGGTTGGGTGGGGGTGTGCAGTACCGGGTCGCCGACGATCCGGATCGGGAGAATTGCCATGGTCGACAAGAATACTGGCGTTCTGTCGAGGAGCGTGCACGCGGTGAACGCGCGCGACTCGCCGCGACTACCGTGAGCGGCCGTCCGCTCGTGCTCACCGTGGTTGAATAAGGACCGAAACACACGCGTGTAATTCGTGCCGGCTTCCCGCCTTCGGGTCCGTCGACGCGGTTCGAGGGGGGCTGACATGGCACGGGCAGCATTCAGGGCAGCAGGAACTAGGGTACGGGCAGCGGCACACGCACAGAGTAGGGATTCGCTCGGCGAGCGGATCCGAGAAGTCGAGGAGTGAGAATGGACGGCGCAGCAGCGCGTGACTCGAACCAGTCTCAGCAGTCTGACAAATCCCAGAACATCAACGAGGTCGGCGAAGACGGACTGACTCGACGCGAGCATGACATCCTGTCGTTCGAACGTCAGTGGTGGAAATACGCCGGCGCGAAGGAAGAAGCCATCAAAGAGCTCTTCTCGATGTCGGCGACACGCTATTACCAGGTCCTGAACGCTCTGGTCGATCGTCCCGAGGCTCTTGCCGCGGATCCGATGCTGGTCAAGCGGCTGCGCAGACTCCGCGCAAGTAGGCAGAAGGCTCGCGCTGCCCGGCGACTCGGCTTCGAGGTCTGAAGTAGGCATTCGGGGGGCGAGGGAGCCGGCGGCCGATCAACTAGTGTCTTCGAGTGTGAGCAGTCCCAATCCGGAATCGTCCGGCCCTCCGCTCCGCGCATTGGCAATGGTCCTCATTTCGCTCGCAATTCTGTTTGCGGCGATCGGTGCACTGTCGTTGACCGGCTCGGACGGCAGTGAAGAAGCAGCGGCACCCGATGCGACGAGCGAGGTAGCTCAGGCACCCGCGACATCGCAGGCCGCGCAAGCGCCACCCGCGTCCACCTCGGCGACATCATCTGCGCCCACGACCTCGGCCGACCCGTCGGACGTCGAGGTGCGAGTCCTCAACAACAGTGACGTATCCGGACTCGCCGCCAGCACCGCTGCGACACTCACCGCCGAAGGGTGGACGATCACCGAGACCGGCAACTACGCCGAGTCCCAGGTCGCGTCAACCACCGTCTATTACGGCACCGCTGCAGGCGCCGACGACGCAGCCCAGGAGATCGCCCAGCAGCTCGGTGCGAGAGCCGCAGCACTGCCTGCCACCATCACCGGCTTCGGCAACGGCGTGATCGTGATGGTCACCCAGTGACGGTTCTGCTCCAACAACGCAGTTCTGTCTCGACAACACTGTGAGTGAAGTACTACTACCGGGCATAGTTATGATCGACGCAACGTCCAGCCGGCCCCACGAAGGAGCTTTTTCCATGGCACCGACCAGTACAGCCCGATCGGGATTCCGCTCCTTGCGCCTCGCGACACCTCTCGTCGCCGTCGCTGCGTTCGGCTTGGTCGCGTGCACCGCTCCCGAAACGCCGTCCGACGTGCCCGGCACGACGCCGCCGGTGTGGACGGGCCACGAGGATCCGAGCGCAGAAGGCGTGGCAGCAGACGCTCCGGAGTCGGAGATGGAAGCAGAGTTCGAGAACGCCGAGGGCACCGCAGTCGGCACCGTTTCCATCGTCGAAGAGAACGATCACCTGGTCATCACCGTCGAGGCCGAGGACATGACTCCCGGCTTCCACGGACTTCACATTCACGCCACCGGCGTATGCGAACCGAATTCGGTTGCTCCAGCAGGCGGCGCGCCCGGTGACTTCCTGTCCGCAGGAGGGCACCTCCAGCTCGACGGCCGCACCGAGCATCCCGCCAGCGGAGACCTCACGTCACTGCAGGTCGGCCAAGACGGCACGGGCAAGCTCGTCACGACGACCGACGCGGTGACGCTCGACGACCTGCGCGCCGACGGTGGACGCTCGATCATCATCCACGCAGGAGCGGACAACTTCGCGAACATCCCGCCCCGCTACACGTTGGCCGACGGCGCCTCAGTGCCCGACATGACCACTATGACGACCGGAGATGCCGGCGGGCGCGTCGCCTGCGCGGTCCTGGGCTAGGTGACCCCCACAAGCCCGCCCGGCTCCGCGGGCTCCGCTCCTGTGCCTTCTGGTCGCTCCGCGGGCTCCGCTCCTGTGCCTTCTGGTCGCTCCGCGGGCTCCGCTCCTGTGCCTTCTGGTCGCTCCGCGGGCTCCGCTCCTGCCATCCATTTCAACAGCTCGCCCCGTCCGACTCTCGGCGTCGAATGGGAAATTGCGTTGGTGGACAACGGATCACTCGACCTCGTCAATTCGGCTGCCGAGGTCATGGACGGCATCACCGAGTTGGTCGGCTCCGAGACCCCTCGGGTTACCAAGGAGCTTCTCCGCAACACGGTCGAACTCGTCACCGGTGTGTGTGAGAACGTCGGCGAGGCGATGGACGACCTCGGGGAATCACTCGATCTCGTTCGTCGAGCGGCACATCCACTGGGAATCGAACTTGTCTCCGCTGGAACGCACCCGTTTGCCGAATGGTCGACCCAGGTGCTGACGAGGTCCCCGAGCTACGACGAGCTGATCGCGCGTACCCAGTGGTGGGGACGGCAGATGCTCATCTGGGGCGTGCACGTCCATGTCGGGGTTTCGTCCCAGGACAAGGTCTTTCCGATTCTCAACTCGTTGCTGCTTCAGTACCCTCATCTGCTGGCGCTGTCGGCATCGTCGCCGATCTGGGCCGGCAACGACACCGGTTATGCAAGCAACCGGGCGCTGATGTTTCAGCAGCTCCCCACCGCAGGTCTGCCGTTTCAGTTCGAGGACTGGGCACAGTTCGAGGGTTTCGTCCGCGACCAGATGAAAACCGGCGTCATAGAACAACTCGGCGGCCTGCACTGGGATATCCGACCCGCTCCGAGGTGGGGGACCATCGAGGTTCGAGTGTGCGACGGCGCGTCCACCAAACGTGAGCTGGCCGCGCTGGTTGCCCTGACGCACTGCCTCATCGTCGATCTGGACGAGCGCCTCGAAGCAGGCGAACAGCTCCCGAGCATGCCACCGTGGCACGTTCAGGAGAACAAGTGGAGGGCCGCACGCTACGGGCTCGACGCCGAGATCATCCTCGACGCGAACAGCAACGAACGCCTCGTCACCGACGATCTGAACGATCTACTCGAGCGGCTGACTCCGACAGCGGTTCGTCTCGGATGTGCTGACGAACTCGCTTCGGTCGCCGACATCCCCCGGCGTGGTGCGTCGTATCAGCGGCAGCGACGCGTCGCCGCCGAATCGGACGGAGATCTGCGCGCGGTCGTCGAGTCGCTCGTCACCGATTTGAAACAATCGTGACCGTCTCGATGTAAACAACTGTTCATCTACCGTTTACGATAAGCGGCGTGCTGCAGGGGGATGAGAGGAAGACACGCGCGGCTGCGCGCTCGGATGGGCGCTCGGATGGGCGCAGCAACCTGCGCCTGTATGGACTCGGTGCCGTCGCCGTCGTGCTGTTCCTCGGTGCATTGCAGATTGCGGCGATGATCAAAGGGTTCCCAGGCCCCGTTCCAAGTATGTGGAACGACATCGCCGGAACCCCGAAGTCGATGGCTGTCCCGTGGGGCGGCCTGGCGTTGGCTTTGGTCGGGGTGAACGTCCGGACGCGGATCTGGGCGCTGTCCCTGGCCGTGGCAATAGATGTCGTCGGCGCCATTCTCAGACTCGACGCCGGCCGACCGTTCGCTGTTGGCAACGGCGCAGTCATCGTGTTGGCCGGCCTCGCGGTGTACACGGTGTGGCACAGAGACGTGAGCGGGATCAGGTCGGTATGCCTCGGCGGACTGCTCATCTTGGCCACGAAGGCAGGCGACGCGTGGCTGCAGATCACGACCATCGTGCGCCCGTACGTCCTCGACGAGTACGCCCAGCTCGCCGACCATGCGCTCGGGAACCCGTCGTGGGTGGTGGCCAATTGGCTCGA